>DATHMS010000115.1:0-2380 GCA_035486795.1 Candidatus Sulfotelmatobacter sp. | reverse complement strand
ATATTGTGGCCTACTCCAACAAGAGCACTATTAGTTGTATTTCTGGTAGGAGACGCGGCTGGTCACTTCGATACCGGTAACTGAAGTACTAGGCACGGTACGGAGGTACTATGTCGCTGGAGCAAAGTGCTTGCGTTGCTTGAATTTGCCCGCCGCCAATAGTCTGGGGCAGAGGCACGAAAACCATCACGCTAATCCTTGCGAGCCGATTGAAAAGGCTCCACGTTGCCTTCCGCGGAAATCTCCATCCCCACGCAGCCCACGAAATTGTTCCCAAGTTTCGCACACGGTTTCTTATCCGGAGGCGAACTCGACCACTTGAGCAGGCTTGGCTTGCCATACACGGGCGTCTGCCAATAGCGCCACAGCAACATGTGCCCGTCCGGAAAAACCAGCCAATCTGATTCCTCTGCTCCGTAGCCAACGATCAGCGCGGCGATCTGGTTCTTCGCGGCTTCGACCTTGGGAATCAGTTGGTCCCGCCCGATGGCATGCATATCCGCGGCAAACACCTTCATCTCGGCGTCGCTGAAAGAAGAACCGCCCACGAAGGAAAGCCTCATCAGCACTTTGCGGCTCTGGTCCTGCGCGAATCGACTCAGCCACGGTACAGACAAAACCAGCTTTTCGTATCGCGGCGCGTTCTCGAGAAACTTGTCTGCGTCGACGACATTCCCGTTTACGTACCGCAGAAACACTTCGTCAGAGAAGAAATTGTGAGATAGGTCGGAGGACGCCTGGAGATGCAAATCGAGGGTCCGCTCATCGGCCGCATTTTCATCCTCAGGCTTGCGCAACACCGGGTCTCCGTAGTTGCCGATGCTTGCCGATTCGACGCTATATCTGGATCGCAGTCCGCTCAGCGTTCCGCCGGTCTGGCTTTCAACCTCCTGCAACCGCACCTCATGCTCTTCCTGCGTCAACAAAATCTGTCCCAGCTGGGTTGCGAGACGTTCCCCTGCGAGCCGGGAGCGGTTGGCCGATTTCTCCGGCATGAGACCGGCGATCGCGCGCGAGATGTCCGCGTTATATGCGACTGTATCTTTGCCGTCGCTCTGCATATGCCACGGCAGCATGTAAGGGAATTCTGACGATGTCCTCGCCGCGACCCGCGTGCCGTCATCGAATTCAATGGAGATTTCGACTGACTGGGTGAAGCGATCGCAGTCGACGCAGCGGCGAGGCTGAAACAGCAGCAGAATCGCCTTGTCCACTGCCGCAGGATCGGCGAAGGCTAATTCAAACGCAGATTGGTGAATCGGCTTACCGCCGATAAAAGTTGATGCAGCGAAACTTTGGCCCAGGGAAGACGCATTGGCTTTGAGCCATGCAGGCGTAAATCCCAAGTCCTCTCGCGTTGGCTCAGGATTCACTGGTGCTCGCAGCGCGTTCGCCAGAGCACCCACCAGGTTGGCATCGATAACCGCGTCACCCAGGTGGTAGCCGTCACCGTTGCGGCTAATTTCCAGAAAGGTCTTGTCCGGTTCCGCTCCTGGCTGTGCGGGACTCCGCCGCATAGCCCCGCCATGGTTGACCCGCGTCGAGGAAATCTGAATTTCGCGAACGGCCGGGGTAGCTTTTGGCGAGGCACTCAGCGGCACGGCCTGGGGCTGGGCCAGAAGCGCGCAAACCAGAATGCCTCCGGCAACCCCAACCAGCCACATCCACTTCATGCGCATCTCCACATCCCGACTTGCCTACTGTACGTCTCTATCGCAGGCCATCGCACATCTATTGCACGTCGGAAACCTGGCCGTTTTGAAACGTCACCTTCACGTCTTTGTAGACGTAAATCTGCTTGGCGCCGACGTTAAACATTTTGTCGGGCTTGCCCAGCACCGACTGCACCTGATCGGTCGTCATCCCCAACTGCACGGTGGCCGGCTCCTGTTGCTGTTGCTGAGCTGGTTGCGCCTCCTGCGCGGGCTGCTGAGAAGATTGCTGATCAGCCCCGGGTTGAGCGTCCCCGCTCCCGGCCTGCTGATCGTCATTCGTAGTAATGGTAAAAACCTGCCCGATGGTATCTTCCACTTCGCTCGCGGCGGCTTTCTCCAAATATCCTTTTGCGAAGTCGAACACCACTTCGGCCTTGAACGGAAACGGTTGATCGGAGTGATTGCAAACCTTACACCCAACCACCTGAAACGATATCTTCTCTTTGCCCACGTTGACGTCGATCTTCAGTGGGTAAACTTTCGCGCCCTTCTTGAAATACCCGGAAACGTTCTGCATCATGCCCGCGCAGAAACCGGTGGAGAGATGCAGCACGTTGTCTTCAAATTTTGCCGGACACAGCGCGACCGCCCTCCAGGGCACGGCAATGAGTCCTCCCTTCTGCACCGCCAGCAGCGTGCCCGGATCGCCCGCGATCTCTCCGTCG
>DATHMS010000114.1:0-2498 GCA_035486795.1 Candidatus Sulfotelmatobacter sp. | reverse complement strand
GTACGCGCGAGCGTTCTATGCCGCCGGCGATACATTTACGCCCATGGTCGCCGTCAGCGTGATCACACTCGCGTCGCTGCCGGTCTACTCATTCTTGTTTCATACGTTCGGCGTTGTCGGCCTGGCGTGGGCGTCGGACATAGGGATCGGGATTAATCTGATCGCACTTGCCGCGTTGTTGCATTACAAGAAGCTGGTTCGGATCGGTGAGTTGCGCTGGGGAGAATTGGGCAAGGCTTTTCTGACTGCGGTGGTGGCGGGCGGCATCAGTTTTGAAGTGGCGAAAGCGATTCCTCTCGCCGCAGGGCGCGTGAGCAGGATGGCGGACATCACGCAACTAGCGCTTGTCTCACTCACCTGGGCGGCGGCGGTGGCGGCGGGATTATGGCTGTTGCGGTCGGAATTGCCGCAGGACTTACGCCGGCGCAAGGGAGCAGTGTATCCTGCAGTCGCGCAGGGTGAGAGCAAAGAGATTCTGGGGGCGGGGAGATAGACGGAAAAGCCCCACTTCTGCCAAAATCCGGGAGAAATTGGGGCCACCCATCGACGCGAAATCGGAGCCCGATGCGCGCTATACTCTATCCCCGGAGTAGGTGATGATTACAGCAGCAAAAACAGTTTCGATTCAGCGGCTCGTCGAAGAATTACGGCGGATGCCCGAGGCGATGTTCGATCAGACTGAGCCTCTCCGGCGCTTTCTGGCGCAGGCTCCGGTCGACGCGACTTCACTCGATCTTTATCTCAATTGGAGCCGCCAGCATTACACCCGCAATCTGATTGACCGGACGAAGCTGTATGAACTAATGGCAATCTGCTGGGAGGTAGGACAGGCGAGTTCGGTACACAATCATCGCGATCAGAATTGCTGGATGGCAGTGCCGATTGGCCGGTTGCAAGTGGAAAACTTCCACCTGGTGCATCAGGATCTGCAAGGCGGACAGTGCAAACTCGAGCCGCTCAACACAGTGGAGATGAACATTGCACATCCTTGCGCGGTTGATCCCGCCGATCCGGTGCACCGCGTCGTCAATCCGCGAGAGTTCAACCAGCGCGCAGTGAGCCTGCATGTTTACTCGCGGCCGTTTGACAGGTGCGTGGTGTACTCGCCCGAGCAGGGCACGTGCGGAGAGATTCAGCTTCACTTCAACACCATGTTCGGGAAAACGGCGGGGCAGTGAGTGCTCATGCCGCAGAGTAACCGTCTGGTTATCGCGATTACGGTTCTCCTGTGTATGGGTGCAGGCTGTACGAAGAAAGATACTCCGCCCGCAGCCCAGGCTGTTCCGTTGGACCAAGTCGTGCCCTCGACAGCAGGGCCGACACAGCCGCAAGTGATTCTCGAGAAAACGTTCAGCCTGAAGACCTCGGCGACGTTCCCCTTTCAAATTCCTTCCCATGCAGCGCGACCTCATCTTCACGGCATCTTCCAATCATTTGTCGGAAAGGCGGGTGGCGCGTCCGACGATGCCGCGAACATCGAATTTGTCATCTTGAATGAAGACCAGCAAGCCAACGTTGCCAGTGACCGTCCGAGCGAAGCTTTGTTTTCGGTGGAGGCGTCGCACAATCAAGCGGTCAACTTCGATCTGCCTCCCTCGATGAATCAACCCGTGAAGTACTATCTGGTGTTTCACAACGCGCAAGGCAGCAAGAGCAACAAAGTAGTGGAGGCAAATTTTCGCGTCGATTTTTAGCGCGAAGCTGCTGCTACACTAACCGAGTTGTCCCCTCGAAAAAAATCTTCGGAACCTTCTTCCGGCGCGGCTGAAGCAGGCACGCGGTCGCCCAAGCCGGCATCTTCTTCATCGGCATCACACGGGCGCATCTACCTGATCGATACGATGTCGTTTATCTTCCGCGCGTACCACGCGATGGCGCGGCAGAGGCCCATGTCGACCAAGACCGGACTACCCACCGCCGCGATCTACGTCTTCGTGAACATGCTGCGCAAGTTGCGGGACGATTTCTCTCCAGAGTATCTGGCAGCCGTGTTCGATGTAGCGGGGCCGACCTTTCGCGACGAACAGGCGGAAGCCGTCACCACCATCCGTAAGTTCGATATCAAGACGCAGACGTTCACGGAGGTCGAATATAAGGGTTACAAAGCGAACCGTGCTGCGATGCCCGAGGATCTGGCGCAGCAAGTTCCTTATATCAGGCGCGCGCTCGAGGCATATCGCATCCCGATGATTGGGGTGACGCGCTTCGAAGCCGACGACGTGATCGGTACCCTCGCGCGCAAAGCGGCGGATGCGTCGCATCCGGTTTACATCGTTTCGAGCGACAAGGACATGATGCAGCTCGTGAACGACAAAGTGCAGATCCTGAATCCGCCGAAGGACAATCTGATTTGCGACCGGGTGAAGGTAGAAGAAATTCTCGGTGTGCCACCGGAACGCGTGATCGACGTAATGGCCCTGCGCGGTGACTCGATCGACAATATCCCGGGAGCTCCCGGAATCGGCGACAAAGGTTCGGTCGAGATCATCAAGCGATTC
>DATHMS010000113.1:0-34295 GCA_035486795.1 Candidatus Sulfotelmatobacter sp. | reverse complement strand
GGGGCCAAGTTTCTTGGTGAATTCGACGGGCAGCAGAAAAGCCTCGGTTGCGGGAGTGATTCCGCGATGCACGGCGTCATTGGGGTTGTTCAGGAATAGCTGGGGGAACACCGAGACGGAGAGGCCAGACTCCCCAGCATCATAGAAGCGCCACTTCACACCCGGATTGGATTGACCTAAGCCAAATTTCGCCGCCGAAGAGGGGCTTTGGACGCGCAGCCAGGCGTTTTCGTAAGTGAGTTGGATGCGGTCGCCAACTCCGAAATTGATGTCCAAGTCGGGGGTGTGAGAGACGGACTGATCGCCGTAGAGAAAGGGCATATAGCCGACGTTGATTTCCCAATTGAGATCACCAGGCGTACCGGGATCGTTGGTGTAGTAGGGTGGGCCGCCTTGGGCAAATCCGGGTAAGAAGGCGCAAACCAGAAGTGCGGCAAGAAATATCAGCAGCGGGATGCGGGCGATCAGATGAACCATAGCCAGCATAAACATACTTCGTCCACACCAACATTGTGAAATGCTCGTTATCTCCACGCGTCTCCTGGGATCGGCTTGCTTCTCTTTGGGAGGGTCATCAAAAAGCGAGTTTCGTCTCAGCCCACGAAGCAACAATGGAACATTTATCTTCTAGAACATTCTACGTTCCAAACCTGAAGGTCCGCTGAAATCCATGCGGACACTTGGGAATGCAGGCAGTACGTTGCTCGAAGATGCACTCAAATACGAACCGTCGCCGGGAGAAGTACCGTTTTCGGCCGAGCGCACGGCGAGGTTATCGTGAGGACGGAAGACACGAGCATCGGCATCGTGCCGAGGTTGGATTGCCCGTAACCAATCACGATTGGGCAGGTGAGTCAGTACGCACGCCCGGCGGGGTTTGCCGGGCGGCGAATAGTTCAAATGCGACCTAGAATCAGCAGAATGACAACGATGAAAAGAACCAGACCCAGGCCGCCGGTCGGGGCATAACCCCACTCCCGGCTATGCGACCAGCGTGGCAGCGCACCAACCAGAGCCAAAACCAGGATCACGATCAATATAGTTCCAAGCATGTTTCGCTCCTTCTTCCTGCGAGTCAGCCTTGGTTATAAGCGTTCTGCTGTTTTCTTAACGGTCAAAACTGCTCAGTGAAGGAAGAGATGCTCAAGAGCGCAGATCGATGCTCTCGCGGAAATGCCTGACCTCCCTTGATTCCCCGTGCCGTTGTCGAAAAAAAATGGCGCGAGCCCACAAGGGGCTCGCACCAACTAGATCGACTTTCTCATGCCTCCAGACGGAATGACGCACTGAGTGGCAACCGATCCATTACTGATGAGGACGCTCTTCCGCTTTGGGAGCTTCCTTGGCAGGAGGCGCAGTCTGCGCACGAGCGGTAGTCGCCGGACGCGGTGCACTCTGCGCACGAGGCGTCGCTTCGGGGCGAGGTGCAGTCGGGCGAGGAGCCGGCTGGGCGTGTGCCGTTGCCGCCGGATGAGAAGCAGGCTGGGCGCGAGCTGCAGTCGGTTTCGACTCAGCTGTCGGACGCGCCTCCTTAGGAGGCGTTGCCGCTTTGTTCTCGGGTGCCTTGCTCTCGTTGGAGCGGGTTGCAGCGGCTTTGCTCTCCGCTGGTTTATTCTCCGCAGCCCTGCTCTCGGTTGCCTTATTCGCAGCTGCTTTGTTCTCGCTCGTCCGAGGTGCAGCGGCTTTACTCTCTGCCGCCTTGTTTTCGTTCGAGCGGGTTGTAGGAGCTTTGTTCTCCGCGGCTTTGTTCTCAGTCGCCTTGTTCTCGGCTGCCTTAACGTTGGCTGGCCTGTTTGCAGGGGCCTTGTTCGCGGCGACGGGAGCCTTGTAAGGTGCTCCAGCCTGCCTAGCCGCTACCACTCCCTTACCGCTAAACTCGCCGGGCTTTGCAGTTGCGGCAACCGCCGGACGTCCCTGGTTCACAGACGCCAGAAGTGCGTGGTTGGTACTGGCAGCATGCACATGCTGGGTTTGCATCGCAGTCGCCGGCGTGTGCTGCTGGTGCATCGCAGTTTCTTCCGCAGTGGTTGGGCGGGCGCTAATTCCACCTTGGCCGCCGTTATAGCTGACGTGGTTGACAGTGGTTTCGTTGATCACCGTCTTGCTATAGACATTGGTGACGTTCGTGATGTTCACGTTATTCACCGAGCGGTTGTAGTAAAAGGCTCCGTTGTTCCAATATCCGCCACCGTAGCCGACACCACCGTAGCCAAAGCCGTAGTTGACGCCACCGTAGAAGCCGACGCTTTCGCCCCAGTAGCCTTCATTCCAGGCAAAGGCGTTCCCACCCCAACCCCAATAACCGGGCGTCCAGAGCAAACCAGCGCTAGGCGGCTCGACCCATGTGCCAGGTACCCAGAAATAGCCCTCATCGCCACTCGCCCAATAGCCGGGCATCCACAAATAGCCGGCGGCGGGGATCATGGGCTGCTCGTAAACAGGCAGTGCTGGCGGAGCGATCGTGATCGACACGCCGAACTGCGCAAATAAAGCGGCCGGTACGGCCAGTATCAGAAGCGCTAACGACAGAAAACGGGAGATACGCATTTTAATCACCTTGCCAGATCATCCTTCGATTGCCCGGTTGAGCTTAGCTGCGGCGGGCTGCGTGGATTGAGGGCGATGGGTCAAATTCAAGGATTCCACGGGACGCAATGCTCAGTCTGAGCAGTAATGCTCACTTTGGTGAATGTCGCCTGGTAACGTTGCAGGTGCCGAAAAGCAACCGGCGCGAGCCACAATGGCCCGCGCCGATCATAGTTTAGAGTGCCAGGCCACGACGGACGGTCCGTTAGAGCGTGACGCTGAGTTCGACATTAACGCCAGGGTACATTGGATTGCACAAGTAATAAACGCCGTCAATGTCGATGACGTAAACGTTTTGCGTGTAGAGCCAGTTGCCTGGCCACGCGCCAACAAATCCGAACGAATAGCCACCGTATTCGAAGCGGTGATTACGGTAATCCCCTTGGTTCACACGAAACGTGTGTCCCTGCCCAAAGTTGGCCTTGTAACGGTCGTCGGGAATGCGGTTGCCACTGGCGCGCTGCGCCTGCTTTTCAGGCTTAGCCTCGGGTGCGCGTTGCTGCTCTTGCTTTGCGTTCTTTTCCTCAGGCTTGGCATTCTTCTCTTCTGGCTTCGCCGGCTTTTCTGGTTGAGCTTTCTTCTCGACAGGTTTGTCTTTATCTTCCTGCTGGTCGTGCTGCTCCTGCCGCGCGTAGACGGGAGCCGCTAGGGTCAAAGATAGAACTGCCGTACCGATAATCCCTACTAGTTTCATGGGTGTTGCCTCCATTTGTCGACTTGATTAGCTGCATGAACCTACTGCAAGCTTCCTGTGGTTGCGTTCACCGGAGTGCCTATGGCGTCGCCGGAGACGAGAAGTTCCACTCTCCGGTTCTGTTGCCGGCCGGCGGAGTTGTCGTTCGAGGCTACGGGCAACGTATTGCCGAAGCCCTTGGCGCTGACCGAACTTGTCGCTACGCCTTCCTGCACCAGGTAATCGCGAACCGAGCCGGCCCGATTTTCAGACAAGGTTTGGTTCATGGCATCGCCGCCGACGTTATCCGTATATCCGCCGACCTCAATATTGAGTCCAGGGTAAGCGAGCAGAATGCCGGCGACCTTCGCCAGCTTCTCGCGCGCACCCGGTTTGAGTGAATATTTCCCGGTGTCAAACAAAACATCGGACATGCTGACGATGAGCCCGCGAGCGCTATCGCGAGTCTGCAGAATCGAATTCAATTGCTCCGACAATTTTGCACGCATGGCCGCCTTGTCGGTGTCGGCCTGTTGTGCGTTCAACTGAGCCTGTTGCGCTGCCAGACGGGACTGTTCGGCATCAGCCTGAGCTGCCGAAACCGCGCTTGCGGATGCAGCCTGGCTATCGGCCATGTCAGATTGTGCTTTCGCGGTTGCAGCCTGCGCATCAGCAGCATCAGATCGAGCTCTTGCCGCGTCCGAGTCTGCCTGAGCCCTTGCCGCCTGGGCTTGCGCCGTGTCGGACTGGGCTTGCTCCTTCTGCCGCCGGGCGTCATCCGCCTGCTGTTGTGATTGCGCCTGTGCGTCGGCGGAATTCTGGCGTTCGTTGGCCAGGCGCATTTCATCCATCTTCTTGACCGCGATGGCGCGCGCATCTTCCGCAGTCTGCACCGCCTCGCGGGAGACCGCGATCAGCGGCTTGCGATCCATGTGTTTGTCTACCGCATAGCCATCCGCGTTGTTCATTAACTTGACGGCACGTTGATAACTGTCCGGGGCATACTGCTCGGCTCCCTCAGATTGAGCGATGCGCAGCGCATTGCGCGCCTCAAAGAATTCCAGCGGCAACTTAGCATTTAAGACTACTGGGTCGAACTTGAAGCCCGTGGGAATGTAGCCGCCTCGCTCTAGCAGTTCATACTTCGCATTCACCGCTTCGCTGGTGCCCTTGGTGTCTTCGCGAATCACGTTTTCAAGCACAACCGCATTGCTGGGTTGCCGAACCGCATAATAGGGCTCCGCGGTAACAATCAGCGCGAACGCCTGAAGGTCCGTGGTCACGTGCAGTTTGCTGCGATCGTCGTCGCCTACCAATACTTCGCCCAGGTTCACCGCTCGGCCTTCGGGCGAAATGGCCCACAGGACATAGGTCAGATACTCGTTGCCAAAGGTCGTCGGCCTTTGCAGATTGCTGAAATACGCATCGATCGAGATCGATCCCCGTTTGCTGTTCACATGCGCTTCGCCGTTCGCTCCAGGCATCAGATCGGTGCCCGCGAAATCCAGTTTCGAACTTCCACTGCGGTGCTCGTAGTTGACGGCTCGCACGCTCCGGCTGGTGACTACCACGCGGTATGTGGGCGTCGGACTCATACGCTCAACCTGTACCGTGGTTTGAGAGTTGGTCTGCGCTACTGCCGGCAAACTCAGAACCACCGCGACGGCTAACAACAATTTTGTTTTCACTCTATCTCCTTTGGGGGCAGGTATCTGCCTGGCTCTAGCATCATTCAAAGTTTGGGTTTCCTGACGCATATTTGACAGTGGAGTCGCTCGACTCATCCTTTTCCGAGACGAATCCCAGAAAGGGAATGAAACAGCCCAAAAACATTCAACAGCCACAGAACCACTGCGATAACGACAACACCGTTCAAAATTGACTTGATGGACGACTGCATGGGGATGAAGCGATTCACCAGCCACAGCAGAACACCCACCACGACGAGAATTTCCAGGAGTTGAATTAAAGGCATGATCTTGACCTTTCTTGTTTGCTGGCTAACCCTCTCATTCGCTTGAGGTGTTGCCGTAGTTTCGAGGTTCGAGAACTTCTAGGGTCGAACCGCGTCCGCCGCAGGTTCGGGGCGGACGCGCGGATGAAGAATGCCGATTGGCTGGATGTGATCGCTCGGGGTGGCTTGATCGTGGGATCGGGCCCGCAGCGACCTGGAATAAGAGCTACGAATCAGCGTCCGTGGCTCTGTCTACACACTCAGGAGTATTGAGAATGACAGAAATTGGCTACTCGCGTCTGAGCAAGATAGCTCACATGCGAAGATTAAGGTTGTCTCACAGATCCTGGGCTCGCTGGCGCCGCTCGCAACTGCCATTGTCATCCAGCCAGGCTAGTAGAGAGCGAACGCTGGCTCGAGCCAGGGCAATCGCGCAGTCGGCGGCTCCGTAATAGATGTTGAGGGTGTCACCGTCCGCGTGCATGGTATAGCCACATGGGAAGACAACGTCGTCCACGTCGCCGTGGACCTCGTACTTCGCCTCGGGGCCAAAGATCCAGGAATCCCCCCGCAGCAGGCATTTTGCCGGATTCTCGAGGTCGAAGAGCGCCAATCCCAATCGGTAGAGACTGCCCGAGGGCGTGTGCCGAACACCGTGATAGAGCACCAACCATCCTCTGGAGGTTTCGATGGGCGGCGGCGACAATCCGATTTTATTTGCATCCCACCAGGCGCCGCGTCGGGCTTCCAGCATAAGCCGGTGTCTGCCCCAATGGCGCAAGTCTGGAGAGTAGGAAATCCACATATGTGCCCCAAGACTGGTTGCGGGCCGATGGATCAACGCCCAGTATCCGTCGATTCGCCGAGGCAAAAGCGCTGAATCTTTGTCGTCTGGCGACATAATTACGCCGTAGCGCTCGAACGTTCGAAAGTCTTTGGTCAACGCCAGAGACACTCCGGGGCCACCGCGCGAATAGGAAGTGTAAGTAACCGCGTATTGCTGCAGTTCGGGAACGAACGTGATGCGAGGGTCTTCAATGCCCCAGATCTCTTCCGGATGACTCTTCGGGCTAGGCATCAAAGTCGGTTCAGGATCAATTTGCCATCCATCCACTCCGTTTTGGGAGCGCGCGGCGCAAAGATGCGACAAGCCGCGTCGATCCTCGACGCGGCAAAGCAGCAGGGTCGAGCCATCCGCGAGCAGTGTCGCTCCCGGATTGAACACGCTATTTATGGAATAGGGCCAATCCTTACTGGTCAGGATCGGGTTGCCAGAATGCCGAATAAGCAGCGGCTCGTAGCGCGTGCGCAGAGGGCTCACTGGCTCCTGAGCGGGTATGGTCATGAGGGAATTTCCTTTGTTTCAGACTCGTGCAGAGAATGCATCTCCAGCAGTGCCATCAGGAACGATAACGTCGATTCCGCTCCCTGGTTCTCATTGGCGCGGTCAGGGTGCAGGCCATCCCGGCAGCCACCGCTGACGGAATCATAAAGAGGAACTTGCAAGTCGTTGTCTCCCAGGAACCAGTTGAAAGCCGACCAGGCTTCATTGCGCCAGCGGCTGTCGCCAGTCACGCGATAGGCTTGAAGGCAAGCCGACACCGCGCCGGCCGCTTCAATGGGCTGTTGATCGAAGCACGCCCGTTCACTACCCCGGCGATAGAAGCCTTGCGAGCCAATGGGCACGAAGTGGCCGTTGGTCGAGCAGCGCTGTGTTTTCATAAGCCAATCGAGCGAGTCAAGTCCGGCCGAGAGCATGCGTTCATCCGAGCAAGCCGAACCTACCAGCAGCATCGCCTGGGGTAGCCTCGCATTCCCGTAGGCAAGAACGTCTTCGAACCAATTCCAATCCAGGCGCCGGGTCGAGTCATACATATCCAGCAGTCTTCGAGCCAAGGCTAACCGTACCTGCTGTGCATCCCGGTCACCAGGGTACGAATGCAGGTACTCTTGGATTCCAAGCAAGCCATAGGCGCACGCCCGAGGACTGTAGAACTCAAGAACAGCCGGCAGGGAAAACTCGAACAAACGCCCCGCCGCCCCCCTTAATCCTTGATTAGCGGACCTAGCTAATACCGTCCCGACAGCCCACAACGCGCGGCCGTGGGAATCTTCCGATCCCTGATCTTCCATCCAGCGACGGTCGTATCCCAGGAAGTTTCGGAACCTTTTCCTCTTCGCATCGAAGGCGTGTTCGAGGAATGCTAAATAACGGAAAGCCCAATCGGGGTCGGCTGTCCCGGCCTTTCCAAGACAGTCCGTTCCCTGCTGGTCTATACGGAGCTGATCGAGCTGTACCGTGAAGATGAGCGCGCGGGCATTGTCGTCCGTCGTATAGCCTTCTCCCCGGTTGGGGATTGTGAAAATCGCGTGCTGCAGTATCCCCGTGTCATCGGTCAGCGCGTTTACGTGAGTGACCTTTAATTCGGGTAGCTGGTTGAGCAGTTTGTGAGCAGCGCGCGCCATGAACTGAACTCGCGGGTGTTCCATACGGTCGCTACGAACTCGTGTAAAACTTTCCATGTAACCTTGCGCGACTCTTTTCCAGATCATCTCCCGCGCGAACAGATAAGCGCGTTTCCGCATGGCGTGGCGGATCGCGGGAGTATCCAGCAACTCAATCGTCTTTTGCGCAATAGCGTCGGGATTCTGGAAGGGAACCAGCGCGCCTCGCCGATCATCTAGTAGCTCAATCGCATGCCAATAGGGCGTCGAGATGATCGCTTTGCCCGCACCGAGTGCGTATGCAAGCGTTCCCGAAACCACCTGCGCTTCATGCCGGTAAGGCGTGATGTAAATGTCCGCGGCGCCAATGAACTCGGCCATCTCCTCGGGACTGGCGAAGCGATTGTGAAACATCACTTGCGACTCCACTCCCGCTTCCTTTGCCAAAGTCTGCAAACTGGCGCGATACTTTTCGCCCTCGCGCCGGAGGATATGAGGATGAGTCGCTCCCGCGACGATGTAAACAACGTGTTTGTGCTTCGACAAAATCTGCGGCAGCGCCTTGATCACATTTTCAATTCCCTTGTTAGGCGAGAGGAGGCCGAACGTGAGCAAGACGGCTTTCCCTTCCACACCGAATCTGTCTTTATAGAAATTCGGATCCAGGAATGGCAGGTCCGGCACGCCGTGCGGCACCATGTCGATCTTGCTGCCCGGTACTTTGAAGATCTCCTGCAGGAACTGAGACGAGAGCTGACTCATGACAATCAGCCGGTCCGAAAGCTCAGCGATCTCCTCCATAACCATCAGTTGGTTGGCGTCGGGCTCGCGCAGAACCGTGTGCAGCGTGGTCACCACTGGCATCTTCAAGCCGCGCAACAGATGCAGAATATGGCTTCCGGCTTCGCCGCCGAAGATTCCATACTCATGCTGCAGGCACACCATGTCGATGTTGTTGAAGTTCAAGAAGTCAGCCGCTTCTTGATAGGCTTTCAAGTCATCCTGAGCGAGCGGCCAGCGCACCCGTGCGGGATAGTCATATCCCTGCTCTGTATCGTTGACCGGAAGCGCCAATAGTCGAGCAGTGCCGTACTCTGCCGAAATGGCTTCGCACAGGTCGGTGGTGAACGTAGCGATTCCGCATTGCCGCGGAAGATAATTTCCGATCACTGCGATCCGGCTGGGCAGCGTCGGCTTCGACTGCACTCGCGCACGCGCCGCTGAGCCCTCATCTCGCACAAGGGGGCGAGGCTTGATGACTTCCAACACCGTTTTGGGGAACACTGTGTTTGGCAGCGACATTTGTTCGCAACTTGGGGAGAACAGGTCTTGAACGAGGCCACCTTCATAAGGGCCGCGAGCGATCAGCGGAACCAGGTTGAATTTGCCTCTTGTCAGTATTCAACGAAGGTAGACTTGCACACTGGTCAAAATTGACCAGCCTGTTGCCGGAGCACGATGCATTATGCGAGTTATGACCGCCAAGCAGGAACAAGCCCTGTCCGTTCGTTGCCCTACTTGTGGAGCCAAGCCGGGAGAGAAATGTGAACTAAGCAGTGGCCAACCCCGCACTGCGCCTCATCGGGATAGACGCTTAGACGCTTTGGAAAAGTAACGCTTTTGGGAACTGCTTCCGAAATACTGAGCAGAATAGCTCACTTTCGAAAGTCCCTGCGGCCTATAATCTCGTTCTATGAGGTCGCCTCCAGCACCGCCTGCAATCCGCGCATTCGATCCCGATACTTTCCTAGCGACGATTGGCGACGGCCGGAAGATCCTGCCTGTTCCCAAAAAAGAGACGATCTTCGCACAAGGAGACCCGGCGGACGCCGTCTTCTACCTCCAAAAAGGCAAAGTAAAGCTCACTGTGGTCTCCAAAGTCGGTAAGGAAGCTACCATCGCCATAGTAAGCGAGGGAAACTTTTTTGGAGAAGGATCGCTCGCAGGCCAGTTGCTCCGTATGGGCTCCGCTGTCGCCATGACGGATTGCGAACTTCTGCGGGTTGAGAAGAAGGCGATGATGAACGCCCTGCACCGTGAACACGCGTTTTCCGACATGTTCGTGGCCTATTTGCTGGCGCGTAATATCCGTTACGAAGAGGATCTGGTCGACCAACTGTTCAATTCCAGTGAAAAGAGGCTTGCCCGCGTTCTCTTATTGCTGGCTCATTTCGGCAAAGAAGGCATGCCAGAAACCGTCGTCCCCAAGATCAGCCAGGAAACCCTGGCCGAAATGGTCGGAACCACCCGCTCCCGAGTCAGTTTCTTCATGAACCGGTTCAGGAAGTTGGGATTCATTGACTATGCCGGAGGAGTAGAAGGCGGCTTGCAGGTTCACAGCTCGCTGCTCAACATTGTTCTACACGATTGAAGTTCTGCACGACTGACGCTCTGCAAGCTTGAGTGCCTTCACTGAAGTGTCGATCTCCGCACGCTGCTGTCTTTAACTTGATCAATTCTGAACAGAATCTAAGACTGCGTGCCTGTATACATAACTTGCATGCCCACCAACAACACTCTACTCTGCATCCACAGAGACCCGGATCAACTGAGTACGTTGAAGGAACACGGATATGAACTCGTAACCGCGACCAATGGCTCCGATGGTCTGCGGCTTTTTATGTCGCAACCCGTCGACGCAATCGTGCTTGACTACCACCTGGGAACTTTGGACGGCGCAGCTATCGCCGACGAGATCAAGCAGGTCCGGCCCGAAATTCCTATCGTCATGCTGACCGACCACCTGGAATTGCCCAACGGCGCCTTGAAGTCCGTAGATGCGTTGGTGACCAGGCAGGACGGCGCCCACTTCTTGCTGGCAACCGTTCACTTCATGTTGCACGTAAAACCGGCCCAGCGTCGCGAAGGAAAGCTAAGCGCTCAATCACAGGGATCGCTCCTGAGCCGATCGCGCGAGGGGAGGTCCAGTCGCCAGGCCAACGCTCCTCCATTAGCCGTTGACCATAAGACTGCGCCTTTTTCACCAAGAGTGTGGCGAGCCATTCGCAACGGGAGCGTCCAGTTTTGATCAGACGCAGGATAAGCGGTTAAAACAGCAGTTCGACTTGCAATCCGAACGCCCGAGCCCGGGCCTTCCCGAACCCTCAGACGGCGCTTCGGCCGCTAACGAGGTTGATGACCAAAACCACCACCGCTATTACCAGCAGCAAATGAATCAGGCCACCGGCGATGTGGAGGCTGAACCCCAAGAGCCACAGAACCAGAAGTACAACGAAAATCGTCCAAAGCATATCAATCTCCTATTCATCCTTCTCTTGCATCCTTCCGGTCCAACTGAACTCCTCCGAGCGGCTTTCCGCACTCCAAACACAGTCGCTTGGACCGTGGAGTAATTAAGCCGCAGAATGGACACATCCGCTGCAATCCGTACCCCTGAGTCACAGGCTTAGGTTTCGCAAGCTTGGCGAATGAGTTGGTGATGACCGTGAGCCATCCACCAAAACGATTGCCAAACCGTCGAATGGCCATCGATCCACCTTCACTCTTTCTGTCAGAGACAGAACTGCTCGGTCACTATTCCCTCGCTACGTAAGCAGCTGGAGTGCGCCCGGGGAATGCTCGTCTTGCCATCTCCGCAAGGCAACCGGAACAAGTCAACTTTGACAGGCCGAGCCGGATGAAGCTGTGCAGGATTGCTCACATTCTGAGAAAACTCTTCTAACTCGCACTGTATAGATCGACTGAGCAAGGTGTAGAACGACTGATTCAGCCCTGACGATAGGGCGGAAGTGAGCAATTCAGACCAGCTATTCCCTCTGGCTGGGACGATCATGAGTGTTAGAGACGAGCACTTCTTCTCGCTCATTCAGATCCCCTGAACTAAGTCAGCCATCTGAAGTCAGCTCTCCTTAGTTGCACAGCTCCGAAAGGAACACTTTCATGAAAAAGACAATTTCACTCTTGTTGATGGGCTTGATCGGCATGGTTGGAACTTATGCATTTGCCGGCTCCGATCGGGAAGACACGGTCGAGCGCATGCAAAAATCCGTGGACGTTCTGCAATCGATCATGTCAACGCCTGACAAAGGCATTCCAGAAGAAGTGCTGAACGGGGCAAAGTGCATCGTTGTAGTGCCGAACTTGCTCAAAGGCGGCTTCATCTTCGGCGGCAAGCATGGCCGGGGCGTAGCCTCCTGCCGCACGCCGGAAGGCTGGAGTGCTCCCGCATTCGTTTCAGTAGGCGGCGGAAGCTGGGGATTGCAGATCGGCGTCGAAGGTGTCGACCTCGTCATGCTGGTTATGAACGACCGTGGTTTACAGCATCTGCTTTCGAGCAAGTTCGAAATGACGGGTGAAGGATCAGTGGCGGCGGGCCCCGTCGGCCGGCACACTTCAGCTGGAACTGACATTTTGCTGAATACTGAAGTGCTAACCTATTCGCGCTCGAAAGGCATATTCGCGGGTATCACGCTGGAAGGTGCGGTAATCGAGCAGGATAACGACTCGACTCGCGCGATTTACGGCCACCACATGATGTTCCGCAACATTCTCTCAGGCCACGCATCAACTCCGGCAAGTGCAGAGGCATTTGTGAGGGCTGTGTCCCAGGCCGGCCACCAGTCCCACGTCGCCGAAGCCAGAGAAGATAACAAACAGTAGTTGCATCAGAAGCACCCAGTCAGTCGGGTCTGTGCCTGACCGGAACCGCTCGTCGGTTCCGGTCAGCGCTATGTTTCTCGCAAGATGAGTCTCCGTTGCCGGACGTGGTCGATCGTCCCGAATAACGATTGATCCTCCGAAATGATCGGTCATCAAGAACGATCGCACCGTCGGGAAAGGGATAGATTATGAGAGTTGCTCCACACACGTATCTGTCTGCATTAGCCTGCCTCAGCTTGTGGTCAGCCTTGACAGTAGCCCAGTCCTCCGATCTTCCGCTGAATCTGGAGGCCTGCAAGGCCGGCCGCGCTACCTGTGATCAATCCAGGCTGAGTCCATCGCAATCGGCGGATGTGGCTCTCGCCGTCCACGCGCGTATCGTCGCTGACTGCAGAAACCGCTACGATTCCTGTGACCATTCGAAACTCTCCGAACCGGAAGCTATGGCTCTGGCCGTAGCCGATCATCGGCGCAATGTCTCCGATTGCAACGACGGGACGCAGTCCTGCGACCGTTCCAAACTCACTCCTGCCGAAGCGCGTGATGCATCTTCCGCCGACCGCTTGCGTAACATCGCCGACTGCAAGGATGGAGTCGGGTCATGTGACCACTCGAAGCTGAGCGCCTCAGAGGCGGGCGCGGTCGACGCCGCCAGGCAGCAAAGCAACACATCCGACTGTAAGAATGGCTCCGGTCTCTGCGATCGTGCTCAGTTGACTTCTTCGGAAACGAAGGATGTGGCGGCCGCTGAACGCCAGCACAACCTGCAGAATTGTCAGAACGGCTGGAACGACTGCGATCACTCTAAACTTACTGCAGTGGAAGCGAACCAAACCGCCAACTCAGAACACCAGCGCAACCTCTTCGCTTGCAAGGAGGGCCAGGAAACCTGTGACTACTCGAAACTGACTCCGCCAGAGGCCAAGATGCTGGCCGAGATTGAGCACAAACGCAACTACGCGGCTTGTCTGAAGGGTTACGGTTATTGCGACGCCGCCCGGCTCACGGCGGAAGAAACTCATTCCATCCAGGCGAATGGCCACTGATTCTTCTTTGACGATTCTCAATCTACGATTCTTAATCGGCGGTTTTTGTTTGAAGCGAGCTCCACCACTACGTTACATTTGGCAACGAAGAGCCTACAAGTTGTGGCCGCGAACGCAGCGCATCATGGATCACCCTCCTGGTTTGCTCCAGTTCGTCATCCACCAGTTCGAGCCGCGGCGGACGCACGCGCGGATTCCCCATCCCCACTTCTGTTTGCACGAGCTTGATCAGTTGCACGAAGTGCGGCACTGTATCCATGCGTAGCAAAGGCAAGAACCAGCGATACAAGTCAAACGCTTTGTCGCGCGCCCCGCTCATGCCATAGTTAAAAAGGTCGACGGATTCGCGCGGCAGTGCATTCGCCAAACCCGCGACCCATCCAGTCGCGCCCACTCCAATCGCTTCCAGAACCGCATCGTCCACCCCGACCGTTATCTCTAATCGACGATCCAACAGTGCTCGAATAGCAGAAACCCGCCTGACATCCGTGCTCGACTCTTTCACTGCTTTGAGGTTCTCGTGGTCTTCCGCCAGCTCCCGAATCTGTTCGGGGAGAAAGTCCGTTCCATAAGCCACAGGATTGTTGTAGAGCATGCAAGGGAGCGGTGTAGCGTCGAATACGGCGGCGGCGTGCGCCTTCACCTCGCGCCAGCCCCCCTTGTACACATAAGGAGGCAACACCATCAGACCATCGCAGCCCAACTCCGCTGTAGCCCTGGCCAGCGCCACGGCTTCAGAAGTGGTAAGCGCCGAAATGGAAGCCACAACCGGTCCTCGCCCGCGTACCGCACCGATGCAGGTGCGGCAAACGTCCAGCTTTTCAGCGAAAGACAG
This sequence comes from Candidatus Sulfotelmatobacter sp., assembly GCA_035486795.1. Taxonomy (GTDB): domain Bacteria; phylum Acidobacteriota; class Terriglobia; order Terriglobales; family Acidobacteriaceae; genus Sulfotelmatobacter. Next base: position 20,136 of record DATHMS010000113.1, on the reverse strand, counting down.
CGCCGCTCCCTCGCCCAGCGACCCAAGCGCAACAATACCGGTGCAGCCGTTATCCAGCAGCCAACGGCAATGTCCTGCCATGAAGCTGTGGTCCACTTGAAGATCGGGGTTAAAGCAGGTTGTGATAGCAGGCATCACGCCCTTCCAGTTCATGCGAGACCTCCCGGTGTTTCACTGTGTTGCGGTTCTGTTCGCCCGGCAAGGGTAGCCAGGTTCTCAACTCGGGCAGGAAATATCGGCGGTCGCACCGAATCTGCATCCCACCCAAAAAAGAATTGCGTTGCCGGCCCGCATACCCGACCCTGGCACGGGCCCATGCCGCAACGAGTGTGGAGCTTGGCTGCACGCCAGGATGTATGCGGACGAAGACGAGAATACGGAATGTCTTCGCACCGGCAGACGATAGTCTCCGGCACGGGCAAGCGGCTGAGTTCCGGTCGCAGTCGAAACGTTCGTTCCAGCAAATCCGCAAAGCGCCGTGCGCGCTCGCGCTGGCCGAACAACTGCTTCGCTTCCGCCGGGCACCCAGCGGCGGCTAGACCAGCGATCTGTCCTTCGACAAGAGACAATTCAACCCCTCCGATACCTGTCGGCTCGCCAGCGCAGAAAACTTTGGAGACATTCGTTCTCTGAAGATCGTCGACTTCCACGCAGCCGGCCTTTATCCGGCAACCTAACAAGAGCGGCAACTCAATGTTCGGAACCAGATGAAACCCACAAGCCAGGTAGTCGCAGGGGACGTTCTCAGTTTTTCCGCGCCGAGAAACCGTTATGCTCTCCAGACTCTGCCGTCCATGAGCAGAAAGCGCCCAGCTTTTCGCAAAAAATGGAATCCCGGCAACTTCCCTTCTCAGCTGCAGTCCCTGCGTGAGCTTATTGCGGTGGCCAAACAACGACGCGCCAAACCGTGCCAGGCTGCTCCAAGATGCCTGTTCGCAAATCATCGGAATCTCAGCGCCGTGCTTGCGCAGGTAGGCAGCGACAGCCAGCAATAGAGGTCCCGTACCGGTAACAACCACGCGCTTGCCGCGCACCGGCAGACCGCATTTGACCATCGCCTGCAGACCACCGGCACCCATCACGTTCGGCAAGGTCCATCCCGGGAAAGGCAGAAACCGTTCACGGGCTCCAGTTGCCAATACCAGACTCTCGTACCTTAATTCGAAAAGATCGTTCAGTCCTTCGGCCAGCAGTACTCCCTGTTCCGGCTGGTCGAAGATCCTCATTCCACAGAGCGCGGTAACTCGGGCCGCTTGCAAGCCTTCGGTCCATCTTGCAGCATCTTTTGTTCGACCATCCTGAAACTCTCCCCGCCAGATTTGCCCCCCGAGATTCGCGTTGTCGTCAACAATTCCCACCCGAACACCGGACTCGGCGGCACACACAGCAGCAGCCATGCCCGCGGGACCGCCGCCAACCACGAGGACATCGAACCGTTGTCGCAATTCCCTACTCATCATTCATCCGTTCTCACTTCCATCCCTGGTTCACACAGCATCTGGCAACTCCTGCAATGCGGTTGCCCGTTAACCGCTGCGCGGCACTCAAAACAAATCCCCATTCCGCACAAAGGCCCGCGCGGTTCACGGTTCACAGAAGTTCGGCAGGCTTGTCCGGCAATCACCACGGCAATTGCTACGGTTGTGCCGGAGGGCACCGTAACGGGCCGTCCGTTCACCATCACCGTGACGTCGCTAAGCATGCAGGTGCTCCCTCGCTGCACGGGACGGCAGATAGGGTTCGATGGGGATTGCGGTTTTCGCACCCGTAACCTGGTCCACCAGAATTCGCGCCGTTCCCAGAGAGGTCGTGATTCCTAACCCCTCATGTCCAGTGGCCAGGAAAACCGACTTATCTCCCGGCCAGGGGCCAATCAGGGGCAGTTTGTCGGGAGTGGCAGCGCGGAATCCAGTCCAGGTACGAACCGCCGACATCGCCCCCAAGCCCGGCATAAATTGCTGAGCGCGCCGCAGCATGCGGCCCAGGATACTGCTGTCCACATCCTTATTCTCTGCTCCGTACTGGCGCGATGATCCGATAAGAATTTGCCCGGTGCGCCGGGGTTGCACATTGAACGCAACCGAATCGCTGCTGACCGAGTGAGCACTCTTCAGGTAACCAAGTTCCACCAACTGGTGGCGCAGGAATCCTGGATAGCGGTCGGTAATCACCAGCTGACCTTTCCGCTTCACGATCTCAATTCCCGGTGTGAGTTCAGGCGCAAAGGCTCCGGCCGCGTTCACAATGATTTCGGCACGGATTTCGCGGCCATCGTTCAGCAAGATCCGCCCTTGTCCAATCTGCACAACCGATGCGCCAATCCGAAGCTCCGCTCCGCGCTCCTGCGCGCGTTTCATAAGAAAGCCGGCCGCACAAGGTGGATACAAAACTACATCCTCCGGAACCAGAAGACCGCCGGCCATCGCCTCGCACAAGTTCGGCTCCAGAAGTTTCAACCTGCCCGAGTCGAGCACCTCGGTCGGAACTCCCCAATTCCCGTAATAATCCCGCTTGCGCCGCACCTGCATCAATTCCTCTTCATCTGCCGCCACCCAGACGGTTCCACATTGTTCGTACTCCACATCGTCCGGCAATTCCCGCCTTAATTCCTGCCACAGCTGCTGCGAGTAGCGGGTCAGCGCAAACTGCGCTTCGGAATCATCCATCACAACAACGTGCCCCATCCCGGCCGCAGTGGCGCCGCTTCCCACGAAATCCCGGTCCACCACGACGACGTGCATGCCGCGGCGCGCGAACTCGTCCGCGCACGCCGCGCCGACAATGCCGGCGCCCACGATAGCCCCGTCGTAGGCGGCGTTGTTCAACTTTCCGCCTTATCCGGCCAAGCCCCCGCTCCCGCGGCAGGTTCGCAAACGTAAATCTCAGGCATGATACCCGTCGCCTCCTGGTACGCCCGCGAGATATGCTCCTCGAACGAATCGGCGGCATCCGCGCGCACGAGATTGACCGTGCATCCGCCAAAGCCGCCACCCGTCATACGAGCCCCATAAACCCCAGCGCGGGACGAAGTGAGATCGACCAGCAGATCCAGTTCTCTGCAACTCACCTCATAGTAGTCGCGCAAGCTCGCGTGCGACTGGTACATCAAACCGCCAAACCGCTCGGCTTCGCCGGACTGAAGAGCCTTTGCAGCCTCCAGGACTCTTTGATTTTCCGTAACCACGTGCCAGCAACGGCGATAAACCCTCGCCGGCAACGCCTGCTTCCAGGCTTCGAGATCCGCGACCGCAACATCGCGCAGAGCGTGGATCCCCGGCAAATGTGGTCGCAGAAGCTTCACTCCCTCTTCGCAGTCTGCCCTGCGACCGTTGTATTCCCCCGAAGCCAGTTCGTGTCTGACCATGCTGTTGCATACCACCAGCCGGAAATCATGCGGCAGTGCCAGCAATTGATATTCAAGCGAGCGGCAATCGAGCATGAGCGCATGCCCAGTCGCTCCATAAACAGCGACGAACTGATCCATGATCCCGCATCGTGTACCCACGAACTCGTGCTCCGCCTTCTGGCACAGTTTCACCAAATCCAGCCGAGGAACATCAATTCCCGAAACCGCGCCCAGGGCGAGCGCCGTCGCCACTTCCAAAGATGCCGAGGAACTGAGTCCAGCCCCAAGCGGGACTTCTCCATAGATGCCCAGATTCGCCCCAGCCAGCGTATATCCCGCATTCTGCAACACAGCTGCGACGCCGCGAACGAAATCGCTCCAGTGTCTTCGAGGCGGACCAGCCAACTCATCAAGCGAGAGACTTATTTTTTCATCGAAGTGGGCGGAGTAAGCCTCCAGAACGCGGTCCTCACGTTTGGCTGCCGCAACCCATGTATAAAACTTCACGGCTGCCGGCATTACGAAGCCGTCGTTGTAGTCAGTGTGCTCACCAATCACGTTGACCCGACCGGGCGCGCGGAAAATACGCGCGCTTGTGCTGAACATTTCCCGGAACCGCGCCGCCAGCACATCGCCCGCAGCTTCGGAACTCAACAGCCGCGAAGTCATCCGGGCTCACCCGTGGAAAGGCCGCCACTGCCCGCGGAGGATTCAACTTTCGTCCGAACCGCTCTCCCGCGTCTCCCGAATATGACCATGGTCACCACCAGATGTTCCAGGCCCAACCGGTCCCAATCACCGAGACCGAACACACGGTCACGATCATCAAGTCAACGCCGGTTAGGCTTAAGAGATTCCGGCTCTCGGCTGGCCGGCAGGTTCCCGTTCTGGGCCACTCGAAACCACTAAGAGCAAGATTGACCATCTCTCAGATCGGCGATGTTGAATAATACAAGGGTGGAACCCGCGAAACTCAGCCTGCGACACATATTATCCGTCCGCTGCCCCATGTGCCGGGCCAAACCGAAAGAGCAGTGCACCCAGATGACGGGACATCCCTCCGCCAAGACGCATCTTGCCCGAGCACTTGCCGCCGCCAAGGTCCCTGCCCCCGACAACCCAGCTCAAGCCACTCTGCGATTCCTGAAGTCAATTACCAGCCGCGGCCTTCGCGCCCTTTTTCAACATAAGTAAGACAGCACAGCTGAGCGGCGAAATCGCAATCATCAGCTTCTCTAACTACCGACCCTCGGGCAACGCCTCGAGGGTGAGCACTTCGAAGGGCTGCAGCGTGAAAACATGTTCCTCACCCGCTTTCAACCAGACTGGCGGCGCTCCCCGCTCCTGCTTCCACGGGCTGTGCGCCAGGAATCGACGCGGCGCATCCGGTGGCAACTCTAACGCCCGCCCCACGTCGATCGCCATGGTTTGCCGCTGGTCGCTCGGGTTGCGCAGCGTGAGTATGCCTTTTGCCCTCGACCAGGCCGCCCAGCCGTAAACTTCAAGCTTGCCCGGATCGCCTCCGATCCAATGCGTGTCTCTGAGCGTTTCCGCATTGCGCCGCGACCAGTTCGCAGCTTCTGCCAGCATGTCCCAATCGTTCTTCGAAAGCAGTGAGTGCGAAATGTACATCTCCTGCAGCTGCGTACCCGTTCCAAAGTAATCGTGGACTTCATTCTTGAAGTCGTTTCCCGGATCGTTGTCGAGGTGCTCAGCCTGCCGTGCATAAATCAGCCCGTGCAGCATGAGAGAATTCAACGGAAACAGCGGACCGGCCTGCACAATATTTTGATAAGTCTGCGCGTCGCGGTAGGTAATCCATTTCTCTCGCCAGCTCCCCACTCCCGCAAAGCTGTTGTCATCTCCTCCGCGCCAGATCGAATCCGCATACCGCAACCAGAACGGTGAAGGATAAGTGCCGGTCGTCAGATTCACGACAAGATCAGGCTTCTTCGCCCGCCAGTCCTGGATCAAGCTGATGGCCGCTGCAAAGTCGCTATCGAAATCACTGCCCGCGAAAACGCTGTCGACGTTGCCCGTACCGTCGATCTTGAACTGGTTCACCCCATCACGGACGAAGCCCAGCGTAACTTCCCTGAACCTTTCGTAGTACTTCGGGCCCGACAGCGCAAACCCTCCCTCATTCATTTCAAAACCGTTCTTCCGCCCAAACTCGATCCGCTGCTGCTTCGCTTCGTCGTAGCCGCCCCACGGAGATAGCCAAACTCCCATCGCAGCGCCATACTCGTGCGCGGCGCGGTTGAGAGGACCGACCCCACCCGGAAATCCCGAGTTCATCTGCCAAATCGATTGCAGATTATCCCAACCGTCGTCCAGCAGAAAAGAATCCAGCTTCACCCCGCGCTTGCGGACCAACTCCCTCCCGAACGCTCCGACGACATCACGCACCGCCGCCGCATCGTACGGCTTTCCAAACCCGATGTCATACCAGGAGTTGTAATGCAGAAATGTCCGGTAAGGATGCGCCCGCTCCCGCTCCACATAGTTCAGGAACCCGCGCCGCATCTGCCCTGGAGGCGACGCGCCGATGACCAGTGAATAATCGACCTTCTGTCCTTTCTTGAGCGGCAGTTCCCTCTTCATGCCGCAAGTGACCGTCGCTAGCGCCTGACACTGAGCCAGGGGGTCTTCAAAGCCCAGAAACAAATCTCCCGCAGTCACCGGAGATCCCTTGACGCTCCCGATCACGCGTGCCCCGAAAAGGCTGCCGTCGAATAACCTGACCTCAGCGATCGGCTGATCAGCATCCAGCGCCGAGATCGTAATCTCCTGCCGAACATAGCTGGACCCGTCGCGGAGAATTGCCCGCCACGCGACAGAGATTTTTCTCGCGTTGTCCTGCAGCCGCACCAGAATGGCCTGGCCTGCGAAATGTTCAGCGGCACGCGAGGCCCGAGGATCCGCGTGCAGCGCCTGCACCCTCGGACCATCAGTCATCCTCATCTCCGATGCGCGTACCGAGCTCCCATCCTTGAGAATCAGAAGAAACGCATCGCTCGGCAGAGCTATCTCAGCTCCCGTCCCCCGCACCACAAACTTCAGCCCGGTTAGTTTGCTCTCACGAACCGACCATCGAGCTTCCACCGTCCGGTTCGACAGCGACAAAACCTGGCCGCGGACTTGCGCCTTCGCTGTTCCCGCAGACGCTCCATATGTCACGGGACTTTGCACGGAATTTTGCACGGGACTCTGTCCCAGCAACAGTCCGACGTTCACCAGCAAACCCGCGAGCAGCGCCCCTTTCAGGGTTCTGTTAACGCAATCAATGGGCATAGTTTTGTGCCGAGTCTTTCAGGACAAGCAACCCGTTACGAAAGCGGGCCGTCAGGCGATTGTCACTTCCACTCCCGACTTCTTCAGCGCGATCAGGTCTGCCTTTGGAATACCTTCGTCGGTGATGACGTGATGTAGAGCGGAAGGCGGCGCAATCAACGAAAGGCTCCGCTTGCCAAACTTGCTGGAGTCACAGGTGGCCACCGCGACCTGAGAGATCTCGATCATGGCGCGGTTTACTTTCGCTTCCAGCAGATTCGGCGTGCTCAGCCCATACTGTACGTCGAATCCATCGACCCCAAGAAAAAGAATGTCCGCATTCAATTTGTGCAGCGTCTCCTCGGCGATAGGCCCCACCAGAGAAAAAGAGTTCTTCCTCAGGTTGCCCCCGGTCAGAATCACTTCCACTGCGGATCCTGAAAGCTCGGCGGCAATGTTCACCGCATTAGTAATGATGGTCAGGTTCTGAAAATTTCGCAGCGCGCGGGCAATCGCCGTCGTTGTAGTGCCGGAGTCCAGGATCACGACTTGCCCTTCCGCTACCATGCGCACCGCCGCTGCGGCAATCTGCAGCTTCTCCTTGCGGTGCAGCTTCTCTTTTTCGCGTAAGGTAGGGTCTTCCAAAGCGCCTTCACGCGCCGGCAGCGCCCCGCCGTGAGTGCGGTGAATGCGGCCTTTGATGTGAAGGATTTCCAGGTCCTTGCGGATCGTGACCTGCGAAGTGTGGAATTGCTTGGCCAGATCAACCACCAGGACCCGGCCTTCCCGCCGCATTATCTCAAGAATCGCTCTTTGCCGCTCTTCAGTAAGCATTTAGAAATCTTGCGCTGCTGCCTTACACTCATCCGCGGAAAGGTCTTCGCGGGCACATCTCTTTTATCTTGCAGGGCTTTGAGTTGTCTACCATAAAGTTCCCAGAGGTCCCCGCGTACGATTCCGTTTCTAGCACCGTAGTCTGTTGAATCATGCTCCCTTCCCTCTACAGGGGAGTCATCCAGAAGCCCCGCGCTTTCACCAATGGGGCGAGAGCCTGCCATAAGCCTGCCGAAGGGGGATCTCCCGCCCATCACAGCCGCGGTGAGGAGCCAAACTGCACCACTATCCGATTCCCGCCAATGCCGATGCGTCCTGTTCCCGCCCTGTGTATATTGAAATCTATTCGTGCTTCTGCTCGAAAACATTCCGCTGTCGCAGCTCACCACCCTCAAAATCGGAGGCCCGGCGAGGTTTTTCGTCGAGGCCAGCGATACCGGGGAGGTGCAGGAAGCAGTCACCTTCGCGCGTTCGAGAGATCTGCCACTGTTCGTCCTCGGCGGCGGAAGCAACCTGCTGGTCGCCGATGCCGGTTGGCCGGGCCTGGTCCTGAAAATCGCTCTTCGAGGTATCGACCACCACAGCGGTCACAATGAAGACGGCAAAGTTGTTTTCGACGTGGGCGCCGGCGAATCCTGGGACAAATTCGTCTCCCACGCCGTGATCGCTCGTTGCGCCGGCGTCGAATGCCTCAGCGGAATTCCCGGCAGCGTCGGCGGCACGCCGGTGCAAAACGTCGGCGCCTACGGTCAGGAAGTCTCCGAAACTATCGCCTCGGTCCAAGTCCTCGACCTCAAAGACACCCAAGTGCGAGAGCTCTGCCCGGAAGCCTGCGAGTTCAGCTACCGCTCCAGCATCTTCAATACGACCGAGCGTGGACGCTTCATCGTTCTGCGTGTCACCTACGCACTCACTCCCGGAGGCAGCCCGCACATCGCCTACGCCGACCTCAAACGCCACTTCGAGGGCCGCGAGACCCCCCCGAATCTAGCCGAAACCCGCGAGGCCGTCCGCCACATCCGCGCGCTCAAGGGCATGCTCATCATTCCGGGGGACACGGACTGCCAAAGCGTAGGATCCTTCTTCAAGAACCCCGTGCTTTCCGCAGAACAGCATGAAGATCTGAAGCAGCGTGCTGCCGCACGAGGCTTCACCGTGCCTAACTATCCAGCACTCGAAACTCGCAAGAAAGTTTCCGCAGCTTGGCTGGTCGAGCGCTCCGGCTTCGCCAAAGGATTCGGCTTCGGCCGCGTCGGCATCTCCTCGAAACACGCCCTCGCCATCGTCAATCGCGGCGGGGCCACGGCCGCCGACGTCCTGGCCCTGAAAGAGCAGATCCAAACCCGCGTGGAAGAAATCTGGGGCATCCACCTGGAACCGGAACCAGTCATGGTTGGATTCTAGGCCAGACAGCATCTGGAAGCTGACCGATTGATTGAAAGCGGCAAGCAGCCGTCCGCCTAATTCGGCTCGAATGGAAGGCGGATGATTACTTTGTAGCCTGATCAGTCTGGCCGCCGGTTGGCGCGAAGCGGCCATCCATGAACCTGAATGCGAACGAGTCGACATGAAGTCAAGATTGGAACCCGTGTTCCCGTCGAGTCCAAGCAGGGAGAGTTTACTTACCTTGACGTGGGAACCGGCATCTGGTGCGGGCTCGAGGAACGCGCCAATGGTCTGGCTATTTCAGTGCGGGCGGAAATCAGCAACTTCGCCATACCCGACCAGCAAGGCCAGCAGGCGCGACCAGTGTTGCGTCAACTATCAATCAAAGCCAGCACGTTGGCACAAGTAGGCAAGCCGATGGTGGTGGGCAGCGTCGACGATCCAACTCCAAGCGCCAGTCTCAACTGGAAGTAACCGTGGCTAGGCTGAGGTAATCGCCAGGCGCGGGCGGCTCGCCCGCGCCTTCTCGCCATTATCGGCAGGTGCGAACCGGCTCACTCTGCGGATGCTTTCTTCTCTTCCTTCATCTCGTCCTTCATCAGCTTCCGCAGCGCTCGGTTGATCCGCGTCTGGTACCCGCGTCCCGACTTCTTCAACCAGGCCAGCACATCGGCATCCAGGCGCAGCGTAACCGGCTTCTTGATCGGACGGTACCACTCCATCGACTCCGGCAGCGTTATATAGCGCCGCCTCGGCATCTTCGTCACCGTCTGCGCGTTAATCGTCCTTTGGGCTTTTGCCTTCCGCCTCTTCTTAACTGCTTTGGCTCGTTTCATTTGCGAGGATTATACATACATCTCGATACTTACGTCTTTGCCGGTACAAATGTTCCAGTCGAAACATTCCGCGCATCTGTTCCGGTGGGAACATTTCGTCGATTACGCGAACCACACTGGCGGCGCCGCCCCGGATCGTGACCCCCGCTTCTCCATTGTGACCCCATTCGATGGGGAAGGTGCGACGATCCGCCTGGCGACGCCTTAGCTTACTCATCGGCAAGTCTTGCCGCCTCCTTAAATATCTTCACAAACATTGCTCTCGTCAGCTTGCCCGTCTGCGTGTTCTGATTCGAAGGATGGTAAGAGGCCAGTAACACCTTGCCATCCGGTAACCGGTAACTGGCGCCATGTTTGAAGGCATAAGGCTGTCTGCTGACGAGCAAGCCGCAACGTTTCATGTAGTTAAGATAGGTATCAAAACCAATCTTGCCCAGCGCGACCACCACCTTCACGTTCTCTAATCCTGCCATCTCACGATCGAGAAACGCCGCGCAGTTAGCCAGTTCGTCTCGCGTCGGCTTGTTGGCGGGCGGAGCGCAGCGGACTGCAGCTGTGATGTACAGGTCTTTCAACGTGAGCCCATCGTTGCGGGCGGTGGCGTTGGGCTGGCTGGCGAATCCGGTTTCATAGAGCACAGGGAACATGAACTTACCGGAGGCGTCGCCGGTAAAGGGGCGTCCAGTGCGGTTGGAGCCATGGGCGCCGGGAGCCAGGCCCATGATCAGCACGCGTGCCTCAGGGTCGCCGAAGCCGGGCACAGGCTTGCCCCAGTACTCATGGTCGCGGTAGGCGCGGCGCTTCTCGCGGGCTATCTGCTCGCGATAGGCGACCAGCCGCGGGCAGCGAGTGCAAGCGATGATTTCGCGGTTGAGGATGGTTATCCAGCGGGAATTGTTATCTGTCACGTGTTGCTTATAGTTACTGTAGATTGAGAGAACCCAAGACATACTATACAAGTTGTTTCGTGAATGTCTTGGCGCGAGACGCCTCGATGGTGTCTTAGATAATGAAGAGGAGCCACTGGCGCGGCTCCTCGTGCGGTGCCAACAGTTACTTCGCGAGCTGCCCGGCTACTTCGGGCAGTACCGGCGTGCCTTCCGCTCTTACTGCGTCCAGCGCCGCCGGATCCAGACCCAAGGCCTGCACGATCGTCGGCGCGACCTGCCTGGTTGTCGCTACCGCCGACACTGTCTGGGCCGCAAAGCCTGGATTGGCTACCAGCAGCATGACGTTAGTATCATCGTGCGCGAATCCCCCGTGATCTCCGATCATCGCCGTGCTGCCGGAGTAGGTCACGCCCACATTCGGCGTCACGATGATGTCGGGCGACCGTGGATCTTCACCCGGTTCGAGACCGCCGACGTTGTAGTTCAGTGCCAGGCTGGGGCCGTAGTAGATCTCCCCCATACCAATGGGGGTCGCATTACTTTCCAGCAGATCCACAGCCGTGGTCACGTTAACGCCTTTTTTCAGCCAGAGCACAGACACATCATCTTCGGTGGCGCCAATACCGGTCGAGTTAAGCGGCGACTCCGAGAAAGGGATGAGATCCCCCAGCAGCGTTGCCGGCGTATTGGTACCGTCGGCTACGTACCGGCTCGGGTCGATCGGTGACTCCCCGTGCTTGGCTGTGATAATGACGAGGGTGTTGTTATAGATACCGGCAGTCTTGAGCGCGTTGACGATCTCGCCGATCGCGGTATCGACGTACTCGATCTCCTTCAGCAGTTCCGCGCTGGGCGCCGCCGCTGCGTTCAGGTATCCGCCCGCCGCCACACCGGTCTCATTTACCGACTGTCCCACGTACACAGATTGGAAGTTCATGCCGAAGAATGCGGGAACAACCGATGGCGCACCTGAATGCGTCTTGCCGCCAATCTGGTTCAGCAGGGCGTATACCTTGATTGCGTCATAGCACTGGATGTTCGCGAAGCTGGCATTCCACGCTGACGTGCCAACCGTGTCGCGGATTGGATCGCATGCAGCGCCTTCCAACGTCTTTACGCCGGGCAGCTTCACCACAGCGGAGTTGACCTCCGGCGAATAATAGTCATCCAGGCCGGTGCCGCCGGGCCCACCTACGAATGAGTATGATGGGTGCTTGTCGATCCACGCCGTATGTCCGCCGGCGGTATGGATCACACCAAAGAGCGTGTTTACGCGAATGAAGTTCCAGGGATACACCGGGGCGCAACCACGCTGCGGATCGCGCTCCAGCTTCTTGGGGTCGATGGAAGCAATTCCGCCCTCAGTCAGTCCTGCTCCCGGTGCGCCACCGTTCAGTAGGTTGTCGTTGATGTCGATGCCCTGGTCGTTATCGGTGGTGGTTCCGGTCGGTGTGGTATATGGCACGCACGTCCCCCCGGCTAAACCCGTGCCAGTGGTTTCCGCTGGCGGATCAAGCGATCGATCGTACGCTACGTCGTAATACAAGCCTGTCGACTTGGGCGTGCCGCCCGAAGCCAGCGCCGCCATTCCCGGAAAGGAGTCCGAGGGTTTTGATGACTCGGTGTTCACGTAATTGATCCCCGTCCGGCTCAACGCTGCCATGTTGGGGCAGTACGGATCGCCGCCGTTCACGCCCGCGATCCCGTTCGCGCAGTTATAGAAATCCACCGCGTGCATGCCGTCAATGCTCAACAGAAGCGCATGCTTGATTTTCCCCGAACCCACTGTGTGCGTATCAGCGGCGACTCCATAAGTGGACAACGCCATCAATGTGACTACGGCTGCCGCAGCCAGTACCAACCTATTTGCTTTCATGTAAAGCCTCCACGAGAGTATTAGCCGCGAAATGTTACGGGTGTGTTACTTCTCTGTGAAAACTCGGCTAATCGGTTGGCAGGACGGAGCGCGCGGGAGGCAATGACTTTGTGGCTGAGGATGCTAAGCCGGCGAGGATTGCGACTGTACTTCCTTGAAATTAGGTCAAGAGTAGAAATGCCGCAGGGCGAACCGTTGCAGATGAACGGTGTAACGGGCGGCTGTGGCTTATTATTTAGAATCGGCCACGGAGGTAGTTGCGGCCAGCTTATGACCCCATTGGTTCGTCCGCCCGGTCCTAGGAATCGCGGCATAGTCGGGAACTTCCCTATGGGCAGCCGGGACCCGCTCGGGCTGTATACACAGTGGGCTCGTCAGTATGGTGACATCATCTACTATCGCGCTTTTCTTCGTCACATCTACTTCCTCAACCATCCCGACCTGGTCGAGTACGTCCTGGTAACCAACTTCCAGAATTTCATCAAGGGTGAAGCCCTCCGATCCAATCGGCGAATCTTCGGAAATGGACTGTTAACCAACGAAGGAGGGCCTTGGCAGCGGCAGCGACACCTGATCCAGCCAGCCTTTCACAGGGGCAGGATCGAATCCTATGGAAATACGATGGCGGCAAGCGCGGAGCGGATGATGGCGAGCTGGCACGACGGCGAGGTTCGAGACATTCACCAGGACATGATGGGCCTCACGCTGGAAATTGTGGCAAAGGCGCTTTTCAATGTGGCGATCACGGAGAAGGAAAGAGTCACCGTGGCGCTGAACACAGTGCTGGAGTCTAGTTCGGGTGGACGAATGCTCTTGCCTCCAGTTCTTCGCCTTTTGCCAACCCCCGGCAACCGGCGTTACCTGCGAGCGGCCCGCCAGTTAGATGAAGCGGTGTGCCGCCTTGTGAGCGAACGGCGCTCGAATGGCCAGATGGGCGATGATTTGCTCTCCGCGTTGCTGCAGGCTCAGGATGAAGCTGGCAGCGGGATGACGGACGAGCAATTGCGCGATGAAGTGAAGACCATCCTTCTGGCTGGTCACGAAACCACTGCGGTTTCGTTATCGTGGACGTGGTATTTGTTGGCTCAGCATCCTGAAGTGGAAAGACGCTTGTGGTTGGAACTTCGGGAAGTGCTCAGTGGCAGAAGACCTGAAACACGAGATCTGGCGAAACTGCGTTACACGGAGCGAGTCGTAAGAGAGGCCATGCGTCTTTACCCCCCCGCCTGGGCCATTGTGCGAAACTCCTTGAAAGATTGTGAGATCGGCGGTTATCGAGTGCCTGCCGGAGCGACTCTGATGATGAGCCAGTGGGTCATGCACCGCGACCCGCGATATTTTGACCAACCCGAGCAGTTCAATCCGGACCGCTGGCTCGAGGAGCTCGCCAAAAGGACTCCCAAGTTCGCTTACTTTCCTTTTGGTGGAGGCCCGCGCACTTGCATCGGGGCCGCGCTTGCCACCATGGAAGCTGTTCTAGTACTGGCAGCGATCGCACAGAAGTATCAAATCCGCGTTGCACCAGATTGCCGGGTCGAGCCGTCACCCACGATTACGCTCCGGCCCCGGCACGGCATCAAGGTAGTGCTTACCCAGAGGGAGAATCCAAACGCCTAGTCAGGCGAGTCGGCCCGCGAAACCTACGCCCTGGAAGAGAACTTCGGCATGATGGAAGGTATCGGAACTTCGTGTCATCCCCGTCTTGTCGTCCCCTTCAAGGCGTAGCCGGCTCATGGCTCTGCCGCTGAGCGACCTGCCATTTTGCAAACTGGTCCGCGGCAAAGCGCGCTGCGGTTCCCGGTACACTCTCCAGTTGCTGCAGGGCCTTTGTATCGGGTTCGCCCTGTGCAGCCAGATGGAGTTTGTAGTATCCCCGGCTGTGAAGAAATACGGTTCGGTCTGTTTCGGCATGGCGGGGCGGGACACGGAAGGTAAGGTCAGCAGTGTCGCCGACGTCAGGCATGGCGAGATAGCGATCATCGTTTGCGACCAAATCGGGCATCACATCCTTTCCTTGGAGATCCCGGGCCGTCGCTAGATCGAGTTTTTCAACCGTAAAAGGACGGTCTGGGGTGTAATCCACGGCAAAAGAGTTGAGAGCCCAAAAACCTGCCGGGGGATGAATCCGAACGCGCAGCTGATCTCCTTGCACCCGGCTGACATCCAAAGGAACGATTCGGTCCTTGGAGATAAACGGGCCGGTCCCGGGAAGAATCCCTCGCACTTCCCAGCCCGTAGGTTCCTCGACATAGATCTTCAAGGCGTAGAGTTCTTCTCGCACCTCCCAGGCGAACAGGGCGTCGCGGGCAGTCTGGCTCGTATCCATCAAGGTAAACCAGGCACCCACGTCGCGCCCGCGCAACTCAACCATCTTCTTGATCATGTACGAGCCCCAGAGGCCGGTCGCGGCATTAGCCACCAACTTCACCTGGGCCGCGCCGACTGGCTTTGGGAAAGTCATCACGATGTCACCCTGCAAACTACCGTTTGCGTCGGGCACGGCTGGCGGCTCCCAAATGAGCCGGTCCGTCGTTCGCAGCCATGGGAGCAGGTCATTTCCGGCCGCATCTCGCGCGGATAGCGGGGGTTGCGGCGCTGCCAAAGTGTGCAGTTTGCCGCGCACGTCAGCTGCGACGCGCGTTCCCGCCGGGTGGTCGACAACCCAAAGCTCGGTTAAGTTTGTAAGCTGGGTTTCGTCCACTTCGTTGGTCAGCTTCAGGCGGTAAAGGCCATCCTGCTCGCGCAGATGGTCCAGTTGCGAAAAGTCGTCCTTTTCCAGACCTCGGCTGATGGCGCCTCCGTAAGGTTCGGCGTCAAACACATATCGCGTACCGTCCCAGGAGTAAACGAAGGGGCAGGACTGCTTGGTCGCTGCCACGACGCCCACTATGATCGCCAGGGTACCGACCGCCACGGCTGCGACCAAGCCGATTGTTCGCGATTTTGATAGTTCCTTTCGCTCCACCCAAAGCCGTTGTACCTGATCCAGCGGAATTTGGTAGGGCGTGGCCTTTACGGAGGCGAACAGGGTCTTGTCTCTGATAGACGCTCCTGGTTTGTCGAAAGAAACGTCCTCGCCCTTGGTTGTCGTGATCCCAACAATCTTCTCTTTCTCTGGCTGGGGCACATCTGCTGTGGGCAGCGGTTGAACTCTTCGGCTATAGCAGGCAGGACCGACGGAGAGCAGAACAGAGAGAACCATCGCGATCATTCGCTTTGGCATTGACCACCTCTCAGAGAAAACGCTGTGGCCCGCCAACGGGAGACCAGATTCATCTTGCGTTGGTTCAAAGATTTGCAGGGGTTATAAGTCGACGCGAAGTGTACTCTCGGCCCCCCTCCTCGTCAATTCTCTGTTCCCTGCTCCTGTCCCCGCGTCGCCGCAGCCTCGCTGCTCTGGTCGCCGTTTGACGCTGCTTCCTTCTGTCTTTACACTCAAGTTAACGCCGTACAAATTCGGGCTGGGTCCGTCTGCAGACGGAGCTTCTGGATTTGGCGGCGAGTGAAAGGTAAACGTGAGCCCCACAGAGACCACCGACGCGGCCAAGACTGACACCACTAACAAAGACATTAAGCGGGAAATCTCGGTTGAGATTCCGGCCGCGGAGGTTGCGCGCGAGACTGAGGTGCAGATTCAGCGCTATCAGAAAAGTGCGCGCTTACCTGGTTTTCGGGCTGGGCACGTGCCGGCCTCCATCATTCGGCAGCGCTTTGGCGACGGACTTAAGAACGATGTTGTCGAGGCTTTGATCCCGAAGTACTTCCGCCGGGAAGCTGAGAGGCTGGGGCTGATTCCGGTCTCACAGCCTCGAGTTACCGACCTGCACATGCATGACGGAGAGCCGCTCACCTTCAAGGCCAGTTTTGAGGTGCTGCCGGAGATTCAGGTTGAGGGCTACAAGGATCTGCGGGCTGATAAGCCGGAGATTGCCGTCACCGACGAGGAAGTGGAGCAGGCGCTTACTAGCCTGCGCGAGCAGCATGCGACTTTTACTACCGTGGAAGGACGGACGCTGGCCGAGGGCGACTTTGCCCAGGCTTCCATGGATGGAAAGCCCAAAGATGGCAAGGATGTCGCGGACGCCAAAGCCAATCCGGTGCACATGGATGACGTGCTGATCGAGATTGGCGGCAAGAATACCGTGCCACAGTTCAGCCAGAATTTGACGGGCGCCGCTGCCGGCGAGGAGCGCACTTTCGACGTTAGTTATCCCGAAGATATTTCCGATAAACGGCTGGCGGGCAAGACTTTTGTCTATACGGTTAAGGTGAATGGCATCAAGCAGAAGAGCCTGCCCGAACTGAACGACGAGTTCGCCAAGGAGTTGGGCGAGTTTACCAGCCTGGAGGTGGTTCGTAAGCAGATCCGGGAGAACATGGAGGCCGAGAAGCGGCACACAGCCGAACATGCGGCGAAAGACAAACTGGTGGCTGAACTGGTGAAACGCAATGACTTTGAAGTGCCGGAGTCTTTAGTTGACCGGCAGATTGACCTGCGCCTCGAGCGCGGGTTGCGGGCGCTGGCTGCCCAAGGCATGAAGATGGAAGACTTGAAGAAGATGGATCTTCCCCGGCTACGGGCGGGACAGCGGGAGCAGGCGGTGCATGATGTAAAGTCTTCTTTACTGCTGGAACGGATTGCGGACCTGGAGAAAATCGAGGTCAGCGGTGAGGAGATGAACCGGGAGTTGGAAGCTCTGGCGAAACAGTCAAAACAGACGTCGGAGGCGGTGCGGGCTCGTTTGACAGAGGATGGGGGCCTCGATAGAATCCGGAATAGAATCCGCAGCGAGAAGACCCTCGAATTTCTTTATCACCAGTCCGCGTAGATTTGAAAAAAGACACGGACCACTTTCGATCTTCCCTTAGAATGGACGCGATAGTTCAGGGTGGAGTGTGGCAGGTTGGGTGACAGGCCAGGTCAAAGGAAATCAGGTTGAGCAGGTCAGGTTCGAACCATGAAACAAAATGATCCGCAAATGATGCTGGTACCGATGGTCATCGAGCAGACCGGGCGGGGCGAACGCGCCTACGACATTTATTCCCGGCTGCTCCGCGATAACATTATTTTCATCGGCACGCCGATCGACGACAACATCGCCAACCTGGTGATCGCGCAGATGCTGTTTCTGGCCCAGGAAGACCCCGAGAAAGACGTCCAGCTCTACATCAACTCGCCAGGCGGGTCGATCACGGCCGGGATGGCGATTTATGACACCATGCAATACGTGAAGAATGATGTCATGACGCTGTGCGTGGGCCAGGCGGCCTCGATGGCGGCTTTGCTTTTGGCGGCCGGGGAGCCCAAGAAGCGCAATGCTTTGCCTAATTCGAGGATTCTAATCCACCAGCCTTCGATGGGAGGGTTGTCGGGTCAGGCTACCGATATTGACATCCATGCGCGGGAGATTCTGCGCATGCGGGAGATTACCAACCAGTTACTCTCGAAGCACAGCGGCCAGAAGCTCGATAAGGTGGAAAAGGACGTGGAGCGTGATTTCATCATGAACGCGCAGCAGGCGAAGGAATATGGAATCATAGACGATATCATCTATAAGACGGGAAAAGCTGTATGATCTGCCTTCGGTAAGGAACCTTGAGGAGGAAGCGAGCCAAACGCGCTCGCCTCAGGATGACAAACCTTACTTGATGACGAACATTACTTAAGGAGTGGAGCCGAGTGAAAACCAAGTCGTCCGACGAGATTTTGCGCTGTTCGTTCTGCCACAAGTCGCAGGATGCGGTAGCGAAACTGATCTCGTCGCCCAGCGATTATCCGCGCGCCTATATTTGCGATGAGTGCGTGGCGGTCTGCAACTCGATCCTGGAAGACGACCGCACGGCCACTCCTCAGAGCGCTCCGCCAAACCAATTGCCCAAGCCGCAGGAGGTAAAGACCTTCCTGGATGAATATGTGATTGGGCAGGAGCAGACCAAGAAGAAGCTGGCGGTAGCGGTTTACAACCACTACAAACGCATATTCATGAACCGGCAGAAGACCAACGACGGCATCGAACTGAGCAAGTCGAATATTATGCTCATCGGTCCTACGGGCACCGGGAAGACGCTGCTGGCGCAAACTTTGGCCCGCATGCTGGATGTGCCTTTTGCCATCGTCGATGCCACCACGCTGACCGAAGCCGGGTATGTGGGCGAGGATGTCGAGAACATCATCCTCAAATTGCTGCAGGCGGCCGAGGGTGATGTGAGCCGGGCGCAGACCGGCATCATCTACATTGATGAGATCGACAAGATCGGGCGAAAGGACGAGAACCCGTCGATTACCCGGGATGTTTCGGGCGAAGGCGTGCAGCAGGCGCTGCTCAAGATTCTGGAAGGAACTATCGCCAATGTTCCGCCACAGGGCGGACGCAAGCATCCTCACCAGGAATTTACTCCTGTCGATACCACCAACATCCTCTTCATCTGTGGAGGAGCGTTCGTGGGCCTGGAAAAGATCATTGGCAGGCGCGTGGGAAAGAAGTCGCTGGGCTTCCGCACCGGCGAAGAGGCGGACAAGGAAGACGCTGCCGTCTCGCGCAAACGCAACTTCGAGCTGTTGAGCGAAATCCAGCCGGAAGACTTGATCAAGTTTGGCCTGATTCCTGAGTTCGTTGGACGCCTGCCGGTGGTGGGCATGCTGGAAGATCTTGACGAATTTGCGCTGGTCGAGATCCTCACCCGGCCTAAGAATGCCATCGTCAAGCAATACCAGCGGCTGTTCGAGTTCGAGAATGTGCGGCTGAAGTTTGCCGACGAGGCGCTGCGCGCCATTGCCCGCCAGGCCATGGCGCGGAAAGTGGGCGCCCGCGGGCTGCGCATGATCCTGGAAGAACTAATGCTCGACCTGATGTTCCACTTGCCCAGCCAAAAGAAGCTGAAAGAGTTTGAGGTAACGCGGGAAATGGTGGAGAAACGCAGCGCTTCCGTAGCCATGATGGAGAAGGCTGGGTAGCGTCAGAGGAGCAGCGTCAGAGGAGTAGACTGTTAGTAGGGCTGGCGGTAGAGCGCACGGCGACTGTCATTCACGAGTCCGGGGAGATTGAGTGACCACATCCAAGGAAAAATTCGAGACCAAGAAGCTGCCCATGATGCCCATCCGGGACGTGGTCATCTTCCCTTTCATGATGACGCCGTTCGTGGTGGGCCGTGAGTCCAGCGTGCGCGCCTTGGAAGAGGCGCTGGCCGCGGACAAGAAAATCTTCCTGGCAACCCAGCACGACGCCTCCATCGACGAACCCAAGTCCAATGAGATCTACCAGGTCGGCACCATCGTCAACATCGTGCAGAGCCTGAAGCTACCCGATGGCAACATCAAGGTTCTGGTGGAAGGCATTGAGCGCGGGCGGTTGCTGCAGGCCACCGATTCGGATGGTTACATGCAGGCTTCGGTGCGGGTCGCGCGCTATCCCGTAGAAATGAATCCGCAGATCGAAGCCGGCTTGCAGCGCGTGACCACGCTGTTTGAGCAGTATGTGAAGCTGTGCCAGGCGCTGAATTACTAGACCATGATCTCGGCGGTGCGGATGGAAGATCCCGCCAAGCTCACCGACATCATTGCCGCCAACCTGCAGCTTTCCATCGAAGAAAAACAGGAATTGCTGGAGATTTTCGATCCTTCGGAACGCCTGAACCGCATCGCCGACGTGCTTGATGTCGAGATCGAAAAGCTCAACGTCGACCGCACCATCCAGT
>DATHMS010000112.1:0-5131 GCA_035486795.1 Candidatus Sulfotelmatobacter sp. | reverse complement strand
GAAAAGCGCATAGTCCCGGACCCAGGGCGGACTGGAGCCTTTTTCGGCCTGGCCGGTTTCCGCGCGTGCAGTCTTGTCGCGCAGCACGAAGACGTGGCGTACGGGCAACACGTTCCCTTTGGCCATGTACTCAACGTCCCGCACCTTTCCATCCGGACTCACTAGCTGGAGCATTCCCTCCTGCTCGCCGCGGTCCAGAAAGGTTCGCCATAGCAGCGAAATCTGGGGCTTGAAGCCGGGCGCCGCAAAGTCGTCCATCCGGCAGCCAATGAGTTTATTCCGCGGAAGTCCCAGCAACTTGCCGGCGCCCGCACTAGCATCCCGGTATTTGCGATCGTTGTCTGTGATGAGGATGGGTGTCGCGGGGTGATAGACGATCGCGCGGAACAGCAGTTCGAGTTCTCTCGGACCATTCTCCTCGAGCCAGCGGCTGGCTGGTGAGTGGGAGGCTTTGCCCAACAGGCCCTCCTTCGGATCCAATGTGGCGTCAATCGTGAAGGACGACATTCAATAGCGAGCTGTGAACTTCCAGTTTTCCGTTGTACTCGATGAAGCCCAGTTTGCGGAATTTGTTCATAAAATAGCTGATTCGGGAGCGGGTGGTGCCAACAATCTCCGCCAGCGTTTCCTGGCTGATCTTTGGTATTACCAGTTCCGGTTTGCCTTCTTTCCCGAAGTTCGCCAGAAGGAGCAGCACCCGGGCCAGGCGCTTCTCGCTCGAATTGAAGAGCTGGTCTACCAGGTCCTCCTCAATCCGAATGTTGCGGGTTAGCAAATGGTGGAGGAATAGCTCGGCAAATGACGGATCCTCGTGGAGCGCGCGTATTACGCCCGCCTTCTCCAGCCGTATGACCGAGCACTCGGACATGGCGGCGGCCGTGGCCATCCGCAGAGACTGGCCTGCGATGCACCCTTCCCCAAAGAAGGCTCCGGGACCCAAAATGGCGATTACCGCTTCCTTGCCACCTTTGGATACAACCGTGAGTTTGATCCTGCCCTTCTGTACGTAAAAAATGGCTTCCGCCGGATCGCCTTGCGAGAAAACCTTCTGATCCTTCTTATAGTCAGAGGGCGTCCTCGATTTGCCGACCTTCGCCAGAAAGGTCTTCGGATCGAACGTTGGTTTCAGTTTCGGAGCCACATCCGCCCTGTGCGCACCTTTGTACACGTGCGCCCGCTCTGCGATTTTGATCTGTGGTACCACAATGAATCCAGTGCTATATGACCAGTGTGCGGCTAGCGACACTTGGGGAGTATCAGGGGTACTGCCAAAAGAGGGTGCTCTTGTCGGGAGAAGCCCTGACAAGATTCGGCAATGTGACCTAATTGTGAGGCGCGGACGGTGAAGCAAAATGCGCTATCGAGCCGGACGACCCTCTTCGGCCTCGAGCGTTTCCGGTGTCAACAGCCCCATTTGTACAGCAAAACGAACCACATCGCTGCGCGTCCGAAGGCCGAGTTTTTGAGCCAGACGGGAACGGTACGTCTCAACAGTTTTCACGCCCACGAGAATCCGTTTGGCAATTTGTTGACTGCTGTAGCCCTGCGCCACAAGTTTGAGCACCTCCAGTTCACGTTCGCTGAGGATGTTCACCGGCCGTTTGGGAAGCGCTTTTGTGCCTCTTTTGGCGAGCACGTCCTGGACAAGAATGTTGGCCAGACTCGGGTCCACGAAGGTTCCCTTTCTATGCACCGCGCGTATGGCTGTGAGCAGCTCGGCATCGACGCTTCGTTTCAACACGTAACCGGAGGCGCCGGCAGAGAGCGCCGATCGTAGATATGCGGGGTCATCGTGCATTGTCAGCACCAGCACGCGGGTTCTCGGGCAATCCCGCAAGATATCCTGAAGCGCCCGCATCCCTCCCGTCCCAGGCATAGTAAGATCCATCAACGCCACATCCGGTTTTGAATCGCGTGCCGCTTGAATGGCCTGCTCTCCATCGTGAGCTTCCGAGACAACTTCCATGTCAGCCTGGCCGTTCACCAGCAGTCTTAGCCCCGAGCGCAGAATCGCGTGATCGTCCGCGATCATCACTCTGATCTTGGATGTTCGGGCGGGCACTCAGCTTGTCCTTCGTTGAACGAGGGCCTGGACGTCCTGCTGGTCAGTCAGTGGGATTTGGAGCAGAATCCGGGTCCCCTTGCTCTTCGACGTGAAACTGATGGTTCCGCCCAACATGCCGGCTCTTTGACGCATGCCCTGAATCCCCAAGCGGTTCGAAGAGAGGGAGGACAGAACTTTGGTGTTAAAACCGCGTCCGTTGTCGGTCACGGCTACCTTCAAGGCCGTGGCCGAACACTCGAATACAATGCTGACCGCCTTGGCCTCCGCATGTTTTGCCACGTTGGTCAGGGCTTCCTGGAGAATGCGGTACAACTTGAGCTGGACTGCAGGCTGCAAGTTGCAGGAGTCCAATCCATCCAGCGTGAGATCTACAGGTATTTTGTGCGTTTTTGAATACTCGGTAACGTAGCGGCTCAGTGCAACGCCCAACCCATGGTCGTAGAGAACTCCGGGATGAAGACCGCGGGCCAGCCGTCCGATCTCGTCGATCGCTTGCGCGGTGATTTCCCTAAGCCGATGTCCCTGTGCCTTGGTAGACGCCATGTTCCGGGAGTCTTCCAGCGTACGCAGCCCTACCAAGAGCGACGTCAGCAACTGACCAGCTTCGTCATGCAATTCGCGCGCAATCCGCTGCCGTTCCTCCTCTTGAGCTGAGAACGCGCGCTCCAGCAGAAGCCGGTGCATGGTTTCGGTCTGTCTGATTTCTTCAGCCTGTTTGCGTTTTTGCTCGCTAAGATCCGTGACAACCATGCCCAGGGCGTGGCCCTCGTATCCCCGAAACCTGTTCAAAGACAGATACACCGGCACCACGCTCCCGTCGCCCAGGCGCAGATTGAATTCGCCTTTCGCAACACCTTTCTGAGCCTTTGCCAGGAATGTTCCAAATCGGTCCCGTTCTTTTCCCGCAAGCAGTGAATGAACCGCCATCCCGACTATTTTTCCCGGTGGTTTGCGAATCATTTCCGCGAACTTGCGGTTCGAATACAGCACGGCGCCGTCGCTCGATAGAGCCGCCGCGCCTTCGCTCATAGCCTCTACCAGCATCCGATACGCGGGTTCTCCCCCTTTCAGTTTTACCAGTTGCTCACCCCGCCGGCCCGAAACCATCAATGCATCCACTTCGCCGGACTGTATGGCGGCCAGAGTTTCCTCCGCTGCTTTCAGCCGGTCGCGAAGTTTTTCCTCGGCATCGGCCCGGATCGACGGTGCGGGTTTCCTTGGAGAGCGTTTGCGTGTTCTTAGCGCTCGCTTGTTGGACACTTGCTACCTCAGCCTTTTAGCTCAGCACGCGGCAGGAGATCCAACCCCACCAGCGTTCGCTCAGTCTTGGAGAGGTTCCCAACGATTTTTTTGACCGGGGGCGGCAGCCTTCGCACCAGGGTTGGAATAGCGACGATCTGGTCACCCTTTGCCAGCTGTGGCTTCTTGAGCAAGTCGACGACTTCAATCCGGTACTTGCCCTTCAACTGATCCTCACAAATCTTCTTTAAATTGGCAATCGCTGCAATCGAATTGGGCGTCAGGCCCGCGATGTAGAGCCGCAATTCCCAGAACTCGGCGCGGGCGCCCTGGGTGGTGCGACGCTTCTTGGTTACGCTCTTCTTCATGTCCGTGTTCAGCCGGTTAGCCAACTGTCTCAGCCTGCGATGGTCGTGGCCATCCCATTAACCGCCATTGCGCCGCCCAACTCCACGCCTTTGTCACTCACTACCAGTTCCCGGCCTTCGCGCGAGTGAGCCATGCCGCGAGATTTCACAACACAAAGTCCGCGGGCCCGCTGTCCCCTTTGTTCGCCGTCCCATAACACAATCCAGGTATCCATGAGAGAGGAGATCCCCTCCTCAGCTCTCTCCTCCCGTTTCCCTCCGAAGGTGAGATTCGTGAACATGGATGTGATCTGTTGAACCTTGAGAAAATCGACCAGACGGGTGAGCATTGATTTGACGCCATAAATGCCTGAGACCGAAACGACGCTGGTGATGGGGTCGACGATGACGACTCTGGGCCTTTGTAGCTTCACCAGTTTTTGCATAGTGGCTAAGTGGCCTTCCAGGCCCGTGCTGGTTGGGCGAACGGCGTGGAAATGTAACAGGCCCTTTTGTATCCACGGGTCGAAGTTGATGCCAACCGAGCGCATGTTGCGGGCGATCTGGTCGGGAGACTCTTCAAAGGAAAAATAGAGGCAGTTTTCCCCACGAGCGCAGGCGGCGCTCGCGAATTTCGCCGCGACGCTGGACTTCCCGGTGCCAGCCGTACCGGAAACCAGCACGCTGCTTCCACGGAAGAATCCCTTTCCTCCCAGGATCTCGTCCAGACCGGCAATTCCTGTTGAAACGCGTGTGGAGGGTGCTTTATGGGTCAGTGCCAGAGAGGTAATCGGCAGCACGGAGAGGCCATCGTCGTCGATCGCGTACGGGTATTCATCGGTACCATGAGCGCTGCCCCGGTACTTGACCACTCGCAACCGCCGGGTAGAGATCTGTTCGTTGACCCGATGGTCCAGCACGATTGCGCAATCGGCGATGTATTCTTCCAGTCCGTGCCGGGTTAACGTGCCGTTGGTTCCCCGCTCGGCGGTAACGATAGCGGTGAGGTGACGTTCATCCAGCCAGCGGAACAGCCGGCGGAGCTCTGCCCGCAATACCCCTGCATCGGATAATCCCGCAAAAAGTGTCTCGATGCTGTCCAATACAACACGCTTCGCCTTGATCGCGTTCACCGCGTGGCCCAGGCGGATGAACAGGCCATCGAGATTGTATTCTCCCGTTTCTTCAATCTCGTTTCGCTCAATCCGAACATGGTCCAGCAATAGCTTCTTGCGCTTCACCAGATCACCCAGATCCAGACCCAGGGATCGGACATTGGTGGCCAGCTTGTCGGTGGCTTCTTCGAATTCCATGCACACCCCAGGCTCGCCGTATTGTAGAGCGCCGTGCACCAGAAATTCCATCGCTAGTAAAGTTTTGCCACAACCTGCGCTGCCACACACCAGCGTCGTGCGGCCCTTCGGCAGCCCTCCGCCGGTGACTTCATCCAGTCCTTCGATTCCTGTCGGGGCTTTTGGCA
>DATHMS010000111.1:0-2555 GCA_035486795.1 Candidatus Sulfotelmatobacter sp. | reverse complement strand
CTGTGCACATTCGCGGGAGCCGGCTCTTTCGTGGTGAAAAACGAATCGCAGAATTCCTGTTCGAAATCGTGATGCAGATCGAGATCGGCGCCGCGCGGATCGATCAGCAGGCGTCCAGTATTGTCGTCGACGAAGAAAGGCACGTGCATGGATTCGCCGGCGACTTTGACCCACTGTTTATTCTTGCCACTCTGTTTCCATTCCCAGACCTGCGTGCGGTAGTAATAGCAAGGCCGCGCTGTGATGGGCGCGACCATCGTGTAAGGGCCCACAGCTTGTCCGCTGACTTCAACCATTCCCATGGCCGCGCTGCGAATCTTCGAGAACGGAGTGTCCAGAATCAGGCGGCGGCGCTGCAGCAGCCGGAATCCGTAAATGAAAAGCCCAATTCCGGCGCAGAAGCCGACCACGCACCAGAGCAGAAATGCGTTTGGGTTCGGCGAGCGACGGATCGAAGAAAGTATCAATAAGAATGCAGAAAAGATCACCTGTGGAGTCCGCGGGCAGGCTGGCACACACCTCCCAGCGTTCAGGCTAGCGAAACGCAATGGCAGACGCAGCTTACGTTGGTAATTGCGGAAATGCGTGCGGAACTGAGGACGTGAAACTGAGAACTGCCCTACCCGCCCGCTTTCAACTCCGTCAACACCTGCTTGGCAATTTCCTTCAGCGTTTCAAAAACGCCCACGCCCTGGAAGGCAACCGCTTCCACGATGGCTTCATTTTTCTTGCGCAGTTCGGTGGCCAGCAGATCGACGGGAAGAATGTTGGGTAGGTCGCGCTTGTTCAACTGCAGCACGTAGGGAATCTTATTGAAGTCGTAGCCGTGTTCCTTCAGGTTCGACATCAGGTTGTCGAGCGCCTCGACGTTGGCGTCCATGCGCTGTTCCTGCGAGTCGGCGACGAAGACAATGCCGTCAACGCCCCGCAGAATCAGCTTGCGGCTGGCATCATAAAAGACCTGCCCAGGCACAGTGTAAAGGTGGATGCGAGTCTTGAAGCCGCGCACCGAGCCGAGGTCGAGCGGCAGGAAATCGAAGAACAACGTACGCTCGGTTTCGGTAGCGAGCGAGATCATCTTGCCTTTTTGCTGGTCCGCAGTTTTCTGGTAGATCACCTGCAAGTTCGTGGTCTTGCCGCCGAGTCCGGCGCCGTAGTACACGATCTTGCAATTGATCTCACGCGCTGCGAAGTTAATGAAACTCAAGGCTTTCCTCAAATGCGGCAAACCCTCGCGGGCGGCCGCACACACTTTTGTCCTTATGGAGGCTCGCGGTCTTTATATCATACGGAAGGCGCCGGACGCAGGTTACTCACGTGACCCCCCGCCTACCGGGAGGTGCCACTCCGCAAGTGAGAGGGGTCGGCAAAGCGCCTAACGAGCCGTCGGAACTGCGAAATAACCGTCTTTGGCGGCGACTTTCAGCCCTCTTTTGTCCACCAGCACTTCGATGCTCCGGTAGGCCGAATTGCCGGTTGTGGCCTGGGCGTTATATCCCAGCGTGTATTGGTTCCGCGCCTCCGACGTGATTTCCGCATAAGCGTTCTCGATGGCGTTGCGAGAGAGTTCAGCCAGAGGCTCGGCGCCGCAGGTCGCCTTCACGTACCTCGTCAGCAGATTGTCACGGCCCTGGTCTGGCAGGTGGAACCTTTCGAGTTGCTTGAAAACCGGCAACGCGCCGCTGTCGATCAGCACTGCTCTCACCTGAATATTGCGGCTCTGAAGCAGGTGCAGCACGCCCTTGTAACTGGCTTTGCTGCCCATTTCCCGGCCATCGCTGATGACAAAGATCACTTTCCTGCGGTCGGGCGGGCGCCTGCTCAAGTCCACCGCCGCCTGCAGAATGGCGTCGTTCAAAACGTGATATTCGCGAGCCGGCGTGTAGACCGGCGCAATAATCGGCCCCCCGGGTGGCGCTCCATTCACCGTAGGGCCTCCCGGCCCTAACGGACCACCCAGCACCGGCGGACCATTCTCGCGCCCGCGAACCTCTTTCATCTCCTGCAGTGCTGCTGTCAATCTCTCGGGCCGGGTTACGAAATCAGTAGCCTGGCTCACCGTGCTGCTGTAGGTATAAAGCGCAACCTCATCGTAGGGACTGAAGGCCCCTGCAAGAGCCGAATAAGTTTGGTTTACTTTCTGCAAGGCCACATCGGCCATCCCGGTGTCGAGCACAATCGCCACCGAGAGCTGAAAGGGATCGCTGGTGAAGTAAGTCAGGGTCTGCTTCTTGCCATTTTCCATCACGGTGAAATCCTTGGGAAGCAGGCCATCGACGCGGCGCCCGTCAGGAGTCTTCACCATCACCGGAATCTGGACGGCGTTTACCGTACTCTTCAATGTATAGAGACCTTCATCGGCAATCTGATTTCTGGGTGGCCTGCCCGAGGGAATCGTCTCCACCGGAGGCATCGGCGGCGGAGCAGTCTTGTCCTGATCTTGCGGATTTTGACCCGCTTGCTGCGGCGCATCGCCGGGAAAGGGCATCGGATCATTCTTGTGCGCGCCGGGCTCCGGAGTGGGCAGGGCTGGCTTCGGAGCCGGGGGCTGGACG
>DATHMS010000110.1:0-3620 GCA_035486795.1 Candidatus Sulfotelmatobacter sp. | reverse complement strand
GCGAACTGGAGGATCGCTGGAATAGTGCGCTGACACAGGTAGCGGAATTAGAAGCGAGACTCACCGCCATGGGGGAACAGTCCAAAGCTTTCACTGAGCAGCAGGAGCAGGAACTGATGGCGCTGAGCGAAGACCTGCCAGCGTTGTGGAACCATCCCGAGGCGCCGGTGCAGTTGAAGAAGCGGATCCTGCGAACCGTACTGGTCGATATCATCATCGACACGGATAAAGAGTCATCTGCACATCAAATTCATCTTCATTGGGCCGGCGGCGTTCATACTGAGCTGCGAGTGCCTCGCGGCAAGACGGGACAACATCGGCGTAGTGCCGATCGGACGGTGATCGACTTAGTAAGAGAGTTAGCGAAGGTGTGCCCTGACAAAGCGATTGCGGCGATTCTGAATCGTTTGGGATACAAGACGGGTCAGGAGATGACGTGGAATGCGTCGCGAGTGGTCGGCGTACGCTGGTATCACGAGATTCCTGCATTTCAGAAGCAAGACGGTTGGCTCACGCAGGAGCAAGCGGCGAGAGAACTCCAGGTGAGTAATACGGTGGTGAAGCGACTCATTCGGGAGGGCATTTTGCCAGCAACACATGTGGTCGAGTGTGCTCCGTGGGTGATCGAGCGAAAAGACTTGGCATTGCCGGTCGTCCAGAAGCAAGTCAATGCGGTTCGGTGCGGCCGTAAACTTCCGTGGACTGCACCTGGCCAACAGCAATTCGCTTTAGAATGAATCTTTTCCGAAAGGTGGTTAGTATGCGGAAGCCTTGCGCAGGGTGTGGGGATGCACGCCTTTCTGGATACCCGCTCTTTTGGCGGCATCATGGCACGCCTGCCACACGGTCTTGGTATCGATGGGCTGATCTCCGCAGTGGTCGTGGTTGCCAGGAAAGAGCCAGATCCTGTGCTTTCGCCGTAAGCGGTGCCAGTGCTCACGAAGCTCCTCGAGTAACGTAGAACTGAGCATCACGTCCCGGTCTTTGCGCCCTTTGCCGCCTTGGATGTGCACAACCATCCGCTGCTTATCGACGTCGCTGAACTTCAGGCGTGTCAACTCGGCGTTTCGGGCTCCGGTGGCGTAAAGCGTCATCAGCAGGGTGCGATGGAAGGAAGTGCCGGCGGCCTGGATCAATCGAGCGACTTCTTCCTGGCTGAGGATCGCTGGAAGGCCATGGCCCTTTTTCGGATAGGGAGTCTCGGCAATGCTCCAACCCCTCTGGAGTGTCTTAGTGTAAAAGAACCTCAAGGCTGCCAGACGGACCGCGACGCTGCCCGGTGACAACTTTCGTTTTTGAAATAGTTCGGCTTGGTATTCGCGAATGTGCCGAGGACCTAAGCGATCGGGGGAACAGTTGAATCGCAGGGCAAAATCTTCGACTGTGTGGAGATAGGAACGTGTGGTATGTTGTGCGTAATTACGACGCTGTCCTTTAGGGCCGTTCGGCCCGCGAAACCTCATGAAAATCACTCAGAGTTAACATCGCAACAGCCTGGAGCGGCGAGGTCGAGAACTCACTGGAGAAGTCGAAGCCGTGTCGCTGTCTGATCCGGAGCGTGCGTGTTTGAGCGAATAATTGGGCGTCGTTGTTCTTCCCCTGGGGGAGCGGCGATAGCCCGCGAGCCTGGTTAAAGTAGCCGCAGCACGCTCTCCGCTCCCGGCCAGGAGAAAGCTAATGTCCTACAGAATAGCGGGAATCGATGTTCATAAGAAGATGCTAGCTGTGGTTGTATCTGATGTAGAAGTCGATGCTGAGTTCCAGTTTGAAAGGGGAATGTTTGGCAGCAACCCCGAACAATTGCGAGCGTTGGCTGCCTGGTTCGTCGAGCAAGAGGTCGAGGAAGTGGTCATGGAATCGACAGCGCAATATTGGAAGCCAGTGTGGGAAGCGCTGGAAAGATATTGGAAGCCGTTATGCGAGAAGCGAGAAGGCGCCAAGCGGAGGTCCGGAAGGTTGCATCTGGCACAGGCAGAGTCCAATCGCGGACGACGGGGACGCAAGAGGGATTTCGTCGATGCCGAACGCCTGGTGAAGCGACTGGTAGCCCGGGAACTGACTCTGAGCTTTGTACCTGATGCCGAGCAACGACTATGGCGGACGGTAACGCGCAAGAAGTTCCAGTTGAGGCGTGCTCGGATCCGGTTGCAGAACCAATTGGAATCTCTTCTCGAAGAAGCGCATATCAAGCTATCCAGCTTCGTCTCGGACTTGCTGGGCTTCAGTGCCCGCCGGATGTTAAAGGCCCTTGCCGAAGGTGAAACCAACCCGGCAGCCTTGGCTGCTTTGGCCGATGAGCGCTTGCGTGCCACGCCGGAACAGTTGAGCGACGCACTCGGCGCCTGTACGGAGTTGAACGACGTCTATCGGCGGCTATTGCAGATGGCGTTGGAGGAATGTCGGTTGATCGACGAGCAGATCGGCAAACTGGACCAAGAGATGGCCAGTCTGCTCAGCCAACATCAGGATGCCGTCGAGCGGCTGGCGGAGGTACCCGGTTTGGGAGTGGACTCAGCGCAGCAGATCATTGCGGAAGTCGGCCCGACCGCCGCTACCTTTCCCTCTGAGAAATGTCTCTCGTCCTGGGTCGGTGCTTGCCCGGGAGAGGAAGAGAGCGCCGGCGTAAACTACAGCCATCGCTCTCCGAAGGGCAATCGCCATATGCGGCGCTTACTTAATCAAGCTGCTAACGCTGCAGCCAGAACCAAAGGAAGCATTTTCGAAATTGTGTATCGCCGCGCGGTCCCGAGACTCGGACACAATCAAGCCATCGGGGTCATTGCCCATCGACAGTGTCGGCTGATCTGGTTGATCCTGCACCAGCGAGTCCGTTACGAAGAGCGGGGCCCGGCGGTCAGCAAGCGATCGAAGCAACTTCGCACTTGGAAGATGATCCGGGACCTCCGACGCCTCGGCTATCGGATCGAATCACCGAATCTTCAACCCAGCCAAGCACAAGCGCAGTGATTTTTCGAGCCTGGAGTTCCTCCAGCATCATTTTTCTGAGATGGGTCACGGGGACACCTCCTGTGACCCAAATTTATCTCTACCGATAGGCAATCACTGCTGAGTTACCTCACGCGAAGCGTCCGCCGCGCGGGCGGCTGCGTTCAAGTCGGCTTATAGGAAGTGATCTCACTCTTGTCACTACTTCTGGACGGACGACGGGCTACAGTTAGTGGACATTAAAAAGAAACGCTACTGCAAGAGAATCGCGATTGACAGATATCGTTGTAACGAGTATCGTTTGGAGGTATGAAAGCGGGAGTTCAACAGGCTAGGAAGGTTCGGCGGGAGGCATGTCCCGAGGAGGCCGCATTCTTGGAACTGCTCCGCACGACGGATCAGCTAAGCCGCGGGCTGGTGCCGCTGCTGAAAGCCGAGCAGCTATCGCCGACGCAGTACAACGTGCTGCGCATCTTGCGTGGTGCACTGGAAGGCCTGCCGTGCGGCGAAATCGGGCAACGCATGATCACTTGGGATCCAGACATCACGCTGGATCGATTGGAGAAGCGGGGTCTCATTGCGAGATGGCGCGACTCTAAGGACCGGCGCATGGTCCTGGCCCGGATTACGCCGCAAGGACTCAAGATGCTGGACCGGCTTGATAGGCCCATGCA
>DATHMS010000109.1:0-34886 GCA_035486795.1 Candidatus Sulfotelmatobacter sp. | reverse complement strand
GAGGCTTCGTTTCCGGCCTCTCATGATGACCGCGCTCGCCTTTATTCTCGGGTGCGTACCGCTCTGGACAGCCTCTGGAGCAGGCTCTGTGGCACGCCAAATCATGGGCACAGCGGTCATCGGAGGAATGATTGCCGAGACTTTTATCGGCAGATTCTTTGTTCCCGCTATTTTCTACGTGGTTGAGAAGTTATCAGGCGCTGAGCAACGGAGAGCATTACCACTCACTCCCGCCGAAGCACCCAGTCAAGGTGATTAATATGAAGACGACTGCACTATTAGGAATTGTCGTTGTGCTGGTCCTGGAAGCTGGCTGTCTGATGGGGCCGAAATACAAGCGGCCGAGTATAGATGTGCCCCAGGAATACCGTGCACCCGCTCCGCAAGAGGCCGCCCAAGCCTCATCTCTGGGCAACGAGCAATGGTGGCAGGTGTATCAGGATCCGGCGCTCACGCAGCTGATCCATACCGCCATTGCGCAAAATTATGATGTGCGCATCGCGGCGGCGCGCGTGCTCGAAGCGCAAGCGCAGGTTGGCATCACCCGCGCCAATCAGCTCCCCTCCGCGAACGTCGGGGCCGATGTTTTCAGCCAGCAAAACGCCAAAGTCACGAACCTCTTTCCCGCTTACCAGGTCAATGGCGGCGAACTGAATCTGTCGGTGATCTGGAATCTGGACTTCTGGGGAAAGTATCGCCGGCAAACCGAGGCGGCTCGCGCCCAATTACTTGCGACCGAATGGGGTCGGCGAGCGGTAATTTCGTCGCTGGTGGCCAATATAGCCACGGCTTATTTCCAGCTTCGCGCACTCGACAGCGAACTCGAAATCTCGAAGAGCACACTAGCGTCGCGGCAAGAATCCCTGCAGCTAACTCGGACGCTTGAGAGCCACGGCGGAGCCTCGGGGCTAGACCTCAGCCAGGCCGAGCAACTCGTCTATACCGCGTCGGAAACAATTCCCGATCTCGAGCGGCAGATTCAACAACAGGAAAACGTGTTGAGCGTTCTGCTCGGTGAAAATCCACAATCGATTCCTCGCGGACGCGCGCTTACGGAACAGCCCGTCCCCCAGAGCGTTCCGGCCGGCCTTCCGTCGGAATTACTCGAGCGTCGACCGGACGTCCGCCAGGCGGAAGAGAACGTTGTCGCGGCCAACGCACAAATCGGTGTTGCAAAAGCTGCGTTCTTTCCCAGCCTGTCGCTCACCGGACTGGGAGGGCTCGAGAGCAACGCCTTGCACCAGTTCATCACTACGCCCTCGGAGACTTGGTACGGGGCTTTCAACGTAAGTCAGCCTGTCTTCCAAGGAGGAGCACTGCGGTCTCAGCTCAGGTTCGCGCGTGCCAACTGGCAAGAAACAGTGTTCTCTTACCAGCAAACCGTCCAAAACGCCCTTGAGCAAGTTTCCAATTCAGTGGTTGCTACTCAAAAAGACCGTGAGTTCCGGGAGCAACAGGAATTGCTCACACAAGCAGCCCACCAGACCGACCAACTCTCCGAGGTACTTTATAAGAACGGCGGTGCCAGTTACCTCCAGGTGCTGACCAGCGAAACAAATTACTTCTCAGCGCAACTAAATCTGGTGCAAGCCCAGCTCAACGAGCGATTGGCCCTGGTTCAGCTTTACCAGGCGCTGGGAGGCGGGTGGCAACAATAGGGGATCGGCGCCGTCTCTCGGTGACGCCTAGTAAAGGCGAGAGGGCGATCAATGTTTGAGAGCATTCTCAGCCAGGTCACGGAATACGATCCTGACGTTCTAGAGTCCTTGATTGACCTCACAGTTGAAATTGCTCGCGAGGGTCGGGCGGGGATGTGCGTTGGCACGCTACTTACGTTCGGGGATGAGAAGGCAGGGCTCGCGAAAGCCAGACCGTTGATTTCGAAAGGGCTGTTGCTAACAACCCCGGTGAGCGCTCTAAACGCGTTTCGCTGCCGCCGCCGTCATGTATGACTGACAAAGGAGCACAAGTTGCTCTCGCGCTTTGCGGACCGTTGCGGGGGATGGTCCAGCCTCCAGCAAGGAACGCATCGCGCCCGCCATGGCTGAAAGCATTATGTCGATAGCGAGTTTGTCAGGTGGCGACTTGATGTCGGACGCTGTCTCCAGCATCGCCTCAACGGTTTTCCGAGACCGATGTTGGATCTGTTTGATCAAGGCGGGGCCACCCACGTCAGCAGCGACCCGGTAGAGGGCCACAGAGATGTCTGCGCGGTCCATCTTGGCGTCGACGAACGCCTCCACCATTTCTCGAATCATCTCGGCTAACGGTTTATGACATGCGTTCTCACAAGCGGTCTCAAGCCTCACTATTACGTTACTAAGATGATTTTCCAGCACTGCAAACAGCAACGACTGCTTATTGGGATAGTACTGATAGAGGGTACCCACCGAGACGCCGGCACGCTGGGCGACCCGTGTCGTCGTCAATCGCTCTGTCCCATGGCTCAGTAAAACCTGAATAGTCGCTTCAGAAATCGCCTCCACCGTGACCGTTGACCTCGCTTGGATAGGCGTTTTTCTTGGTTCAAATGCAACCAGTGCGTCAGCCGGCATATGCGAACTCCAAACCTGAAGAATCCTTCATCAAATGATTGTAGCAAGGAGGAACGAAATGATCGAACAGACTGATCTTGCTGGAAGCTTCACTCTTCCTCGTACGTCGATGACTTTGAACCGCATGGGATACGGTGCGATGCAGCTCGCCGGACCCGGCGTCTGGGGACCTCCACGGGACGTTGATGCCGCCGTTGCTGTTCTTCGCGAGGCAGTGGAGTCCGGCGTAAACCACATCGATACTAGCGACTACTACGGACCGCACGTGACCAATCAGATCATCAAGCAGGCTCTCCATCCGTACGCGGATGGTCTGGTGATCGTGACCAAATTGGGCGCTCGGCGCGGTCCAGACAAGTCCTGGATTCATGCTCTCTCACGCCAAGAGCTCATCGACGGCGTTCATGACAACCTGAGAAACCTTGGTCTCGATGCGCTAGATGTCGTCAATCTTCGGGTGGGAGGAATCATGGAGCCCGGCGAGGAATCCATCGAGGAACCGTTGACCGTGCTTGCCGAATTGAAGCATCAGGGCGTGATTCGTCATGTCGGACTAAGCAACATAACTCCTAAGCAGCTCTCGGAGGCTCAAACCATTGCCGAGATCGTCTGCGTGCAGAATTTCTACAACCTGGCCCGCAGGAACGATGATGCATTCATCGATGATCTGGCTGCCCAGGGGATCGCTTACGTTCCATTTTTCCCGCTGGGAGGCTTCACCCCGTTGCAGTCGTCGGCACTTGACGCATCTGCAGCATCACTCGAAGCCACGCCCATGCAGGTTGCGTTAGCCTGGCTTCTCCATCGCTCCCCCAACATCTTATTGATCCCGGGAACATCCTCTCTCAGTCATCTCCACGAGAATCTTCAGGCAGCGACGCTCCAGATTCCCGCCGAAACACTGGCCAAACTTGACTCAATCAACGAACAGGAAAAGGAGTTCTAATATGCGTATTTTTGTAACTGGGGCTACTGGATTTGTCGGCTCCGCAGTTGTCAAGGAGCTGATCTCCGCAGGTCATCAGGTGCTCGGGCTCGCCCGCAGCGATGCTGGCGCTCAATCTGTAGTCGCCGCCGGCGCCCAGGTGCATCGCGGTGATCTCAAAGACCTGGAAAGCCTGCGCAGCGGAGCTGCGGCTGTGGACGCGGTGATTCATACGGCCTTTATCCACGATTTCTCAAACTATGGGCCTGCTGCGGAAGCGGATAGGCGCGCCATTGAGATGCTCGGCACGGTGCTTGCTGGCTCTGATCGCCCGTTGATCGTCACTTCCGGAACTTTGGTGGTCGCGCCGGGCCGCATCGCCACTGAAGACGATGCAAACAGCCCCAACTTTCCGCGCAAGTCGGAAGAGGCAGCCCTGGCGACGGGGTCGGGTGTGCGGGCGTCCGTGGTGCGACTTGCTCCGTCGGTCCATGGGAAGGGAGATCACGGCTTCGTTCCTCGCCTCATCGCCCTCGCCCGGGAGAAGGGGGTTTCGGCGTATGTAGGGGACGGTCTTAACCGCTGGCCCGGAGTACACCGACTGGACGCCGCGCGTCTGTACAGACTCGCGCTTGAGAAGGGTTCAGCGGGAGCGCGGTATCACGGGGTTGCCGACGAGGGCGTGCCGGCGCGAGAGATCGCCGAGGTCATCGGCAGGCGGTTGAGCGTGCCCGTGGTCTCAAAGTCCCGCGAGGAGGCGGCTGACCATTTTGGCTGGATCGGGCAGTTCTTTGCCATTGATGGCCCTGCCTCCAGCGCGCAGACGCGGACACAGCTGGGATGGCGGCCAACGCAGCCCGGACTCCTTGCTGATCTGGATGCGAACTATTTTGAACAAGGGGAACTCGCGGCCGATTGATTTCGCCGGCAGCTTGACACTGCCGGGCACAACGATGACCGTGAGATGCCTGGTCCTCCGCTGTCGTGCAACTCGCTGGATGAGATGGCAACAAGCTTGCCTCGCGCATCTTCATCTTTAACGAAGCGGCAGCATTGACCATGTATCGACGCAAAAGGAGATTGCAATGAAGGACAACCGTGTTGCCCTGGTCACCGGGGCCAATCAAGGAGTCGGGTTTGAGGTGGCAAAGGAACTTGTGGCGAACGGTCTCACCGTGCTGGTCGGGTCGCGCAATTTCGAGCGCGGCCAGGCTGCGGCCAAGGAGATCGGACAGGGCGCGATCGCCCTTCAGCTCGACGTAACAGATCAGCCTTCGATCGCTGCCGCGGAGGAACGCATCCGCACGGAGTTTGGCCGTCTCGACCTGCTTGTCAATAACGCGGCAATCTCGAATACGAAAAAGGGCAACTTATCTCTCGAGGAGTACGCAAAGATAACCCTTGCAAGCAACGCATCGCTCGATGAAATACGCGCAGTCTGGGAAACCAACGTATTCGGCGTTCTCGCCGTTTTCCAGGCGATGCTGCCGCTTCTCCGGGGCTCTTCGGATGCCCGTATCGTCAACGTCTCGAGCGCAGTGGGCTCGCTGACGTTGAACGCCGATCCGGCCTTTCCCTACCACGCGAGGTTCAGTCCCGTTTATTCTGCGTCCAAGACGGCTCTCAACGCTATAACTCTGGCCATGATGATCGAGCTGGAGTCGACTGGGATCAAAGTCAACCTAGTGACCCCGGGCTTCACTAAGACAAACCTCAACGGATATGAGGGCACGGCCTCTGTCGAAGATGGCTCTCGTGAGGTGGTGCGCGTTGCCTTGCTCGGCCCGGATGGTCCTACTGGTACGTTCACGCGCTGGGAAAACGAAACCATCCCATGGTGAATGTAGTCCGAATATCGGACTCCGAAAGGTATTCGGCGATTGCTCGAATAATGGGGAATCCGGAAGTTGACCCAGGCGTGCCAGAAGTCGGCTTCAAGGAGTTTGCCATTGATCTCCTCGGACCCCGTTTCTCCATAGCTTCCAGTTTGCCGACAATCCACTCGCAACGAAACTGATCTAAGCGGCCGCAGCATCGCCTGCGAAGGCTCGAACTGCCTTGGGCTGAGGACGCAGCAGCAAATAAAATGCGGCGACGTGCGTGATCATCAGGACGGGCACGTAGATGATCGGGATTGCGTATGCGGCGCCCAACTGCCCCGCCAACGCAGGAAGGCCGACCTTTACGGCATGGTAATAGTTGGCGATGAGGTCGACCACCCCAACAACATTAAAGGAGACGATAAACAGCCAAAAGAGCGGACGTATTCTCACCGTGAGAAGAGCGAGGATGGCGATCACCCCGGTCGCCAGGTCCCAGTGGGCGGCGAACGTGGCGAAACCGGCGGCCGGCAGATTCGGGCCGACTACTCCTGGAAGGATAAAGACGAGCCCGAAGAACCGGAAGCTGTGCAGGGTAGCGATGGCGCGATGCGCTTCGACCTGATCCATTGACCTGAGCCTGGGCAAGAGGTACGCGCGGAAGCAAAGCAGCCACGCAACATAACCTAGAATTAGATGCAGATTGAAGATGGTTTTCGGGGACATTTGGCCTCCTGTCAGATTGACTGCTTCCCGTTAGATGACATTCTTGCCTTGGTACCAATGGGTACCACACGCTTTTAGACGTAGCTGCGGGAGAAAGGTTGCATGAAATTCTCTTCACCGACGCGCTCTTGGTGGTACTATACGGTACCAGTCCGAGGAAGGAGAGGTGATGGCGGCAGCATCGGTGTCAAAACACCGCCACAAAGACGGCGAAGCCGGGGTGCGCAAGCGCATCCTTAAGGCGGCCTTTGCGGCGTTCACGAGGGGCGGCTACGTACCGACCAGCACACTCGAGATCGCGAAGCGCGCGCGTGTTTCTAAGCGAGAGCTTTACCGGCTAGTTGGCAACAAACAGGAAATGCTGATCGCCTGCATCAGCGAGCGCGCCAAGCGGTTGGACGTGCCTGCTGGCCTACCCGTGCCGCGCGATCGTGGGACCCTGGAGCAGGTGCTGGCCATTTTCGGGATGAAGCTCCTCCGCGAGGTAAGCGATCCCACGGTCATTGCGGTATTCCGGCTGGCCATCGCTGAGGCGGTCCAGGCCCCCGAAGTGGCGCGTGTGCTCAACTCCATTGGACGCGAGGCTAGCCGCTCCGCTTTGCGTGAACTTATGGCTCGGGCCAAGGCGTCCGGACTTCTCACGGGCCGTCCTGCCGAACTTGCCGAGCAGTTCGCCGGGCTGCTCTGGCGCGATTTAATGGTCAGCCTGCTGCTCGGGGTCGCCGAGCGACCGAACGCCCGCGAGATCGCGGGACGTGCCCGCAACGCCGCAGCTGCCTTCTTGCAGCTTCATCCGGCACCGAGTGCGCTCCAGCTGCCTGACGGCCCCCAGCGGTGATCGTTGCAGACCCAGTAGGCGAGCCGCGAAAAATCGGTCAAACGCGACCCCGCAATTTTGTCTATCCGCGAGGCCAACTCTCTACCCTGCTAGACTGACGCGGTGCGGCGTCTGATCGTCAATGCCGATGACTTTGGCTTCACCGCGGGCATCAATCGCGCCATCGTCGAAGCCCACACTCACGGAATCGTGACCTCCTCAACGCTGATGGCCAACGGACGCGCGTTCGAGGATGCTGTCCGTTCGGCCGCGACGATTCCTCGTCTCAGCGTGGGCTGCCATGTCGTTCTGATCGACGGCGAGCCGGTTCTTAATGCGGACCTGTCTTCCCTCACCACCGCAGATTCCGGCGGTGTTCGCTTCCGGGACGGACTGAAGTCTTTCGCCGTCCGTGCCCTGACCGGCCACCTGAACCCGCGCGAGATCGAAGCTGAGGCCAGCGCTCAAATTCGCAAGCTCCAATCGGCCGGTGTCAGCGTCTCTCACGTGGATACCCACAAACACACGCATCTGTTTCCGAGTGTTCTCAGACCCCTGCTCAGCGCTGCCCGAGCCTGCGGCGTGCGCGCAGTTCGCAATCCGTTTGGCCCGCGCAAACCTCTGAAGTCGAGTGAACTGTTGACCCGTCCCAACCTGTGGACACGTTATGCCGAGGTCCGAATTCTTCGCACGCTTGCCGACAAGTTCCGCGAGGCGGCGAAACGGGAGGGCGTGGTGACGCCTGATGGGACTCTCGGCGTCGTCGTTACTGGTGCCCTCGATGAAGAACTTTTCCGCGCCATCGCCGCAGTTATTCCCGACGGCACCTGGGAATTCGTCTGCCACCCAGGCTATAACGATGATGACCTGAAGTCGGCCAAGACCCGACTGCGCCAATCGCGCGAGACTGAGTTGCACGTTCTGACCATGCCCGAGGCCGGGGAGTTGCTTTCGAGTCAAGGGATCGCTTTGATCTCGTACAACGATCTGATTCTGGCAGAGACCAAGCCATAGGTTCGCCCAGCTGCCCGTGAGCCCAACCAGATCGAGTGACCTTCGTAACCCCAAGTAAGCCCTGCCCTGAGTTATGATTCCATTAGAACCGGCTCAGATATTCAAGCTGGGAGGCCTTTTATCATGTCTGCCACTGGGGCAGCCCCGCGAGCAACCTTGGACCTGCGCTTACGCGTGTGGGGCATGGGTGCGAACGGTCAACCCTTTCATCAGAACGCCACTGCACAGAATGTCAGCATCACAGGGGCCTGCATTTCCGGCATCGAGCAGGAACTGAAGGTGGGCGACGTCATCGGCGTCCAATACGAGACCAAGAAAGCTCGCTGCAAAGTGATCTGGGTGTCGGAAGCCGGCGCACTAAAGAAGGTTCAGGTCGGGGTTCAGTTGGTGGTTGACCAGGAGTGCCCTTGGATCTCAAAGTTGTCCCCGGAAGAACGATCCAACCTGCCGGCTCCTACTCCCGACAATCGCAGAAGGTTTCAACGTCACAAGATCTCGTTCCCCTTGGAATTCAAGGACGAGCGCGTGAACACTCCCATGCGTGTCAACGCCACAGACATCAGTGGGAACGGTTGTTATGTTGAGACCGCGATGCCCCTGGCCGTTACAACCGTTCTAAAAGTGGATATCTGGATCGACCAGGAGCACGTAACCGCCTCCGCCACAGTCCGCACCCGCGATCCCGGCGTCGGCATGGGCATCGAATTCACCGGTCTTCCGGAAGAGACCAAGAAACGCTTCCAGGCCCACCTGGACAAGCTGGATCCAGGCATAATCAAACCGGGCCCAAAAGCCGAGTAGTAATCCCTCCCCGGAATCAATTGTTCCCCGCGCCAAAGCTTGCCTGCGCCCTGTAGAATCTGCATCCTCTATTGTTTCCGGCCATCGAATTACAGAACCTCGCAGAACCATGAGAAAGGGCGGACTTTAGCGGAATGAAGATTGGGATCACCTGTTATCCCACATACGGCGGCAGCGGCGTAGTGGCCACGGAACTCGGCCTTGAACTGGCCCAACGCGGCCACGAGATTCACTTCATTTCCTACGCCCAACCCATCCGGCTGCGGGGTGAGGAACCCAATATTCATTATCACGAAGTCGAAGTGTCGCGATACCCGCTGTTCGACTATCCGCCATACGACCTGGCGCTGGCCACGCGCATGGCCGAGGTAGCGCAGTTGTACGATCTCGATCTTCTGCACGTCCACTATGCGATCCCGCACTCGGTGAGTGCGCTGCTGGCGCGCCAAATGCTGGGGGATGGTCCGCGCGGCCGCCGGCTGCCCTTCGTTACAACCCTGCATGGCACGGACATCACACTGGTCGGCATTGACCGCTCCTACCTGCCCATAACCCGCTATTCCATTAACCAGAGCGACGGCGTCACCGCAGTTTCTAACTACCTGCGCGACCGCACCATGCGGGTGCTCGATGTGAAAAAAGAGATCGAAGTTATCTACAACTCGGTCAACTGCGACGTGTATGTCCGGAACAACAACGCCGAGCTTCACGCCGAGTACGCACCCAACGGTGAACGGCTGCTGGTCCATCTCTCCAATTTTCGGCCGGTAAAGCGAGTCTCCGATGTGGTCGAGATTTTCGACCGCGTGCGTAAGAAGGTTCCGTCGAGGTTAATGCTGATCGGCGACGGTCCGGACCGTTCGGTAGCTGAATGGCTGGCGGTGCAAAAAGGAATCCATGAGGATGTGCTCTTCCTGGGTAAGCAGGACCAGGTGCAGGAGAAGCTGGGTATCGCCGACATCCTGCTGATGCCGAGTGAACTGGAATCGTTCGGCCTGGCAGCACTGGAAGCGATGGCGTGTGAAGTCGTCCCCATCGCGACCCGCACCGGCGGCGTCCCGGAAGTGATTGGAGACGGTGTCAGCGGCTATCTGGCTGACGTCGGCGATGTTGATACGATGGCCCGCTACGCCATCGAACTGCTGAACGATGAAAGCCGCTTGCGGGCCATGGGCAAGGCAGCGCGCGCCGTAGCGCAATCCCGTTTCTGTTCGAGCAGGATCGTTCCCCAGTACGAGGAATTCTACCGGCGCGTGGTTGGGCGCTCTTCGTAGAAAGCCTCCGGAACCGCCCCCATCGCCTGCAAGAGCGGCAACCGGATCCGGACCAGAGTTCCCTTCCCTTCCTGGCTGTCGATCGTCATGCGCGCAGCATCTCCGTACAACACCTGCAGCCGCTCGGAAATGTTAGCCATGCCGATGCCGGCGCCTTGCGTGCCGGTTGATTCCGCCAGTGGCTCGGCCGCGATACCTACGCCATCGTCTTCCACTTCAATGACCAACACGGAATCGGCCAAGCGGCTGCGCAGGTAGATGCTGCCGCCTTCCACTTTGAAAGAGAGCCCATGCTTGATGGAGTTTTCTACCAGCGGCTGCAAGATCATGCTCGGAACCATCACATCGAGGGACGCGGCGTCGAGTTCCTTCACGACCCGGAGCTTATCGGGTCCAAAGCGGACCACTTCGATGTCGAGATAGTTGTCGATGAATTCCACTTCATCCCGCAGGGGCACGAACGAGTCTGCGCTGTTCAGCAAGCGCCGGAGGATTGTAGCCAGTTTGGAGATCACGTCGCGAGCCTTATCCGGATCGAAGCGTACAAGGGAAGAAATCGAGTTCAGTGTATTGAACAGGAAATGAGGATTAATCTGGTTCTGCAGCGCTTCCATGCGAGCGTGCAACAACAACCGCTCCTGCTCTTCCAGTTTAATCTGGATGCGCACGCTATTGAAGATCTTTAGCTCGATTCCGATGGCCATCGCCGACGCCGCATAAATCGCCGCCTCTACCCACAGGTTGCCGCTGTCCATGCTGAAGATGGAACGGGGAAAATAGCGCGACAACTCACTCTGGACGAAACGCAGCCCGATGATGGTGGTGAAGAACATGATCTGCCAGTCGAACAGATGGGGCGTCGGCAGGTTGCGGCGGATGAGGCGATAAATGCTGAGATCGATGAAGGGAGAGAACGACCAGATGTCGTCCTTATCGCGCGCCAGAGTGCGCAATTGACCGGCGATGAAGCCGCAAAGCATGCCGAAAGGCAGCGTCGCCCACTCACCATGCACCAATGCGGGCAGCGCCATTAATATCCCGCCGAGAACGCCTGCCCAACGGCCTCCGATCGCTCCCAGCAAGAGCGCGGTTTCAAAACTCAAATCCCCCGCGAAAAAGCTTCTGGCCGAGAATCGGATCCATACCCCGATCGTAATCGGCAATCCGAACCACAGCACCAGATAAATCTTCTGGCGCAGCGAACGCTCTTCACGAAACAGAAGCGACTTGAACTCCACGGAACGCACCAGG
The DNA here is from genome assembly GCA_035486795.1 of Candidatus Sulfotelmatobacter sp. Taxonomy (GTDB): domain Bacteria; phylum Acidobacteriota; class Terriglobia; order Terriglobales; family Acidobacteriaceae; genus Sulfotelmatobacter. The sequence goes on along the minus strand of DATHMS010000109.1, from coordinate 23,703 downwards.
CTGCTGGACACGGCCGCAGCCACGCCCAGCTTCACCAGCAGATTGATCCATATCAGTCGCGGTTCCATACAGTTTCGGGCGAACACAATTGTCCGCGAGAAAACTGTAGCACGAAGCGGAGGGCGGGTCAGAGGCAGACGATGACTTCATCGGCGCGGACTCCTGTCAGTCCGTCCTGGACGTCTGTACTCGTCTTGCGATTTCTCCGCGGCGGACGTAACATCTGGCCTGAAAAGATGGGCAACCATGGTCCTAGGTATGTCCCTCGCGACATTCACCCTTGTACATGTGATGTTAAGCTTGGCAGGCATCGGCTCAGGGCTTCTCGTCCTGTACGGGCTGCTTCTCGGAAAACGGTTTGACGGCGCGACCGCAATTTTTCGGCGACAACCGTCTTAACCAGCCTGACCGGATTCCTCTTTCCGTTCGAGCACCTCTTGCGGTCTCATGTGCTGGGGATTATCTCGCTGGTGGCGCTCGCGGTTGCCATTGTTGCCCGGTACGTTTGTCACATGGCCGGTGCCTGGCGGCCGATCTACGTCGTGTGCGCCGTGCTTGCCCTCTATCTGAATGTCTTCGTCCTGGTAGCGCAGACCTTCATGAAGGTGCCATCTGTTCACGCGCTGGCTCCAACCCGGAAAGAGCCGCCGTTCCTCGTCGCTCAACTCGTTGTGATGGCGATCTTCGTCGTGCTGGGCATTTTCGCGGTGAAGAACTTTCGCGTCGAGCCCCGTCGCTAATGCGCCCGCCTGGTCGAACCCTAAGGCGTCTTGACCGCTGAGGTGGCTGAGAGCATGCTCAATCTGACGGATACACGCTCACGCTGGGCAGCCATTCCTGTGAGTACTCCGCCATTATTGCGCTTGTGGCAACCTGGCCTTGGTCAGCCAGAAGTCATTGACACTCTTCACCAGGCTCTCGAACGCGGCCAACTGCACGGGCTTGCAAAGGTAGCAATTGGCATGCAGTTCATAGCTCTTCGCGACGTCGGCTTCCGACTCGGATGTGGTCAGAATCGCGATAGGAATCGTTTTCAGCCTGTCGTCCTTCTTGATTTGAGCCAAAACCTCACGGCCATCCATTCGAGGCATGTTCAGATCCAGAAGGGTAAGATCCGGGCGAGGGGCATTCGCGTGAACCCCCTCCCGCCTCAGAAACGCCATCGCCTCAACGCCATCGTTAGCCACGTGCAAATGCACGGACAAGTTGGCAGCGCGAAAGGCTTCCTGCGTCAGCCGGACATCTCCGGGGCTGTCTTCCACCAAAAGAACTTCTAACGGCATGTCGTTTCCTCCGTCGGTGTAATCGTGGGCATACATAATTCCCTCCCACTTCTTTCCGGGGCAAGGAGAAGGTCGAACCCTTGCCCCAGTTCTTACTGTATTTGCGGCAAAGTGGCCTTGGTTAGCCAGAAGTCATTGATACTCTTCACCAGGCTCTCAAATGCATTCAACTGCACCGGCTTACGCAGGTAGCAATTGGCATGCAGTTGATAGCTTTTCGCGATATCCCCATCCGCGTCGGATGTAGTCAGGATCACGACAGGAATCGTTTTCAGGCTGGCATCGTTCTTGATGAGAGCCAGAACCTCGCGGCCATCCATTCTCGGCATATTCAGATCCAGCAAGGTAAGATCCGGGCGAGGGACGTCGACGAAAACTCCCTCATGCCTGAGAAAGGCCAGCGCCTCAATGCCGTCATTTGCCACGTGCAGACGGACAGCTGGGTTCACGGCGTGGAAGGCTTCCTGCGTCAGCCGGACATCTCCGCCACTGTCTTCGACCAAGAGAACTTCTAGAGGCATACTGCCTCCTCCGTCGGTGTATCCGCTGGTATATATGATTTCCTCTCGCTTCCTGCCAGGGCAAAGCGAAATGTAGAACCCTGCCCTAGTGTTGATTCGACCAGGATGCTGCAGCCGTGCCGCTCGGCAATCTTCTTGCAGATGGCCAGGCCTATACCGGTGCCGGCGAACTCTTCCCTCTTGTGCAGTCGCTGGAACATCCCAAAAATCTTATCGAAGTACTGCGGGTCGATTCCTAATCCGTTGTCCTTCACTGAAAACATCCATTTATCCCCGCCATTCCTGGCGGCGGAGATGTGCACCTGGGGGATGCCGGGCTTTTGGTACTTGATGGCGTTGCCAATAATGTTCTGAAATAACTGAGTCAACTGCATTTCGTCCGCCAGGACGGCGGGCATGGGGTCGTGAGTCACCTGCGCACCGCTTTCTGTAATGGCCCCGCGCAGATTCTGCAGCGCCTGCAGCAAGGCGGCCTCACTGGAAGTATCGACCAGATCTTTTCCTTTGGTCCCAACCCGCGAAAATGCCAGCAGATCCTGGATCAGGCGCTGCATGCGGTTCGCCCCATCCACCGCGAAGGCAATGTACTCGTCGGCCTCGGTATCGAGCTTTCCCTTGTACTTTCGGGACAGAAGCTGGGTGTAGCTGGCCACCATGCGCAGCGGTTCCTGCAAGTCGTGGGAGGCAATGTAGGCAAACTGCCCGAGTTCCTCATTGGAACGGTACAATTCGTCCAGTTTGCGCACCAGATTCGCTTCCGCCAGTTTGCGCACACTGATGTTGCGGATCGCTGCCGTCACCAGGATGCCATCGGCGCTTTCGAGCGGGCTCAGCATGATCTCGATGGGAAACTCGCTGCCATCCTTGCGCCGCCCGATAAGCTCAATCCCAGTACCAATTTGCTGAGCCAAAGCCTCCGCCGCGCTCCGGGTACCGTCAGCGATGATCCTTTCCGCGAAGCCTTCGGGGATGATGTTCTTCACCTGCTGCCCCACCAGTTCGTCGCGGCGGTAGCCGAACTCTTTCTCCGCCCGAACATTCAGCAGAACGATCTCGCCAGCCACATTCACGACCACCATCGCGTCAGGAGCCGCTTCCAGCAGGCCGCGGTACCGGCCCTCCATCTGGGCCAGATGTATTTCCGCGCCCTTGCGCGTGCTGATGTCGCGGATCGCCGCCGTCACCAGGATGCCTTCGGGACTTTCCAGCGGGCTCAGCATGATCTCGATGGGAAACTCGCTGCCATCCTTGCGCCGCCCGATAAGCTCAATCCCGGCACCAATCTGCTGCGCCAAAGCCTCCGCCGCGCTGCGCGTACCGTCGGCGATGATCCGTTCCGCGAAGCCTTCGGGGATGATGTTTTTCACCTGCTGCCCCACCAACTCATGGCGGCTGTAGCCGAACTTTTTCTCCGCCTGCACATTCAGCAGAACAATCTCGCCAGCCACATTCACAACCACCATGGCATCGGGAGCCGCTTCCAGCAGTCCTCGGTACCTGCCCTCCATCTGGGCCAGATGTATTTCCGCGCCCTTGCGCGTGCTGATGTCGCGGATCGCCGCCGTCACCAGAATACCTTCCGTACTTTCCAGCGGGCTCAGCATGATCTCGATGGGAAACTCGCTGCCATCCTTGCGCCGCCCGATGAGCTCAATCCCGGTACCAATTTGCTGAGCCAAAGCCTCCGCCGCGCTCCGGGTACCGTCAGCGATGATCCTTTCCGCGAAGCCTTCGGGGATGATGTTCTTCACCTTCTGCCCCACCAGTTCATCGCGCCTGTACCCGAACTGTTTTTCCGCCTGAACATTCAGCAGAACGATGTCTCCGCCCACGTTCACCACCACCATGGCATCGGGAGCCGCTTCCAGCAGTCCCCGGTAAGACTCGAGTTGTACCTTCCGATTCAATCGGGACGTGGTCTTCATTTCACCTGACTTTGTGCTATGCCCACTGCTTTCAGGGTTGCTACTTCGAGTAGGGGCGCTGGTGCCTTAAGGTGAGATACGGGACAGTTGCCTACTGGCGATGTCGTTAGTATGCGCCGGCAATACTGCCGCTCCGACAGGATAAATTCTGAAATCCGTGCTGGATATTCCACTTCGGGACAACCTCCATTTTGAAACAGCTGCAAGATTTAAGTGAGCCGACGGCCAAACTCCCTGCCGAGGGCCAAACTGTTCAGCCGAGATAGCCTAGGCGGTCGCGGCCTTGGCCCGGTTCTTGGCGGAAATTGCCACTTTGCGGCCGATGGCTCCTTTCTCCAGAAAATTCTTCAGCTTGAGAATCAATGTCGGCGTGATGTCCTGGCCTTTGGCCACCAGCAACATGCCGGTTTTGGTGCGAAGCTCTTCCTCGAGAACCATGTCGTAGGGGATCAACTCCGAAATATCGCAGGAGCGTACCTCCATCTTGCTTTTCTCGCCATCCAGTTCCACCAGCGCTTGAAAGATCCGCACATCAAAATCCGCATGCTGCCGCGACAGGCGGTTCGCGGCCTCGGCCTGAGACAGACCCCTGGTCACCAGATCGTCGAAAGCCAGCGTAGCCCTTAGCATGTCGGCGCCTAGCCGCATGTCTGCCGTGGCCGCCTTCGCGATGTCGCCTCCGACCAGCGCCGAGTCATTTTGGTGCGCAATCATCCAGGCGATGGGCTCCATCCGCGGTATCTTCGACAGCAGGTCGCGAGCCACGTCGGGGTGAGCGTCAAAGCGCTTTTGTTCGTCCGGCGGAAGCGGTCGGCCAGCATAGACGGCTTCGATGGTTTCCGGGTGCAGCGTGACGCACCCCAACTGCGACATCATGGCCGCCACCTCAAACCTCCAGGGGCTGGCCAGAGCCATCCGTGTAGCCACCTGATGGATATAGCGGCGCACCCGCAGCGCCCGGCCAAAGGCTGCCGGGTTGACCAGGCTCAGCACCTCGGTGAGCACCTGGATGCTGCCTTGCAACGTGTTTTCCAGCAAGTCCTTCTCCGCCGTCAGCAGCCGATACTGCATCAATCCCGCAGTCAAGGCTTTCGCCAAAGTGTCCTTATTGCAGGGCTTGGTCAGAAACCGAAAAATGCTCCCTTCATTAACCGCGCTCACCGCGCTACGGACATCGGCATCGCCGGTCAGCATGATGCGAATGGTATCGGGAGCGAGCAGCTTGACCTTTCTCAATAGCTGGCCGCCATCCATCTCCGGCATTCGCATGTCGGTGACCACAACGGCATACGGTCCGGTGGCTTCGAGCGCGGCCAGGGCTGCAGCTCCGCCGGGCGCAGTTTCGATTTGAAATTCGTTGCGGAACATGCGCTGATAGCCCACCAGCACAGCGTCTTCGTCGTCCACCATAAGAATTTTTTCAGGCATTTTGCTCACTCCGAGAGGCAACTTCCCGACAAGCTTTCTCCCACGACGGCAATTGTCGTTGGAGTCCGATTTGCGTCAAAAGAGGCTCATCCATCCCCGAGGTTTCATCGGAAAGAGGATGAACATGCAGCTGGTTATCGTAGTAGTCGGCGGCATGCACGGCGATCAGCGCGGAAAACGCCGTGGGTTGAGCTTGTTCGGGCTGGTGGTGCCAGGCAACTGCCTCGACGATGGAGTCGGTCAGTCCCCATAGCCCGAGCAGATAGGCTCCCACTCCGTTGTGGGTACAACCAAAGGCATCCCCTTCACACCGTGCCAGCAGAACTCCAGGTTCCGCTGCCCGCTTTAGAACCTGCTGATATTCGGTGCCGAAAGCGGAGGCCAGCACCAGTCGCCCCACATCGTGCAGCAGCCCGGCGGTGAAAGCATCCTCCGCCACTCCCTGAGAACACAGTTCTACCCGCGCAATGGCCCGGGCGAAACTGGCGGTGCTCATGCTGTGGTCCCACAAAAACCCCAAGTCCTGAGTGAAATGGCCTCCCAAATCGGAAAACACCTGCACGCTCAGAACCAGCGCTTTCAGATTCTCGATTCCGATCAGGATGGCGGCCTGCTGGGGGCTGGAAACCCGGTTGGAAAGTCCAAAAAATGCTGAGTTCACCAATTGCAACACCTTGGCGGACATGCCCATGTCCTGCGCGATGAGGTTGCCGATTGCTGTAATTGAACTGTCTGAAGATCGCAGAGCTTCGGTCACCGCAACATACAGAGCCGGGAGGCTGGGCACGGTTTTCAGCCGGCCAATGACATCTTTCAAGTGGGTATCGTTCAGCATATCGCGCAGGGCAAAAGCGCGCCTGAGCCTCTGCTTGAGTTCATCGAGGTCGCAGGGCTTCGACAAATACTGGTGGCTTGGGCCCACCGAACGCAAAATGGTCTCCCGGTCCGATTGCCCGGAAAGAATGATGCGCACCGTCCGGGGAAACTTGACCTTAACCAAATCCAACAGTTGGGCACCGTCCATCCCTGGCATTCGCATGTCGGTGATAACTACATCGAATGGGGCTTGCGCCATGGTCTCCAGGGCTTCGGCACCGCTATTGGCAAGTGCGACTTCCCACTCGGCACGCATGCCGCGCAGGCTGTGCTGGATGCCCTGGAGAATCATGGGTTCATCATCGACAAAGAGGATTCGCTTGTTCATGACACGAGAGGACCCGCTCCCAGCGGGAGCCGGATGAAGAAGGTCGTTCCTTGATCCGGTACGCTTTCAAACCAGAGCTGGCCCTGATGGCGTTTGACTATCGCGGCGTGCGCCAGCGCCAATCCTTGTCCCGTGCCTTTGCCCACCTCTTTGGTAGTGAAAAAAGGCTCGAAGACTCGGGAGCGTATTTCCTCCGGGATGCCGGCGCCGGTGTCGGCCACTGCAATCCTGGCCCACTCGCCTTCGCGCTGTGTGCTGATGGTGATGGTGCCTTTCCCTTTCCCGTTCTTCTCCGCTGCATTACTGATGGCATGGGCGGAATTGACGATCAGGTTCAGGATCACCTGGTTGAATTCCCCGACCAGGCACAAGACCGGCGGCAGCTCGGCGTCGAAAACGGTAGCCAACTCGGCACAATACTTCCATTCGTGTCTCGCCACCGAGATGGTGGTTTCGATCGCCTGATTCAGGTTGATGGCCTGCTTTTCCTCCGAGCCGGGATGGGAAAACTCCTTAAATCCCTTCACAATCTTGGCGATCCGCTTTACTCCCTCCAGGCACAAGTCGATGGCCTTCGGAATATGTTCCGACAGGTATTCCAGATCACACTTCTTATGCAGTTCGCCGAACTGCTGAAGATGTTCGCGGGAAATTGGGCCGTTGGCGCACTCCGCTTGTATGGTTCCACAGAAGTTCAGAAATTCTGCGACCGGACCCCAGGAATCCTTCAGGAACCTGATATTGTCCCCGACGAATTGCGTGGGAGTATTGATCTCGTGCGCGATGCCGGCTGCTAGTTGACCAATCCCCTCGAGTTTTTGTGCCTGCCGAAGTTGCAATTCCATCACCATGCGTTCAGTGACGTCAGCTCCGGTGATGATGAACCCGGTTTGTTCCCCTCCCTTCGCCGGGACGCGCAAAACATTCAAGCCCAGAAACCGGGTCTTGCCTTCGCGCTCGTAAGCCAGATTCTCGGAGCGATAAGCAGACTCGGTTGCCAGCCAGCGTCCGATCTCCGTTTTGATCTCTGGATGGAGCCATCGGATTCCGCAGTCTTCGATCATGCGCCCCACCGCGCTGCTGTCCTCGATTCCGAAAGTACTGGTCGCGGACATATTCCAGTGAGTGATGCGGCCGCAGGAATCAACCCCGATCAGGATGGAAGGGATGGAGCGCAAAAATAATTCTGTTTCCGCGTGGGCAGCTTGCAGTTCAGCGAGGAGTTCACCTTTGACGCGATTGGCAGCTTCCGCCTCCTCCTGAGCCTTCTGCATTTCGACTTCCGCCTTCATACGATGTGTGGCATAGCGGATGGCTCGCAGCAATCCTGGCGTCTCGATTGTGCCCTTGACGAGAAAGTCCTGGGCTCCACCTCGCAAAGCCTGGTCGGCAACCACTTCGTCTTCACACCCGGTCAGCACAATCAAAGGGATGCGAGGCGCGGCGGTGCGCGCCCGCCGCACCGCTTCCAGTCCACGTGCATCCGGCAAGCCCAGGTCGAGCAGGATAATATCCACTGCATTTGTCGCGAGATGACTCTCCGCCTCCCTCATATATCCGACCGTGGTCAAGGCGAACTCATGCGGTGCACACTTGAGGATCTCTTGCAGCAAACGAACATCCAGGGAATTGTCTTCCACCAGTAGAAGCTTTAGGGAAGTCTCGCTCATTTGTTTGCAGTTGCAACGGCGTGGTGGTGAATAGGGACCTCGTCAGCGAGGCGCAGCCCGGAAGCAGCGTCGGCGAAGATACCGCTGCCTACCATCTTCCACTCCCATCGGCGGAATCGATGGTCCACTTTAATGCTGGCGGCCGTGCGACGATTCGATGGCTGAACCCAGGTTTCTGCACCGGACAGAAGGTCTGGCGACGATAGATTCGATTAGAAAACGGCCTTTCAGACCCCGAACTGTTGGATGTAGGAAAGGGATGGCTTCTCTCCAAGCTGGGAAAAGTAGGGCTGATTGTTAAGGCCCACTAGCCTTATAAAAACCAAACCGATCAATATCCTTTTTGCTTATCGACGACAAATAGCAACGGCTCGTGCGCGAGATAGCGGCGAAGATTTTCCGAGAATACCGAGTAATGGCGTTGCCAGAGTTTTTCAGTGAAGCTGCCGGTATGTGGCGTAATGAGCAGGTTTTCAAGGTCCCACAGTGGCGACTCGGTGGGAAGCGGTTCCTGGTCGAAGACATCGAGCGCAGCACCGGCAATGCGGCGGTTCCGAAGCGCGTCGACAAGTGCGGCTGTGTCCACGTGAGGGCCGCGGCCCACGTTGATCAGATAGGCATCCGGCCGCATAGCAGCCAGCCGATCCGCATTGATCAATCCGCGCGTCGCTTCAGTAAGGGGAGCGGCCACCACCACAAAATCCGACTGCGACACCATCTCGTCGATTTCAGCGGGCCCATAGACTGCCTCCACTCCTTGAGGCCGTTCTTTCTCCGGACATTCGCGTGCGGCGATTACGCGCATGCCCAGAGCTGACGCCATGCGGGCGACCGCACGTCCGATGCCGCCGAGCCCGATCAAACCCAGCGTCGCGCCGCTCACCTCGCGCGGCCGGGGACCATCGTTCCAGATCGCACTCTTCCCCCAAACGTGCTTTCGCTGGAGCCGTGCCGCTTGCGGAATCTTCTTCGCCAGGGCAAAAATCACCGCGATCACGAGCTCGGCGACCACAGGACCGTGTACCTCGCGGGCATTGCTGAGGACCACATCGCTCGTCACCATCTCTGGGAAGAGCAACGAATGCACGGCCGCCGTCGGCGTGTGCATCCAGCGCAGCTTCTCCGCCAACTTCAACTGCTCGGAGCGGAGCGCAAACGCAAAGAGGATTTCACAGTCCCGAAGATGCTCTTCGGCACCTTCATAGCTACGTCTGTGTACCACCTCGATGTCGGGAAAGTCTGTCCGCAGTCTTTCAGAAAATCCCGCGGGCACGTTCCATAGGTCGAACTCGTGATGAACGACAATCAATAGCTTCGTCATCGTGCAGGTCGGTATAATCCGCGTCCTCGGGGTCCCTTGGCTTTATTTGTTCTTCAGGAACGCGCGAAGATCCGTCCCTGTCATCTCTCGTGGTTCATCGAGGCCCATCATCCCGAGCAGAGTTGGCGAAATATCCCGCAAAGAGCCGTTGGGCTTCAACGTGAACTGCCGGGCATTTTCAGCAACCACGATGAAGGGCACAGGGTTGGTGGTATGCGCCGTGTGCGGTCCGCCGGTGACGGGGTCAATCATCATCTCGGCGTTGCCGTGATCGGCGGTAATCAACATAGCGCCTCCGCGGGCGCGAACCGCGGTTTCGATGCGGCCGAGGCAAGCATCCACAGTCTCTACCGCCTTGATCGTGGGCTCAATCTTGCCGGAGTGTCCCACCATGTCCGCGTTGGCGAAGTTGACGATAATCACGTCAAACGTTCCTTCTTCCGTAGCCTTTATAACGGCATCGGCAATGCCGGCTGCGCTCATCTCCGGCTTCAGATCGTAGGTTGCGACCTTCGGCGACTGGACCATCACCCGCTCTTCGCCAGGGAAAGGCTGTTCGACGCCGCCATTAAAGAAGTATGTAACGTGGGCATACTTTTCGGTCTCGGCCACGCGGAGGTTACGCATGTGCAGAGTGCCCATCACATTGGCCAGGATGTTTGCCATTGATTCCGGCAGAATCACCACCGGCAGGCTGAAGTTCTTGTCATACTGCGTCATGCAAACATAATGCAGATTCGCCGGGACGCGGTCGCGGGCAATCGTGGCATCCAGATCAGCGGCTCCCGGAAGATCGGTGCCGGCCTGCGCATTAAGCCCGCTGTTGCGCGCCAGCGCGCGGGTAATTTGCCGGACACGGTCAGCACGAAAATTGAAGCAGATGCAGGCATCATCATCGCGAATGGTCGCGAGCGGCTGACCATTCTTGTCGGTACAGACAAACGGCACAACAAACTCATCCGTGACTCCCCGGTTATAGGAATCTTTCATTCCCTGAACCGGGTCAGCGTTCTTGCCGCCTTCGGCATCGCCAAAGACCATCGCATTGTAAGCTTTGGCGATCCGCTCCCAGCGCCGGTCGCGGTCCATCGCATAGTAGCGGCCATTCACGGTAGCAATCTTTCCGGAGTTGTATTCCCGCATCTTTTGCTGCAGCTGTTCGAGATATCCGGCGCCGTTGGTGGGCAGGGTGTCGCGGCCATCCATAAATGCGTGCACGAAGACGCGATCCACGCCGTTCTCCTTCGCCATTTTCAGCAGAGCATAGAGGTGGGCCTGCTGCGAGTGCACGCCGCCGTCTGAGACCAGGCCAAACAGGTGCAGTCTGCGTTCACCCATGCGAGCGTGCCTCATGGCCGCGAGCAGCACCGGATGCGAGAAGAATTCGCCGTTCTGGATCATCAGGTCAATGCGAGTGATGTCCATGTGAACGATGCGCCCCGCGCCCATATTCAGATGCCCCACTTCGCTGTTGCCCATCTGCCCCTCGGGCAGGCCAACAAAACGTCCACTGGTATGAATCAGCGTGTTGGGATACTCGCGCAGCAGGCGGTCGTAAGTAGGCTTACGCGCCAGCGCAATGGCGTTAGCCTTGGTTTCGGCGCGGTATCCCCAGCCATCGAGGATGATGAGGATTAGGGGCTTGGGACGAGACATTAGTCGAAGAGTTCCTGCTCCAGCTTTGAGCGTTCGATGTTTAAGTAATCTGCAACGTCGGAAAGGATTGCACTCAGCGTCCCAAGTCGCAGCGTCTTGTGGTCGGGAACCGTCACATGATGCTCATAACCCCGAAGGCGTGACAGCAAGCGGATGTGGCTGCAAGTTGTCGAGTACGCTCGTAGCCAAAACGTCGGAGCAGCCGGATGAGTTCGTGACCGGAAAGATCACAAGGCAGTCTCAAGTGGAAATGACCTCGTCCTTCACCGTGTGCAGACGAATCACGGGAGGGGCCGTTCCGGCGTCAAAGTGACACTGGACTGCCTCCCTAACATTCCGTTTCAACTCCTCGAACGTGTCCGCCTGAGTGAAGACGGAGTGACCCAACGCACGAGCTTCGTATCCACCTTCAGGCGATTCTTGAACCGAAAAGATAATCTCACTGTCCGACATAGGTGAAATTATACCGCTTGGCCGAGATATACCCCCCTCCCCCCCGATCTATTGGAATCATGATGTTAGAGAGAAATGGGAAAATAATCTCTTGCAATCAATAGCTTGCAGGCAAAATCCTGACAAGACGGGACTTAGCATTGCCGAGGCCGAGCTTGCCAATACTGCCTCCGCCGATATGATCTGCTGTCGGGGCTGTGGAAGGCAAGGTTAGATGTCACAGAGGGCATTCACTGTTTGAGGTCAGCCCATGAGATTTTGTGGAAGAGGAACCCAGAGCTCACCTTATTTACGTCCGCGTTCGCTGGATTGAAAAATACGACCTTTAGCTGATCAGCTTTAGATACGCCAAAGTTAACCACGGAGCCTCCGTGATAGCCGCCCTCTGGATCGACGAAGTGGTATTGAATCCAGACGGTCCCCCTCGTGCCCTTCATCTGGCCCTGAACAGTCGCCATCGTGATCAGGGATCTTCGAAGGAGAGAGCATTCCGAGAACCAAGCGAGGGTGGGCGCCACCAGTAGTATCGCCATCAGATAGCATAAGCCGTATAGTGCGAAGTAGCGGTCGCCTTCCAAAGGAACTGCTTCGAATGGAGAGTTGGAGCTCACAAGAACGGACATCACCGAGCCTATCGCAACCATCGAGATTGCTGTCAGCATAAGCATGTTCCGGGGAGAGACGGTGAAATCGAGGCGCGGGGGCAGGCTCTGAGCCGAGAACTCCCGCCCTTCGATCGTCACCCGTGCAGCTTCTAATTTCGGATCGTGCCCCGCCCTGCTTCTGTTGCCAGCGATCCAAAAGCTCCGGGTCTTGTGACCCTGCCAGAGAAACCCTATAGCAATGGCCAGGCAAAGCGCCGACGCCAGCAATACCACAAGCCCCTGAAGGTAGAACCGAAGTGTGAAGGCTAGAAACAACGCGCCAAACCCGAGCAGCGCGACTAATCTGGGTTTCATCGTAACTCACCCTTTGTAATTCAGCATCCAGGGCGTGCTTATCGACAACTAACCCTGCACCCACCTTGATTCCCTTCACTTCTGCGGTGAATTCGTCTTCTCTTCCGCCCGCTTGAGCGCGGCCTCGATCTCCGCCTGTATTCGCGGATACACCGTCCGCATGGTTTCCGACGTCACCGCGGGCATCTCGTGGAGAAACTTCTGCCCAGCAGGAGACGAATAAAAGGCGGTCAATGCCTCTATTTCAGATTTCGTGAAGTGCCGCTGGTAGACCGGGATCATGTCGCTCAGCATTTCGTCCAGCGGGAAGTTCTTCATCAGATCCTCCGACTGCTTGTCCATGCGCGCGAGCTCTTCGTCAGTCACATCCGGGTGCCGTTTCTTAATCTCATCGCGGTTCAGGCTCCGCATCTGCGCGAACACCTGTTGCATCATCTGCGCCATCTGCTCGCGGCTCGCCATCACATCAAAGAGCTTCTTGACGTCTTCCTTGGACGCCGCATCCGGAGCGATCGACACTGTGGTCTGGGCGCCGGCACACATGGACAAAGCGAGAACACACGAGCACAACCACGATTTAGATCTCATCAAAGACCCCTCCATAAGAATAGCCGCCTTCAAGCTTTGTAATTCAACGCCTTCAGCCCCAGGAACCGCGCCGACGCGCCCAACTCCTCTTCGATCCGCAAAAGTTGGTTGTACTTGGCGATGCGGTCGGTGCGCGAGGCTGACCCGGTCTTAATCTGTCCGGCTCCGGTAGCGACGGCAAGGTCGGCGATAAAGGTGTCCTCAGTTTCGCCGGAGCGGTGCGAGATCACCGATGTGTAGCCGTTGCGCCGGGCCAAGTCAATCGCATCCAAAGTCTCGCTGACTGTACCGATCTGGTTGACTTTGATCAGGATCGAGTTGCCAACACGTTTGTCAATTCCTTCTTGCAGGAAAGTAATATTTGTGACGAAGATGTCATCCCCGACCAACTGAATCTTGCCGCCGAGTTCTTTGGTTAGATTCCTCCAACCATCCCAGTCTTCTTCTGAGAGCCCGTCTTCAAGCGACACAATAGGATAGTCCTTGACCCACTTCGCCCAGAACTTCACCATGGCGTCCGAGCTCTTGGCCGATTTGTCCGACTTCTTGAAGACGTATTTGCCATCCTGATAGAACTCGCTGGCCGCGGGATCGAGTGCGATGGCGATCTCCTCTCCGGGCTTGTAGCCGGCCTGCTGGATCGCTTCCAGCACCACCTCAATGGCCTCGATGTTCGACTTCACCGAAGGCGCAAATCCGCCTTCGTCACCTACCGCCGTGTTGTAGCCGCGTTTCTTGAGCACGCCCTTCAGCGTATGGAAAACTTCAACGCCCCAGCGTAACGCCTCAGAAAATGAAGGCGCGCCAACGGGCATCACCATGAATTCCTGAAAGTCGACATTGTTGTCGGCGTGCGCCCCACCGTTGAGGATGTTCATCATGGGTGTAGGCAGCGTATTCGCCGCCGCGCCACCCAGATAACGATAGAGCGGCAGGCCATATTCCGCAGCTGCTGCCCGCGCCGTTGCCATGGATACGGCAAGAATCGCATTCGCTCCCAACCGGCTCTTGGTCTCGGTGCCGTCGAGTTCGATCATCTTTTGGTCAAGGCCGCGCTGATCGGCGGCGTCCCAGTTCGCCAGCGCGTCCGCGATCTCTCCGTTGACGTTCTCGACGGCTTTGAGAACACCTTTGCCGAGAAAGCGCGCTTTGTCCCCGTCGCGCAGTTCGACGGCTTCGTGCTCGCCAGTCGATGCGCCGCTCGGGACAATAGCCTGACCCACCGCTCCGCTGGCAAGCTGCACTTCGGCTTCGACTGTAGGATTGCCGCGCGAATCCAGCACCTCGCGCCCGAAGATTGCCCCAATATTCGTCATACTCGTCATGCTCGTCATACCGCGCTTACCTTTCTTGTGGCAGTCCGCACCTTACTCTTGAGTCGCCGTCACCGGCACCGCGGGGGTGGGAAACGACGGAAGCAAAGGTCAGACCCCGGCCGGTCAAACGCCCGAGGGCACATTTGTCTTTCCCATGCAGTGCTTCCGAAACTGTCGATTATAGCGGATGCAAGATTGGCACAATGTGATGGAGTTTAGGTCGACACCCCGGACAAGGGGAGCCAGACTTGAAAACGTGTCTCACCGGGTTTGGAAGTAACCTGAATATTCCCCCGGTGCTTCTTCACAATTCGCTGCACCGTGTCCAGGCCCAGGCCTGTGCCTTCTCCAACTCCTTTAGTGGTGAAGAAAGGCTCGAAGATGTGCGGCAGCACCTCGTCGGGAATGCCCGGACCGTTATCGGTGATCTCAACCACCGCGCAACCGTCGTCGCTGTAGGTTCGGACGCGCAGCTCGCCTTTGCCGTGCATCGAATCAATCGCGTTATCGATAATGTTGGTCCAGACCTGATTCAGCTCGCTGCCAAATGAATTCACCAGCAGGGGGACGCTCTTGTAGTCGCGCTGCACGGCCACCCCTTGCTTCAGCTTGTGATTCAGGATCGTTAGCGTGGTTTCCAGGCTCTTGACCACGTCAACATTTAAGACCGGCGCCTGGTCCATGTGGGTGTATTCCTTGATTGCACCTACCAGATCTGAGATCCGCGCAGTGCTGCTCTCAATTTCGTGCAACAGGCTTGCAATCTCAACCGATGCGGCGATCCTGACCAGCGCGGCTCGAGCCGTCTCCGCGTCGAGTATCGAAAACAACGATTCGACTACTTGCGGCTTAATGTTCCGTCGCGCCAGGCCCGCAGCGAGCATCCACAAGTCGGTCTGCCCATGACTGCGCAACAAAGAATCGATCTGGTCCTCCAGGTCGCTCATGGTCAGCGGGTCCGGTGGAACTATATCGGGTTGCGTGAACGAAGTTTCCAGCTTCTCGATTTCAGATTTCTGCGCGGGAGAAAGATCGCGCCTTCCCAGCTCGAGGCTAGCGTCCCTGATTTTCTTTAGAATCACGCCCAATTGGCTCGCTGCCCGTTTCGCTGCAGAAGCTGGGTTGTTGAGTTCATGCGCCAGCCCCGCCGAAAGCTTTCCTAAGGAAGCCAACCGGTCGCGCTGTTGTTCAAGCCGCGTCGTTTCACGAATCCGGTCAGACATCAGGCCCACCAGACGCTGAGTCAGCACCGGCATTTTCTGCACCAGCTCCGGAAACAACGAAGCCGGAAATCGCAGCGCGTGGCTGTCCGTCAGGGCTCGCCCGCTCACCGTAAACTGCTTCATTCTTGAAAAGGGCAGTACTCCGGTGACGTCACCGGGCTCCAGATCAAAGACGAAAGTCTCGCCCCCAAGTTCGCCCCGCCCTTGAAGGTGCCCCTCAAGAATCACAAACATGGCATCGGCTGGATCGCCCTGGCGCGCGTAAGTGTCGCCCGCCTTGAGATTCAGCTCCTTCGCCTGGCTGAGGAACCAGTCGAGCTGATCGTCGGGCAAATCGGCGAATTCCTGGACGCGTCGTAGTTCAGATTTATCGACCATTTAGACTTTACTCAAGTATTGATGAATGAACTGCACCCCAACCGATCCTTCTCCCACTCCGGAAGCCACGCGTTTGATAGAACCGTGCCGCACGTCGCCGACGGCAAAGATGCCGGGAACATTCGTCTCGAGCAGAAACGGATCTCGGTCCGGCGTCCATCCTTTCGGACGTTGCCCATCCCGTATCAAGTCAGGCCCCGCCAAAACAAATCCGCGCTCGTCCCGCTCCACAATGCCCGCCAGCCATTCCGTCTGTGGCAGCGCACCAATAAAGATAAACATCGCACTCGCCGGCACGCGCTCAATCTTGCCGGTATCGGAGCACAGCACCGAAATCTCCTCCAGGTGGGTGTCGCCATGCGCCTCGGCTACGCTGGCGTTCGTCCAGAGTTGAATATTGGGAGTCTCCTTGATCTGATCGATCAGGTATTGCGACATCGTGCTGGAAAGCGATTCGCCGCGCACCAGAATAATGACGCGCTCCGCGTATTTCGCGAAGTTCATCGCAGCCTGCCCCGCCGAGTTCGCCCCGCCCACTACATAGACAATTTCACCCTTGCAGGACAATGCCTCGGTAGCTCCGCCGCCGTAATAAATCCCCGCACCCTGCAGCCGGTCGATGCCCGGAGCTTCCAGCCGTCTCCATTGCACCCCAGTCGCGATCATCAGCGCATGACAGGAGATCTCATTTCCATCGGCCATCTTGATGATCCGGTAAGGCCCTTCTGCCCGGACGCCAACCACTTCCTGCGCCAGGATTTCCACTCCGAAACGCTGTGCCTGCACCACCGCCCGCCGCGCCAGATCAGCTCCACTAAGCCCGGTCGGAAATCCCAGATAGTTCTCGATCCGCGAACTCATTCCCGCCTGGCCGCCGGGGGCTTCCCGCTCAATCATCACGGTATGCAAACCTTCTGAGGCTCCATAAACCGCCGCGGCCAATCCAGCTGGTCCCCCGCCCACAATCGCCAAGTCATAGAAGTCGGTCTGAGCACGCGTGCGCAAGCCAACTTTTTGCGCGACCTCCGCCGGTACGCCCTCAAGCAGCTTGGTCCCGTCGGGAAACAGCACCACCGGCAGGTTGGCGGCCTCCGGTCCCAAAGCTTCCAGCAGCTGCTTGGTCTCGGGATCATTGGCGGAAAGCTCCACGTCAGTCCACTGATAGGGAACGCGATTGCGCGCCAGAAAATCCCGCAACTCATACGATCGAGGTGACCAGCGGGTGCCCAGCACCCTAATCCCTTGAAACGTTGGATGGTACGAAGCCTGCCAGTCATCAAGCAGATCGTCGAGTTGCGGATACAGGTGCTCCGCGGGAGGATCCCAAGGCTTCAGGAAGAAAAAGTTGATGCTGGCCTGGTTGATGGCGCTGATCGCGGCGTTGGTATCAGCATACGCAGTCAACAATGCGCGCTTCGCGCTGGGGAAGATCCCCATGGCCTGTTGCAGAAACTCCACTCCATCCATCCGCGGCATGCGCTGGTCGGCCAGCAGCAAGGCCACGCTGTCATTCCGCACCTTCAACTGCTTCAGAAGGTCAAGCGCCCCCTCGGGCGAATCGCTTCCAATCACGCGGTATTCCGCCCCGTAGTGCGAGCGCAGATCGCGTTCGATCGCCCGCAAAACATCAGAATCGTCGTCCACGCTCAGCAAGATCGGTTTAGCCATGCTCGGTCCCGGTTCCAGGCAAAGAGATCATTGCACACTTCTGTATTTCCTCGTCGAGTTGTTAGATACAGAAAATTGCATTCGGTTGCGCGATTCCAGTTATTGGGATCCGACGAAGCGCCGGGGAGACGACTGCAAAGTGCATAAAGACGCATACAGCGTGCAGCACATAGCGATTGCGCTCCGCGATTGCATATCGCTAAACTGGGTTATTCCTGTCCAGAAAGTAGCAGTCGGGTCCACATATCCTCCCGCCCATTTCGCCGCTTGGAGCCAAATCATTACCTGACCCTTGTCTTCTCTGGTTCCCTGGTCGCGCCGCGTATTGTCCTGGCCATGTGCCTAGTCTAGAGTCAAAGCAACAATCGTGAGATTTATGGGTTGTAAGATTCGAGGAGGGATTATGAAGAAGTGGATAGCGCCATCTTGCATCCTGCTGGTGGCTTGCTCTTGCATAAGTATGGCTGCGGCCCAGACTAGTTCGCCCGTACCCGCCGGCACCGCCCTGATGGTCAAGCTCGAGACAACTCTAGCGACCTTCAGCAACAAAGCTGGAGACCCTTTCCAGGCACGCTTGACGCAGGCCGTGGTCCTCGATGGCAAGACGGTTATTCCCGCCGGAGCCAGGGTGGAGGGCCGAGTCACCAAGGTGGCCGAACCGCGCCGCATCTCGGGCAAACCCACGATTGGAATTCTGCCCGAGGCCCTGATCCTCCCGACCGGCGAACGCTTCTTTCTCGATGCAACCCTGGTCGATACCAACGCGGGGCGCGACACCGATGTCAACCAGGAAGGCGAATTCAAGGGATCTGGTCATGATCGCCGCGACGAACTAGAAACGGGGGGAGGGACGGCGGGCGGCATGCTCATCGGCGGCCTCATCGGCGGTCCGCCGGGAATCCTCATCGGCGGAGTCGTCGGCGCAGGCTCAACCG
The DNA here is from genome assembly GCA_035486795.1 of Candidatus Sulfotelmatobacter sp. GTDB lineage: Bacteria > Acidobacteriota > Terriglobia > Terriglobales > Acidobacteriaceae > Sulfotelmatobacter. Next base: position 5,175 of record DATHMS010000109.1, on the reverse strand, counting down.
GCGTTCACTGGCTCAGCAAGCATCGCTCAGCCACGCTGATGGCAGGTACCGAACTCACACTCGAACTCAACCGCCCGCTCGCCATGACCGCAGCAGTAGCGAGCGCGGGACAGTAAACAAACCTCACTGCAGCACTGACGCCGGAAGCCCACGCTTCCGGCGTTTGCTCATTGTGAGAGAGAGTACCACTCCGTTCTTACATCACCGATCCCATCTCTCCTTCGCTCAGCAACTGCAGCTCAATCCAACCCTGCACCGGTAACGCATCCACGGGCAAACGATTGTGCCAAAGGCTGAAGCGCAGCCGCAATCGACTGGTAGGTGGGATCGCTGCAGCGCCCTTTTGCTCGGCGGCCTGAGGGCTCGCAGTCGAAGCCGGCTCCGCCAGGAGCCAACTCAGAGGCAAGCGGAACTCAAAGTTGCGTACCAGAGCCGCTCTCGCGATTTGCTCACCCTTGTCTCCAGATTCGCCCGAAGAGGATGTTGACGATTCCTCCAGTCCGTCGACCTTCCATCCCGTAAGTTTTCGGTCTTGTACTTTGGCATCGAGCCGCAGGGTGCGCCGCGGACGCGCTTCTCCATCCGCCCAAGATTCCAGGTTCACTACCAGATCGAACTCCATATCCGGGACCGGCCCGCCAAAATCCAGTCGCCCGTAGACGAACTTGCCGTCGATCCCGGCATGAACCGAATCCAGAAGAAACTGTTTTCCGTGCATGGCGCCGGCTCGTTGGTCGGCGGTGTAAACGGCAGCGCCCATCCACTCGAAGTACCGAATCTTATCCCCTGCCACGCGAGGATGAATGTAGTGGGTTTGCCGGGTGAAGGCTGGGCGCACTTCGCCTGCCGTGATCGGCTGGGCAAGATAATCCGGCGGGATCGCCCCCAGGGCTTGATAGATATTCGAGAGATGTTTGCGATAGAGTTCGTCGAAATCGCGGTCGTTGGCGGAGTGGTGCTCCGGTCCGTACCACCAGTTCCAGTCGCTGCCCTCGGCAATCAGGATTTCTTCAAATGCCAGCTTTCGCTGAGCTTCGGCGGCGTGCGCCGCGTTCTGCGCATAAAATTCGCGGGCGTGGTAGAGGTAGTCCCAGGCGCGATTGTCCTCGGCAGCGCCGATCCAGACATTGAAGTTCGCATTGATCCACGAACCCGGTACCAGGGTCTTCAGAGGCGAAATGTTGCGATGGCGGGCAATCGCTTCCGAGACCGTCACCGGCTCCACGCCTGCCTCGCGCTGCAGGGCATCGTAGAATCGCCGCAGAAACTCCCGCCCCGACTTGGGGTAGTATTCCCAGGCATTCTCACCGTCGAGAATCACGGACACCACTGCGTCCCGCCCTTGCGCGAGTACTGGCTGAGCCGCTTCTTGGATGTTGTGCAGCAGATGCCCGGCAGCCTCTCCCGGATCCATCCCAGAATAGACAAAACCGATCAGGTCCGAAATTGTGTGGTCGCGGAACACCATGTGCATCGCGGTCTCGCCATTCTCATACCGGTGGATGTTATAGAGTTGCTCCGCGAGGTGCGCGGGCAGCCGGCCGTTGTCGTCGCGTTGAAAGAACACACCCGTGCTGCGACCGAGAACGCCCTCGTCGGTGGCCATCCATCGAATTCCCAGACTGTGCGCAATTGCGAGTGTCTCTTCAGAAACGCTACCCTCCGACGGCCAGACTCCCTGCGGACGCACCCCAAACACTTGCTGGTGAAGATCAAGCGCGCGCACCAGTTGTTCGCGCGCGTCCTCGGGATGACGAAACCGGTTCTGCGGCAAGGGCAGGCCCGGTGACGAAACCGCCCCCACGCTGGTGTCGCAGACCAGTGGAAGTATCGGATGATAGAAAGGCGTCGCCGAAATCTCGATCGATCCTTTCCTGGCGGCGTCAGCATAGGCAGGCAGCACCTTGCCCAGTAGTTCCCGCTCGCGCCTGATCACAAAACTCTGATCTTCGAGCGAGTAGTTACGTTCCTTCTCGATCAGCGCCGCAATGTCTTTATCTTCCAGAAAGAATTCGTCAAACCATGCGATCTGGGACAGCACCTGCAGGTCGGTGAAGTGTTGCGGCTCAAAATACTTTTCCGCTTTCTCCGGTACATAGCCGTGCTCACGGAACCGCTCCAGCAGCTCCTTGTAGCGCGGATAACGCCCAATCACATTGGCGTGGTTAGCCTGAAAAAGATACTGGAGCGCAAACTGACGTTCTTTCTGAGTCAAGTCATTCGCCGGTTTGGCTGCCACCGTCAGAAAAGGATCCTGCGCCGTCCCCGCGACATAATCCTGAATTTGCGTGATCAGTGAAGGCACCAGATTGAAGTTCTGGTGAACGTTGGGAAACTCATCCAGCAGTTTCACCATGCCGTAATAATCCTTGAGCGCATGCAGGCGCACCCAGGGCAGGCGATATTCGCCAGTCACCAGATCCTTATAGAAAGGCTGGTGCTGGTGCCAGAGAAAGATTAGACGCAGGGCAGGCATGGCTGGAAAGGAAAGTCTAGCATGGAGGTTCGGACATGCAACGAAACCAACAGGCGAGGGTTGCACATGGGATGAATCTAGCCGGCAACAATAAACTGGTTGGAGACAGAGGCCGGAAAAGTCCCGGAAAAGTTAAAGAACAGCAGCGGGCGAATGCCGATAGGAAGAGCAACAGCGGTGGCAGCGACTCTCAGTGCTCACAGGCAGGCCATCGCCGCTTACACGATCGCTGGCGCTTTCTTGGCACACGAGGAAAAAGTGCGGGGTTCGATAGAGCCAGGCAAAGTTGCCGATCTGGTCGTTCTGGAGAAGAATCTTTTTATGGTTCCTCCGCTGGAAATCCATAGCGTGGCGACAGATATGACCGTATTGAACGGCAGGATCTTGTTCGAACGCCACAATCGCTGACCTCTGCGACGTTACTGCCGTGCGGGTTCGGTATGGCTGACGCGTGTCTTCCGGTACACTAGGGACTCGGAAAATGCCGGACACTTCCACTCCCGCCGCGTCTAACCGCGTCACGCTACTCTCGGATCAGGATCTCTACCTGTTCAACGAGGGCAGCAACTATCGCATGCAAGAGACCATGGGCGCGCACCTCGTTACGCGCAATGGACTCGAGGGTGCCGTCTTCAGCGTGTGGGCTCCGAATGCTCGCCAGGTTTCGGTGATCGGCAGCTTTAACAACTGGCATCCCCAAACCAACTTGCTCGCGCCCCGCGGCGGTTCTGGAATCTGGGAAGGGTTCATCTCTGGCATCACCAAAGGCGCGCTATACAAATTCCATATCGAGTCACAGGGCCACGGCTACCATGTCGACAAGGCTGACCCGCTCGGTATTTTGCACGAAAAGCCTCCCCGAACCGCTTCCGTAGTGTGGGATCTCGACTATCAGTGGGGCGACCGCGAGTGGATGGAGAAGCGTGGCGCACGCAACTCTCTGCGGGCGCCGCAGTCCATTTACGAAGTTCATCTTGGATCGTGGATGCGCGTTCCAGAGGAGCACAATCGTCCTCTCACCTACCGCGAAACCGCGCCCCGCCTCGCCGAATACATGGGACGCATGGGCTTTACACACGTGGAATTCCTGCCAGTGATGGAGCATCCCTTCTACGGATCCTGGGGATACCAGACCACGGGCTATTTCGCACCCACCTCGCGCTACGGCACGCCGCAGGATTTCATGTATCTGGTGGATTACCTGCACCAGCGCGGTATCGCCGTAATCCTCGACTGGGTACCTTCACACTTCCCTTCCGACGCCCACGGCCTGGCCTACTTCGACGGTACGCATTTATACGAACACGCAGACTCGCGGCAGGGATTTCACCCTGATTGGAAGACGCATATCTTCAATTACGGCCGCACCGAGGTCCGCAGCTTTCTGATGTCGAGCGCGATGTTCTGGCTGGACAAGTACCACATTGACGGGCTCCGCGTGGATGCGGTTGCTTCCATGCTCTATCTCGATTATTCGCGCAAGGCGGGTGAATGGATTCCTAATAAATTCGGCGGGCGCGAGAATCTGGAGGCCATCGACTTCCTCCGCCGCTTCAATCAGGAAGCCTACAAAGAGCATCCTGACATCCAGACCATCGCGGAAGAGTCGACATCATGGCCCATGGTTTCACGGCCGGTTTATCTCGGCGGCCTGGGCTTCGGCTTGAAGTGGGACATGGGATGGATGCACGACACCCTTGAGTATTTCAAGCAGGATCCCATCCATCGCAAATACCATCACAGTAAGCTTACCTTCCGCATGTTGTACTCGTTCCTGGAGAACTTCGTCCTGCCGCTTTCGCACGATGAAGTCGTTCACGGCAAGGGATCTTTGATTGGCAAGATGCCCGGCGATGAGAAGAATCGTTTTGCGAACCTGCGGCTCCTGTTCGCCTACATGTACGCTCAACCCGGCAAGAAATTGCTTTTCATGGGTTGTGAGTTCGGTCAGGTCCGCGAGTGGGGGCACGACACTAGCCTCGAGTGGCACGTACTTCAATATCCGATTCACAGCGGCTTGCAGAACTGGGTGGCACAGCTGAACCGGGTCTACCGCAGTGAGCCGGCTTTGCACTTGCTCGATACCAATCCCGCGGGTTTTGAGTGGGTAGATTGCAACGACAATCTGACCAGCACCATTTCGCTGTTGCGCAAGAGTGAGTCTCCCAGAGACACCGTTCTAATTGTTTGTAACTTCACTCCCATAACGCGCGTTGGCTATCGCGTGGGCGTGCCCGAGGGCGGCTATTGGCGCGAGTTGCTGAACAGTGACGCTTTGGAATACGGCGGCACCGGCGTGGGCAACCTAGGCGGAGTAAATGCTGAGGACGAACCGGCCCACGGCCGTCCTCACTCGCTGAAACTCACCCTGCCGCCTTTATCAGCGCTGTTTCTGAGGAAAGCCTAGGCACGATAAAGAGCAACTCAATGAGTGTAATGGGGATTTTTCAACAGCTGCCGCACCGGGGTGAGCATGGAAACCATGCTGATAGCCGACGGACTTAGCGCCTTTGGCGGCGCACTCCCGTGGATACTCGTGTTCCTTGTGGCCGTCTTTCTGGCGGGTGTGGCAGTTGGTGGAGTTTTCACCTACTGGTCTATGCGGCAAAAGAGGAAACCATGAACACCCGGATATTCATGTTCCCTGCGATCATTTTTCCGGCCGGCGTGGCACTCGGTGGCGTTTTCACCTACATCCG
>DATHMS010000108.1:0-27196 GCA_035486795.1 Candidatus Sulfotelmatobacter sp. | reverse complement strand
AATCTTCTGCAGCCTCTGCACCTCATGCACCCCGGGAATCTTCCTCAACCCAGCCATGATCTGCTCCAGGTGTTTGAGGTCGGAGATATCAAGCACGATCTCCACGCTGGCCTGGCTGTTCTCGGTACGTGCCTCAATGTTTCGTATATCACTTTTAGCATCTCCTATGATGCTGGTAATGCTTTTAAGCATACCAAAACGGTCATCGCAATAGACTGTGAGCTTCACCGGATAAGCCGTAGGCGTCGTCTCATCCCGCGCCCACTCCACATCGATGCGGCGCTCCGCTTCGTACATCAGGTTGGTCACGTTCGGACAGTTCGTCGCGTGCACCGCCACGCCCTTGCCCCGCGTGATGTAGCCCACAATGCTCTCGCCACGTATAGGATTGCAGCAGCGCGCCCGGTAGACCAGCATGTCGCCCTGGCCTTTGACCATGATGGCGTTGTGATCGCCAAACACCCGCCGCACCACGCTCGCGATCGCCCCAGGCTGGTTCGAGAGTCCCTCAGCTTCAATGTCGCCCGCCATCGAAGGCGTCGTGCCCGCCGGCAACAGCCGCGCCAGCACCTGTCGCGCCGAATATTTCCCATACCCAATGCCGGACATCAGGTCGTCCACCTTGCCCAGCCCATAAGCGCCCGCAACCTTCAGCAGCTCTTCATCTTTGATTTCTTTGAAAGCAATGCGATACTTGCGCGCCTCTTTCTCAATCAGCTTGCGCCCAATTTCGATCGAGCGTTCCCGCTGATGCAAGTTCAGCCAATGTTTGATCTTGTTGCGCGAGCGCGAGGACTTCACCAGGCCAAGCCAGTCGCGGCTCGGCTTGTGACCAGCCTGGGTAACGATCTCGACAATGTCGCCAGAGTGCAGCTTGTGACGCAGCGGCACCATGCGCCCGTTCACCTTGGCCCCAACGCAGGTGTGTCCAACTTCTGTGTGAATGGTGTAAGCAAAGTCGATCGGGGTGGCGTCACGGGGAAGCACGACGACTTTGCCTTTGGGTGTGAAGGTGTAAACCTCTTCGGGATACAGATCGACTTTCAGCGCCGAAAGAAACTCGTTGGGATCGCTGACGTCGCGTTGCCACTCGACCACCTGCCGCAGCCACGCCAGCCGCTGCTCGTCCTGCGCCGACACCGGTCCGTCTTTGTATTTCCAGTGCGCCGCGATGCCTTCCTCCGCCATCTTGTGCATCTCTTCAGTGCGAATCTGGATTTCAAAAGGCGTTCCATCTTCTGTGATGACTGAGGTGTGCAGCGACTGATAGAAATTCGGACGGGGCATGGCGATGAAATCCTTGATGCGCCCCGGCACCGGCCGCCAAATGTTGTGGATGATGCCGAGCACTGCGTAGCAATCTTGCAGCGAGCGGGTGATGATGCGCATGGCAAACAGGTCGTAGACCTGATCGACCGAAATGCGCTGGCGCTGCAGCTTCTTGTGGATGCTGAACAGGCGCTTGATGCGGCTGTCGACGCTGGCCTGGATGCCGGCCTCTTTCAGCTTATCGGTAATGATCCCCTGCATCTTGGCGAGGAATGCTTCGCCCTGCTTGCGGCGAGCGTTGACGGCTTTCTCCACCTGCTCGTAGCCGGCGGGGTCGAGGAAGCGGAAGCCGAGGTCCTCAAGCTCGCCGCGAATCTTTCCCATGCCGAGGCGATGGGCGATGGGGGCGTAGATCTCGAGCGTCTCCTCAGCGATCTTGCTCTGGCGCTCGGGCTGCAGGTGCTCGAGCGTGCGCATGTTGTGCAGGCGATCTGCGAGTTTGATGAGCACCACGCGGATGTCGTCGACCATGGCGAGCATCATCTTGCGCAGGTTTTCGGCCTGCGCTTCTTCACGCGTGGCGAAATCGATCTTGCTGATCTTGGTGACGCCTTCGACGATGTGCGCGACCTGCTCGCCGAATTCCTTGCGGATGTCGACGATGGTGACCGAGGTGTCTTCGACCGAATCGTGGAGCAGGCCGGCGGCAATGGCAACCGGGTCCATCTTCATTTCAGCCAGCACGAGCGCCACTTCGAGGGGGTGGACCAGGTAGGGCTCGCCCGAGGCACGCATCTGGCCTTCGTGGTGCTTCAGGGAGTAGTCGTAGGCTTTCTTGACGATAGAGAGGTCGTCCTGGGGACGGTTCTCCTCGATCCGCTTCATCAGGTCGCGGAACTTGGTGAGCGTAAGGGCTGTGGTCGCGATCTGTTGGCGCAAGCTCGCCATGCAGGATTATAGCTCGCAGTGTTCCTGCCGGAACATTCGGCTGAATGTTCCAGTCGGAACATAACTCACGTTTTACCGGAACACTGTGGAAAATTCGGAAATCTCGGAAAACCACCTTAAAGCTATAGTTGGTTGGCTGGAGGTGATTGGGGTGGCTGAGTTTACGCAAGTGCCGATATATCGGCAAGAAAATCGTGGGGCGAATGGAAAGCGAGGAAACTCGGCGCTCGGAGCTGGCGGTCTGGGGTGGTGAGTGCTAATTGCGCTTTCGGGAAGTCAAAGTCCCCGCCCTGTCTCTCCAAAAAGCGGAGAGACAAAGGCAGGGCACCCGGCCAGGGCCCACGTCGTTGTGTGGAGGGCAAGGGGAGGAGTACGATGCGCCGGAAGATTCGCCGGTTCAAGACGTAACCAGTCAGGCTTGTCGAAAACTTTGCGGAGGAGAGACTCCAGGATGAATGGACATCGGCGTTTGGGCTGTGTCTGCAGTATGAAGCGCGTGTCGACTGCCGTTGCGGTCATTGTTGTGATGTTTGCTTTGACGCGGGCGGGGTGGTCGCAAGGCTCCAGGCATCCGCTGGATGGGTTGACGGCTCCGGAGATCTGGACTGCTTATGAGGTGTTGCACCAGGCGGGGAAGGTGGACGAGAAGACGCAGTATCCGATGGTGCAACTGAAAGAGCCGCCGAAGGAGGATGTGCTGGCGTGGAAGCCCGGTCAGCCCATGCGACGCGAGGCGTTTCTGATGGTCACACAGGGATCGAAGACCTTTGAAGCTGTGGTGGATGTGGGGGGCAAGAAGCTGGTGTCGTGGACGGAGATGAAGGGCGTGCAGCCTCCGATAGGGGACGCCGATGAAGACGAAATTAATGGTGCAGTGAAAGACAATGCGGAGATGCAGGCGGCGCTGAAGCGGCGTGGAATTACAGATTTGGGGACCATCTATTGCGGCGGCACGCCCGCGGGAAACTTCGGGACCGCGGAGGAACAGGGTCGACTCCTTCTGCGGATCGAATGCATTGAGGGGCGCGGCACCATGGAAGGGATGGGGGTGCCGATCGAAGGCCTGACGGCGGTGTGGGATGGGAATGAGAAAAAAGTGTTGCGAGTGATCGATACGGGTGCGGTGCCGCTGCATCTGCCAGCGTCGGATTACGATGTGGCGTCGGTGGGAGCGGTGCGCGAGCCCGCCGCTCCGTTGCTGGTGCAGCAGCCTGTGGGGCCTGGGTTCCGGCTCGACGGGCAGTCGGTGAGCTGGGAGAAATGGAATTTTCATTTTCGCATTGACCGGCGCATGGGGCTGGTCGTCAGCAATGTGGGATACAAAGATGGCGACCGGGTGAGATCGATTCTTTACGAAGGATCGCTATCGGAGATGTTTGTGCCGTACATGGATCCGAGCGAGGGGTGGTTCACGAGAACCTTCTTTGATATTGGAGAGTGGAGAGACGGATTTTCGAGTTCTCTCGAGCCGGGAGCGGATTGTCCGGAGAATGCGGTTTACTTTGATCAGATCTACGCCAACCTGACGGGAAGCCCTTGGTTGAAGCCTCGTGCGGCTTGCCTGTTCGAGCAACCGGCAGGCTACCCGGCGTGGAGGCACGATGGGTTGGGAGTGATCGAGAGCCGGAAATCGCGGGAGCTGGTGCTGCGGACGATTGGAGTTGTCGGAAATTATGATTACATCTTCGACTGGATTTTTCAGCAGAACGGGGCAATCCTGGTGCGGGTCGGCGCGACTGGAACGGACAACGTGAAGGCGGTAAAGAGCCGGACGGAGGTGGAAGACAAGGACGGGGAGGACGGAATGTATGGAAGATTCATTGCGGAGAATCTGGTCGCGGTGGACCATGACCACTTTTTTTCATTCCGGCTGGATTTCGATATTGATGGGACGGCAAATAGCTTTGTGAGAGACAAGCTGCGGGTGAAGCGGCTGCCGGCGGACAGTTTACGGAAGAGCGTATGGGTGGCCGAGCCGGAAACGGCAAAGACCGAGGAGCAGGCGAAGGTCCATATGAACATGCAGCAGCCGGAGATTTGGCGGGTGGTGAATCCGAATGTGAAGAGCCCGTTGGGATATCCCGTGGGATATGAAGTGATGGGCGGCGATAATGCGATGTCGCTAATGGTGCCGGAAGATTATCCGCAGAAGCGCGCGGGATTTACGGACTATCACATGTGGGTAACGCCTTACCGGGACAATGAGCGGTATGCCGCGGGAGCCTATCCGATGGCGAGCAAGGGCGGAGATGGATTGCCAGCCTGGACTAAAGCCAATCGTTCGATTGAGAACACGGACATTGTGCTGTGGTACACGATGGGCTTTCACCATGTACCGCACGCTGAGGACTGGCCGGTGATGCCGACGGTGTGGCACGAATTCGAACTGAGGCCGGTTAATTTCTTTGCGCACAATCCTGCGCTGGATCTGCCGAAGTAGCGTGCGAGCCGGCGTTGTTTCGCTCCGCGGACGGCCGAGGCGGCTGTCACTACATGGGTTGTCCGCCGGCAGCAAAAAGCGGGTTCCTCGCCCGCCTTCGGCGCGCTTCGGAATGACAAGCTCTTAAGACAGGGGCAACGTCAGAACGAAGGGCAACGTCAAAGGCAACGGACAGGAGTGTCCGTTCCACACGAGCGTTGAGCATCCACTCTTAAGGTTTGGCCTGATCGTGCTTGGTGTTTGTGGTGAGCTTTCGCATCAGGAATTCTTCGACTAGATTGGCGGCGGCCGTGGCGCCGATTCCAATGGCGGCGTTTTCGAAGGTTAGTCCCGCTCCGTTGCGATTCTGAGATGGATAGTAGAGATTTGAGATACCGCCGGCGGCCAGGTTCCCGAGGACATTCGAGTAGTTGGGCTGCCAGTGTCCGTTGTCGCCTTTGCAGATGACGGAATTAGCGATGGCATAGAGAATCCGCGATCGCTTGCTGCCGGTTCCCTTGTAGAAGTAGCGAGGGTCTTGTTTCAGGAGCGAGGGCAGGATGGCGCTTCCGATGAACGTGCCTACGGCCACGTCAGCATAGGAGGCGCCGTAGCGTTTGGCATAGCCCTGCGCCCCTTGCCCGTATCCGCTGAAAGTGTTTTCCGCCTGCTGAACTCCTGCAATGCCTCCCACGATTACGAAGGTGACTGGATCGATTGTTGTCTTCCAGGCCAGCTCGAATTTTTGCTTCGAGGTTAGAGCCAGTGGATGAGGGTCGTAGGTGACGTAGAAATTCGGGATGACGCCGAGCACACGCTGCCTCTCTTCATCCTTGACTTGCGCTTCGGCCACCTGGATGCGGGAAAGTGCGACTTGCACATCGGTGACGTTGGCGGCAACGGCCAACGCAATTTGCGGGACGAGGTGAGCCTCCCCGGGCGCCAGAATTCCAGAGGATGTCTGGGTGGCGAAGCCCGGTGATGTGATGGTGAGTTGGAAAGCGCCGGGAGCGACGTTGGCAAAGGAGAATTGCCCGTTGTCGCCGGATAGTGCCTGCTGGTTTGGGGATTGTCCTTCCCTGGTAAGTGTGACCTGGGCCCCGGCGACGACGGCTCCGCTTTGATCAACGATCGTTCCGCTGACGCTTCCGGGCGTCGGATCGGGCGTGGACTGGGAGAGCTGACCAAAGCAGAGAGACGTCCAACTCAGTGCGGCGAAAGCGAGAAGTATGCGTGCTGACTTGAATTGGAAGGCCATGAATAAAGTATTTTCTCGTCCCGCTCACACCAATGCCGGTTCGTCCTGTGCTGGATACGTGATAATCGTCTGGCGTAGGAGAATCCCTGCACAGAGATTACACTAACTATTCCAACGGATTGCCAAGGGCGAGCCCTTTGGGAGATAGCTTATCGGGCCTTCTCACTTTTCGCCGGTTACGAAGGTTTCAAATCCGTCTGAAGTTTGTTGGACGCTCTGACCAGTTGGTAAAGTTGCATGCGGTGAACATAAGTCATGAACTCCAGAGTCCTGGTTAGCGGAGCCTCAGGACCGATTGGGGCTGCTCTTCTTCCTTCGCTCAAGGCGAGTGGATGGTACGTGGTGCGTCTGGTGCGGGGACAGGCTGAGGATGACGGGCAAGTCTCTTGGGATCCAGGTGCGCCGATCGCGCCGGAGGCGGTTTCGGGATTTGACGCAGTGATCCATCTGGCAGGGGAAAGCATTTTTGGACGATGGACTGCGGCCAAGAAGAGGAAGATTCGAGACAGCCGCGTGGTGGGGACAGCGAATCTGGCGGGAGCTCTGGCGCACGCGGAGCAGAAACCGAAGGTTCTTGTCTGTGGGTCGGCAATCGGTTACTACGGCAACCGCGGCGATGAAGCGTTGTCGGAGCAAAGCGCGGCGGGGACGGGATTTCTGGCCGAGGTTTGCCGGGAGTGGGAAGAAGCCGCGACGCCCGCCGTACAGGCCGGGATTCGCACCGCACACCTGCGAACAGGGATTGTGCTCAGTCCCAAGGGCGGGGCACTGGGAGCGATGCTGCTGCCCTTCAAGATGGGCTTGGGCGGCCGAACCGGCGACGGGCGGCAGTGGATGAGCTGGATTGACGTGCAGGATATGGTGGGCGGGATCCACCACATTTTGAAGAGCGATCAGCAGGGACCGGTGAACATGGTTGCGCCAAGACCGGTAAGGAACGCGGAGTTTGCCGCGACGCTGGCCATCGTGCTGGGGCGTCCGGCGATTCTTCCCATGCCGGGCTTTGCGGCGAAATTAGTGTTTGGGGAGATGGGTGAAGAACTGCTGCTGGGGAGCCAGAAGGTGGAGCCGGGGAAGCTGATTGCTGGCGGGTATCCGTTTCGGTATCGGGAGTTGAGGGCCTCTCTAGAGGGGATGATGAGGCGATAGGGAAGCGAGCCCATTCGGCGGGCAAAAAGCGCCCGCCTCAGGACGACAAGTTAAGTCTTAATTTGGCGGGGCGTCGTCGCCTGAGCGCTTCATCTCTTCCAGCAGCTTTTGCAGAAGCTGGGCGCGCTGTTCTGTACTCAACTCGCGCTGCAGTTCTTCCAACGCCAGGGCGACGATGTGGTAGTGGTGCGCGCCGGCGAACTTGGGATCGGTTGTGATGTTGAGCCAGAGCTTATGCATGAGCTCGACATCCTGCGGGCGCAGGCGCGGGGTATGCGGGCCGATCGTGTATTCGCGAACCGTTCCGTCGGGAGCGACGACTTCCAGGCAAACACGCGGACGGGGCTCGAGCATGCGCTCCCATGCGTCTCCGGTGAGCTTGGCTTGTTCGTCGGCGGTAAGTTTGTTGGAGAGACCGCAGACCACGCGGGAGGAATCGAGCCGCTGCGCCGTCACCATGATGGCGTCGAAGACGTCCGCCGCCGGGACTACCAGCAGCGAAATCGGCTTGCCTTCTTTTTCAGCGACGGCCACGGCGGCGGTGAAGAGTTCCTGCTCGTAGTGATCGAAGACCTGGCTGGCCTCCATGACCGAACTGCCGCCGAAGCTGGGCTCGCGACGGTAGAGGCGAGCGCTCATCACGACGACATCCTGCTTCATGGTGTTGGTCTGGGCCAGCACCTGGCGCAGGTAATACAGGTTGCGGGGATCGCGCACCGCGACCAGAATGTTGCCCTCACGAACTCCCATGGCGCCGCTGCCCAGTTCCTGGTTGCCGTAGACGCGGAACTGGTCGAGCTGTTCGGGTTTGCCGTGGCGCTCCCTGGCGACGTGGTGTTCCGAGAGAGTGAAGATGGTGTAGAAGACGGCGCTGAAGATCACTCCGGCGATGGTAGCCTGGTATTTCGTGAACAGATTCACGACCGCGGTGATCAGCAACACAGCGGAAATGAGAATCAATCCCACCGGAACTTCAGTCTTGCCGAAGTGCAGGTTGCCAGGCACTTTCCAGTCCCGCTTGCCGGGCTCGGTGTAGCGGAGCACGAGCACGGCGATGGACTTCATGGCGAAGCTCCAGATGACGCCGAACGCGTAGAGCGCGGCGAGCAAATAAACGTTGCCGCGGCTGAGCACGATGGTGAGTATCTGAAGGCCTACGATCAGGTTGATGATGCGGAAGCTGGTTCCGTAGCGGTGGTGGGGTTTCTGGAACCAACTGGTGAGGACTCCATCTTCGGCTACGCGATTCAGAACGCCATTTGCGCCTACGATAGAAGTATTCTGCGCGCCCGCCAGAATCAGCACGCCCACCAGCACCACGAAGCCATGAAAGAGCAGCTTCAGGCTCTCTGGCCCAACCAAGTACACAGCGATGCCGCCGATCAGGTTGGCAAAATACTCGTGCCGGACGCCGTCAGGAATGATCATCACGGCGAAGAACGACACCAGCGATGTAAACAGCAGGCTGTAGATGAAAATTACCAGGCCGGTCTTCTCCAGGTTCTTCAGTTTCGGGTGTTCGATTTCGCGGTTGACCTGAGCCAGGGTTTCTTCGCCGGACATGGCAAGCACAGAGTGCCCGAAGCCAACGAAAAGGATGAGGCTGGTGAGAATACCGAGAGGCAGGTGCCTGAACCACGTTGTATCCAACCAGCCCAGCGATTCTTTATTCAGCGGCACCACGCCGGCATGCAATGGGTTCGGCGGCAACTGCACAGGAGCGCGCAAAACCGTGATGGTGCACCAGATGATCAGGATTACCACCATGACAGTGGTGATTGCCATGATCTGCAGGGCTTTCTGGCTGGACTCGTGCATGCCCTGGGTATTCTTCCACCAGAAGTAGGCGACTACGATCACTGCCAAGCCCGCGGCGAAGTGGTCATCAGAGAAGTGCAGCGGGCGGTGCATGTATACACCCATGTCTTTGATGAAGCCGGCCAGATATTGGCCAGCGGAGACTGCGCTGATGGGGCCGGTCAGCACGTAGTCAAAAAGCAGGGCCGAGACCGAGAACTTGGCCAGGGTGCCGCCCATGGCCTCCTTGACTACGCGGTAGACGCCGCCGCGGACGAACATGCTGCTCGATTCGATGTAGAGCGCCCGCACGCAGTAGCTGAACAACATGACCCCGAGGATGAACCAAGGTGCGCTCTTGCCGATGACCTTCTCCGCGTCACCGCCGGCGTAGTAAGCGGAAGATGCCAGGTCCGAGAGGACGATGGCAGAAGCCCGCCAGAAGGAGATGAAGGTAAGCATCACCGTGGTGGCGACGAAAACCTTTATGGCCGGTTTGGAAGATCCGACAGAAGTAGCCATGCTTCGGAGAAATTGTGCCGACTGCCTAACAGGGTAAACCTATTGAAGATAGCATAGGGGGACGGGTGTAGCGGACGGTTTCCGGTTTGTCCGTGACTCCGGAACAATTCGGTCTACACAGGACCAAGCGGACTCTGCAAGTAACCTGTCCAGGTTTCGCCAAGAGTTACTTTTAGCTTAGTTGAAGGCTACAGCCCGTTCTTTGAGACCATGGTTTTCGCGCGGGCGAGCTCTGGGCGCTCGGAATTTCTTCCGTCGTCGCAGTTCTTGAGTAACTGAGCATAATAAGTGTTGGCTTTTTCCGTCTGGTGCGCCATTTCGGCGGACCGGGCGGCGCCAGCGAGTCCGTTGAATCGATTGGGATCGATCTTCAGTGCGCTCTCGTATTCAGCCAGGGCTTCCTGCGGCCGGTTGAGCGTGAGCAGCATGTCGGCCAGCATCTCACGGGCGGGAATGTCGACCTCGCGCTTCCCGACTTTATCCTGGAGGTCAGCCACTTCGCGCATCTGGCGCAAAGCGTCGTCGTTCTTTTTCTCGGCAAAAGCCAGCCACGCGTGGACTTCTCCGCGGGGAAAGTCCGGCCCGTCCAGGGTGTAAGCGTTTTTCGTCTTGCGAGTCGCTTCTTCCGCATCGTCGAATTTCTGTGCGTTGCTGCGCGTGGCTTCGACGTCGCCCTGTTGTGCCGTGCCGATCGTTCGAGCCCAGTAAGTGATGCTCTGCAGATCAGGGGTCGCGCCGGCTGCGGGCTCAAGGGCTGCCAGGTCGGACC
Organism: Candidatus Sulfotelmatobacter sp.; assembly: GCA_035486795.1. Lineage (GTDB taxonomy): Bacteria > Acidobacteriota > Terriglobia > Terriglobales > Acidobacteriaceae > Sulfotelmatobacter. Next base: position 17,065 of record DATHMS010000108.1, on the reverse strand, counting down.
AGTGGCGCATCTCCAAGGCGTAGAGTGCCGGAAAATGAGCGGTGGCAAAGCCATAGTACTCGAGCATCCCGTTGTCGTCGCCGGTCTTGGGGGCACTGGCAATAATCTGCTTTGAATCGTCCACCACACGCTTGGCCGACTCGTCTTGTCCAGTCTGCAGATAGGCGTAGATAAGGAAATGCATGGCATGGAGCTCATGTCCGTGCATGTACATCTCGCTAGCCGGATGGGCAAGCGCCACTGACTTCAGATTCGCGTCGATGTCTTCTTGCCACAGGCCGAGCCGGGCAAAGATGTGACTGGGCATGTGAACGGCGTGCGCCGATGAGGACGCGATGGCGGCATAGCGGCGGGCGGCCTCGAGTCCCAAGGGGGCCATCGCCGGCGAATCGCAGGCATGGATGATGTAATGCGCCAATCCGGGATGGTCTGGTTGCCGCAGGAAGAGTGGGTTGAGCACGGCGACGGCTTTCTTTCTTGCCGCGAGCGATTTGTCGGCTGGGGGCTCGGCAGCCAAGAGCGACAGCCCGTAAAACGCTCCCGCCTCAAGGTCGTTGGGATACTTCTCGTACAGCTTCCCCATTGCGTCCGAATAAGCCGTGGCGCGCTGCATGTGGTCGCGGGTGCCGTAGTCGCGGTAGAACTCGGAGAGTGCGGAAATATAGCCCCGTTCGCGGTCGGTCTTGGCGTCGAACTTCTGCGCCTGTTCCATCTCGCTCCAGCCCCGCTTCAGGGACGGCTCATCCGGGCGCTCCCAGATCTGATGGAACAAACTCAACGCAATTCCCCAATGTGCCATCGCGCAAGCAGGATCCTTTTGGGTGATCTCAACGAACTGGGCCTGGGCTTCTTCGTAGCCGAAAGAATGCATGAGCGCGACGCCGCGCTCGAAAGGCTTCTGCGACTCTGGCGCGCACGAGATAGGAAAGGAAACTTTGCCAAGTTTCTCGCCGGCATCGTGATGATGGGCAGGTGTGTCATCACCAAGCACTGATCCCTGTAAAGAAAACAAAACACACACACAGGCCAACAGGCAGGCAACAGCCGTCCCTTTGATCATCTTTATTCCCTCCGAATGCGTAACCTAACTTTACACCGAAGGCGGCGCGGAAGGCCAAAACGCACCCCTAAACCTGCGGGGCACTTCGAATCTAAAGCTCCGGGGTTAGTTAGTAGGATTTCCGGGTGTTGTTGCCACGTGACCCTTCGGTGCGAGATAGGTATGCGTGATGCGGTCGTGCCAGCAGAGTGAGTCTTCATCGAGAAAGACCCAGGCGTAGCCCATGCCGAGCGAAGCAGCCGAGAGGAATGAAGCGAGGACGCGCCAGCGGCGGAGACTGCGGCTGGCAGGACTTCTATCGAAACGAGCCAGTTCGAGGCGCGCCAGGAGCAATCCCGGTGTGGTGCCCGAGTAAACCAGAAGCAGGTATTGGTAGGCGGCCCAGAACAGGCCGGAAAGCCCGGCGGCGAGCCCGACAATCTCGAATTGCGGCGGACGGATCGCCGTCAGTTTCCAGAAGATGAAGGCGAAGAGTGTGCAGGCGGCTGCAATGATGACGCCGTCGATGGCCGCGGAGAAGATGCGCCGCGCCAGGGACGCACTCTGCAATGGTATATCGATGCCAGGACGCTTCTCCACCTCGGGCCGCTGGGCGGGCTCAATCGTGATTCCACCCAGAGCCGGCGGCGGTGGGAGAACTTCCGGAGCCTCCAGAATCCGAGGACGGTTGCGGTCCCAGACCGGCTCGGCCAGTTCGTCGAGCGGCGCCGGAGCGGGAGTCCAGGAACGCGGGAACTCAATGATCTTCGCCGTGGTTGGGGCTGCAGGCTGAGGCTTGTCTACAGCTGCAGTTTCCTGTGACGTTTGAGGATCAGGCAGCGGTCGCGGCGCGGGTGCCGGACCTTCGTCGGCATCAGTAACGCTGTCGGTAAACGCATCCAGGGCCAGAGCGTGGTTGGAAGCCGGTGCGATTCGGTGCGAAAAAGGCGGGGGCTCGACCGCGCTGTTACCTACCGCCGGGGTTGCATCCTGCTCGAAGCGCAAACGCAGCGACGGGTAGCGGGGCGGACGTGGCTTGTGCCGGGCCTGATAACGATTCAGCCGGGCCGCGACCTCCTGCCGCCAGGCTGGAGAATCTTCAGGAGCAGAGTCGCTGCCATCGGTGGGCGAAGAGGCTTCGACCGCTGGAATCAGGGTCGGGGCATCCGCGTCCGGCGTTTCGGGCTCAGGCTGCGGCCGAGCGGCAGCGGGGTGTGCGTCGTCATCAGCTTGCCAGCGCGGCGGGGCAGCGGAAGATGCACCGGAAGAGCAGCGGCAGATGTCACCACAAAGCGGACAAGGCATGAATCACGGTCTTGCTAGAAGCCAGAACCCGAAGCCAGCCGGATGACCTACCCAGACAACCCAGCCGGATAACCACAACGACGGTGTCGGAATCCAAGAATGCGTGGCGGCTTTTGCCTCCCAAGGCGCAAGCATGCTAACTTCACCACGACTGCTGCCGGTAGAAGCGTCCGTGCGCGTTTTGCCTGCGCTTCGGATGATCTTGTTCCGACGATATTTGTCGCGGCAATCTTTGTCGCTGCAATCTGGTTCCGATGACTCTTCGCAACAGATTCCTTATCACGGCAGCGGTGCTTTGTCACCTTCTTCTCGTCCCTCCGTTAGTTACCAGCCAGTTGCCGCCTGCAGATGCTGCCGCCGCGGAGCCGCGCGCCAAGGCCCAGGTGGGAAAGCCGGCGACTGCGCCGTCAACGCCCTGCGCGCTGGCCGCCGCAGCCCAGAAAGAAAAAGGAGATGTCCACACTATCTGCGCAATCCAGCAAGAAGAGCAAGGCTCGGTTTACAAGTTGCATGGGGCGGTTGAAATCTACTACGGCGGCTACATCCTGCGGGCGGACGAGGCCACCTACAACGCCGACACAAAAGAAGCCACCGGAACCGGACACTTTTCGCTCGACGGCGGTCCCAATGACGATCACATTCGGGCCACGCACGGCACCTACAATCTGGGTCTCGAAACCGGGCGCTTCTACGACGTGACCGGGACGACCGGGCTGGTGTTTCGCGGCAACCAGGTGATTCTTACTTCCACCGCTCCCTTCGCTTTTACCGGCAAGATTGTCGACAAGACCAGTCCCGACCACTATGTGGTCTACGACGGCACCATCACTACCTGCGAGTTGCCGCATCCCAAGTGGCAGTTCGACGCGCGCAAAGTGATCGTTGACGCGGGCGGCAACGCCCAGATCTACCGCAGCACATTTCTTCTGCACGGAATCCCCATGCTGTGGTTTCCCTACGCAACCCATCCAGTGGAGAGAGAATCCCGGCAGTCCGGGTTCCTGATGCCTTCGATCGCACGGTCTTCCACGAAAGGCAATGTGGTGGGCGACGCCTACTACTGGGCCATCAATCGCATGATGGATGCGACCCTGGGCGCCGAATACTTTTCCCTGCGCGGCTGGTCGCAGCGGGGGGATTTTCGGATGCGGCCAAGCGAAACCTCCTATGTCGATCTGAACTATTTTGGAGTGATTGACCGGGGCATCGGCACGCCTCCGCTGAAGGAAGGCGGTGAAAACGCCCGGCTGAACGCCGCCGGGAATATCGACGGCTTCCGCGGAGTTGCCAACATCGATTACTTGAGTTCGTTTCTGTTCCGGCTGGCTTTCAACGAGGTTTTCAGCCAGGCCGTGTACTCGGAGGTGAAATCGCAGGCTTTTCTCTCGAAATCGACCGACGGCTTCAGCATGAACGGATTCGTAGAGCGTTACCAGAATTTCCTGAGCACCACGCCGGGCCAGGTGATCACGATCTCGCATGCCCCGAGCCTCGATTTCTCTGGCGTAGACCAGCAGCTAGGGCGGTCGCCTCTATATTGGTCATTCGACTCGTCGGCCGGGGGCTTGTCACGCAGCGAGCCGCCGCCATGTTCCTTGATCCTGCTTCCGATTTGCAGGCAGCCTTTCCGCACAGGGAATTTGCTCGCGCGATTCGACCTGAACCCGGAGATCTCGTTGCCGCTGCTGTTTCGAGGATGGTCTTTGCGGCCCCAGCTGACGTTGCATGAAACCTATTACACCGAAAGGCTCGTAGGAGAAGACAAGGAAAACCCCGGCCAAGCGGTCAGCAATCCGATTAACCGCCAGGCGCTGGAGACAGCCGTGGAACTCCGCCCACCCGCGCTGGAGCGGGTGTTTGACAAGAGCTTCCTGGGGAGAAAGTGGAAGCACGTCATCGAGCCGCTGGCCGTCTATCGTTTTGTGACCGGCGTGAACAACTATGCCAATGTTCTGAAGTTCGACGAACGCGACATCCTTACCGATACCCATGAGGTCGAGTATGGCTTTGTGACGCGGCTTTATGCCAAGCGCAATTCGGAGAAGCCGGAGGACTGCGATCCCATCATGTCGGCGCTCATGGTCGGCGGCGCCGCGCCGGAATCGAGCATCCCGTGGCAGCATGTCAACACCCTGGCCAATCGCCAGTGTCCGCCGGGGCCGCAGGTGCGCGAAGTCGTAACCTGGGAGCTGGCGCAGAAATACTTCCTTGATCCTACGTTCGGCGGAGCTTTGACTCCCGGCCAACGCAACGTGTTCACCACCACTGTCGACCTCACCGGCATCGCGTTTCTCACCCAGCCGCGACACCTTTCACCCCTGGTTTCGCGGTTGCGCGTGGAAACCAGCTCGCGCACTGACGCGGAGTGGGATTTGGACTACGACTTTCAGAGCAGTCGCATCAACTCCAGCACCCTGCTCGCCAACTACCACTTCGGGCAAGTGACGGTTGGCGGCGGCGATGCATTCCTGCAGATACCGGTGCAGACCGCGGCGCCGTTTACGAATTCGCCCGCGCGTTTCAACCAGTTTCGCGCAGCCCTGGGATACGGACGCCCCAACAAGCGCGGTTTCAGCGCTGCCAGCAGTTTTGGCTTTGACGCGGAGGCCAAGCTGTTGCAGTTCATCAGCGCCCAGACCACTTACAACTGGGATTGCTGCGGCGTGACCATGGAATACCGCAGCTACACCGTGGCCAACGTGCGCAACGAAAACCTGTTCCGTTTTACCTTCACCCTGGCAAACATCGGCGGCTTCGGCAGTATGCGGCCGCAGGAACGGCTCTACTAGAAGCAATGGCCGGTGGCTAGTGGTCAGTGGCGTTTCAGACCACTGGCTACCCCTCATGACGCCATTCGACTCACGCCAACGCTCGCGCCTGCTAACATAGTGTGCGTGTCGGCCGCGGGAACAGACATCGAAGCAAGGCGCGCATTGCTGCAAGCCCATCTGCGCCAACTGGGCCGCGTTCTCGTCGCCTACTCCGGCGGCGTGGATTCTGCGTATCTGGCGTGGGCTGCCCATCAGATGTTGGGAGATCACATGCTGGCAATCATTGCCGACTCTCCCAGCCTGGCGCGCACCCAACTTGCCGACGCGATTGCCTTTGCCCGTGAGCAGGCGATTCCGCTGGAGGTGATCGCCACCTCGGAACTCGATCGACCCGAGTATGTGCGCAACGATGCGCAGCGCTGCTTCTTCTGCAAAGATGAATTGTTCACGCTGATGGAAGAACTGCGCGCAACCCGCGGCTTCGATGCCGTCGCCTATGGCGTAAATCTCGACGATCAGGGCGACTTCCGTCCTGGGCAGCAGGCGGCAATCGCGCACCAGGTTGTGGCTCCCCTACTCGACGCGCGGCTCGGCAAAGAGGAAATTCGCGCGTTGGCGCGGAGCGCCGGCTTGCGCATCTGGGACAAGCCAGCCTCCGCTTGTCTGTCCTCCCGCATCGAATATGGCCGGCCGGTCACGCGCGAGGCGCTCCAGGTGGTGGAAAAAGGCGAAGACGCACTGCGCGCGCTGGGGTTCCGGCAATTCCGCGTGCGTCATCACGGAGACATCGTGCGCATTGAAATCGCTCGCGAGGAGTTGGAGCGTGCGCTCGATCCCGCCATGGCGGCAGAGTTCGCCAGGATCTTTAAGACCCTGGGCTTCAGGTTTGTGACCCTCGATCTGGAAGGCTTCCGGTCGGGGTCGATGAACGCTTTGCTGCCGGCGGAGGAATTGTTCCGGCAGACAGGTTAAGGCGGAGACTCGTCGCGCGCCCTGCTGAACCCCAGTATTTTCAGCCCGATTCCTTGCGATCACACCCCGCGTCCCGCCCGGCGCTGTGAGATAATCAACGTTTAACTCGTGATGTTAAGGCGGTTTTTGGTGATTCTAATTCGACGTTCTTTTCTTCTGCTGCTCGTTGTTTGTCTGGGTTGTGTGGCCCAGACCGCTCCTCCGGAGTTATCCAGAAAGATCGAACGCCAGATCCGTTCCTATTACAAGATCCCTCCCGAGGCGCACGTGGTCGTGGGCGCGCCGACCCCCAGTTCCGACTTTCCTAACTACGATTCGGTGGTCGTAACCATCGATAGCGGAGAAAAAAAGCAGGATCTCAAGTTTGTGGTTTCCAAAGACGGTTCTTCGCTGGTGCGGACCATCAAATTTGACCTGAGCAAGGATCCGTTCGCGGAGACAATGAGCAAGATTGATGTCAACGGGCGGCCTACGCGGGGAGCGAAGGCATCCAAGGTTGTAGTGGTCAACTTCGACGATTTCGAGTGCCCGTTCTGCTCACGTCTGCACCAGACGTTGTTTCCGGAGATCCTCAAGGAATATGGCGACCGGGTCACTTTCATTTACAAGGATTATCCGCTGGTCGAAATCCATCCCTGGGCAGTGCATGCCGCAGTGGATGCCAACTGCCTGGCGGCACAGAACAGCGATGCCTACTGGGATTTCGCGGACTACATCCACGCCAACCAGCACGAGGTGAGCAGCGAGAAAACGCCAGAAGCACGACTGGAGGCGGTCGACAAGCTCACAATGCTGCAGGGCCAGAAACACAACCTTGATGTCGTGAAACTGCAGTCCTGCATCAAAGCGCAGGATGAGAGTGCGGTGAAGGCATCCATGAAAGAGGGGGACGCGATTGGGGTCGAGGCTACGCCCACGATGTTTGTCGGCGGCCAGGAGATCGACGGCGCTGTGTCTATCAGCAAGCTGCGCGCTGCGCTGGATCTCGCTTTGAGGGATGCCAATTTGCCCGTGCCTGATCATGCGGCTGCGACACCGCCGCCGGCACCGGCTTCCAAGTGACGTTGCGAGGTGGAATAGACAGTGGTTGGTCTTGGTGCACTTACAAGTGCGCCTTGGGCAGCCAGTTTTGGGGGGACGCGTTTGAAGACAAATGCTGAATTGACCCGGCTTGCAGCACTGCTGGCTGCATCCGTTGTGCTGGCAACGCTGCTGGGGTGTAAGTCGCAAGTCAGCGGCGACGTGATGGCGACGGTGGACGGCCGCAAGATCTTCCGTTCTGACGTGGACAAGTACTACGACAATTCGGTGGCGAGTGCCCAGCAAACGCCCACCGGAGAGCAAGCCACGATTCTCCGCCTCAACATTCTCCACCAGTTGATCGAAGACGAAATGGTGATGCGCCGCGCGGAGAAGCTCGGGTTGCTGGCCACAGAAGAGGAAGTGGACCGCAAGCTCAACGAAGTCAAGTCCCCTTACTCGCAGGAGGAGTTCACTCAGCGGTTAAAGGAAAAGAAGATTACGCTCGAGGATTTCAAGCGCGAGATCCGCCGCTCCATCACCGTGGACAAAGTGATGAACAAGGAAGTTTCCTCCAAGATCAACGTGACCGACCAGGACATCATCGACTATTTCACCGCGCACAAGTCCGAGTTCAACCTGATCGAGCCGCAGTATCATCTGGCCCAGGTCTTTGTGACTCCCGCACCGAATCCGCAAGTGCACAATCAGAACAACAAGGCGCAAAACGAGGCCGATGCCCGCAAAAAGATCGAAATGATTGGCAACCGGTTGGATAGCGGCGACGACTTCGGCACGTTGGCGATGAATTATTCCGAAGATCCAGAGACTTCCGGCAACGGCGGCGACCTCGGAACGCTTCCCGAGTCCTCGCTGCGCAACACTGATCCCGGTACCCGCGACACCGTGCTGAAGCTAAAGCCGGGGCAGTACAGCCCGATCATCACAGTAGTCAATCCCGCGACCAAGCAGGCGGTGGGGTTCCGCATCGTGAAGCTGGTGTCGAAGGAGCCCGCGGGACAACGTGATCTGTCGGATCCCCGCGTGCAGCAAGCCATTCGATCGCAGCTCCATGACCGCCGTGAGCAACTGCTGAAGGCTGCTTACTACGAAGTGCTGCGCGACTCCGCCAAAGTGGAGAACTTCTACGCCAAGAAGGTGCTGGATAGTAACGGGCTAACGAAGTAGCGTGGAATCACTCCACGATGGCGAGAACGTCCCCCGCGTTCACAGCCGCACCTTCGCTCACCAGAATTTTCTGGATGGTGCCCTTTTTCGGTGATCTGATCTCGTTCTGCATCTTCATGGCCTCGACTACGGCAATACCGGCGCCCGCTTCCACCTGATCTGACTCGTGTACCAGCAGGCGTACAACCTTGCCCGGCATCGGAGCGACTACCTTCCTGGGCCCGTGATCGTCACCGGCGCGGCCGCGGCCGCGCAGAGAGCGCGGGTCGCGCAATTCAACGGCAAAGCGCGTGCTCCCTACCCACAAATGCAAGTTGTTTGAATGCAGATCGTTCACTGCTCGCTCCGACTTAACTTCGTACGCCAGGTTCCCGATGCGAAGCGTGAGCACATCGGGGCGAGTGAGTACGGCGTCGACCTCAAAATCGCGCCCGTTGAGGTGACAGGACCAGCGTCCCTCGACAAGGTTAAGGTCAAGCCGGCAGTTCTGGCCGTCGATAGTTACGTCGTAGAGCATGAGAATCGGTGGTCAGTGGCCAGTCATCCTTGGCCAACGAGCAGTGGCCAGTAATTCAACTTGCGATCACCCTTTCTCAACCGAGAGCCTCGCGGCGACTGGTATTTTTCCAGTTAGAATCTGATCTTTCAGTCACACGGGAACCGCTGCCTGCGGCGTTTCCCGTGCCTTGAGCTGTCGAACCGAGTGCCGCGAACAAACCCGCGGCAATCGCCGCCACCTCTGACGCTCTTGAATCGACCGGCTTCTCCTCCGGTCGGTTCAACATCCTCTCGAGGAATCCTGTATCCAGCTTGGCGGCGCGAAAATCTGCGTCACGCAGGACGCGACGAAACAACGAAATGTTCGTCATGATCCCGCCTACAAAGTATTCACTGAGGGCACGCCTCAGTCGTGCGCAGGCCTGCTCGCGGTCCGTGCCATAGCCAATCAACTTGGCCAACAGCGGATCGTAGTCAATGGGCACATGCCAGCCTTCGTACATGCCGCTGTCGATGCGGATTCCCGGACCCGACGGTTCCAGCAGCAGCGTAATCCTGCCAGGGCTCGGGAAGTAATTGTTGTTGGGGTCTTCAGCGTAGATGCGGCATTCGATGGCGTGGCCGCGGATGCCCACATCGTCCTGCCCGAAGGGCAGTCGCTCACCGGCTGCGATGCGAATCTGCAGGTGGACGAGGTCGAGGCCGGTAACCAGCTCTGTCACCGGATGCTCTACCTGCAAGCGGGTGTTCATCTCCAGAAAATAAAAGTTCTTCTCTTTATCCACGAGAAATTCGACTGTGCCGGCGTTTGTGTAGGCGGCCGCTTGCGCGACGCGGACCGCGACTTCGCCCATCCGGCGCCGCATGTCAGGGTCAACGATAGGCGAAGGGGCTTCTTCGAGCACCTTCTGATGGCGGCGCTGCAGCGAGCATTCGCGTTCCCCTAGGTACACGGTGTTGCCGTGTTCGTCGGCGAGTACCTGCATCTCAATGTGGCGCGGATTGACAATCGCTTTCTCGATGTAAACTTCGCTGTCGCCGAAAGAGCGTTCGGCCTCGCTGCGGGCTGCTTCCAGAGAAGACTTAAGCTGCGCGGGAGCATGCACCAGCCGCATGCCTTTGCCGCCGCCACCCGCCGCCGCTTTCAGCATGACTGGATAGCCGATCCTCGCGGCCACACGCTCGGCCTCCTCGATTGAATCGACTCCGCGCGACGTGCCCGGCACGAAGGGAACGCCGGCTTTCTCCATGGCCTGGCGAGCGCGGGTTTTCGAGCCCATGGCTTCCATCGCGGCGGCGGTTGGCCCGATGAATTTCACTCCCGCATCGGCGCAGGCTTGGGCGAACTTCGCATTCTCGGAGAGAAATCCATAGCCGGGGTGAATGGCATCGGCGCCGGAGCGCTTGGCGACGTCAAGAATCTTTGAAATGTTGAGATAAGACTCGACGGCGACCGCCGCGCCGATGGGATAGGCTTCGTCGGCTTTGCGCACGTGGAGAGCGGCACGGTCCACCTCGGAATAGACCACAACCGCCGAGATTCCCATTTCGTGGCAGGCGCGGAGCACGCGGACTGCTATCTCGCCTCGATTGGCTATGAGAATCTTCTTGAACATTCGTGGAAAATCGGTGTTGGCGAACTCAAGATTCTACAGGAGATGGAGGAACCCGCCAAAAGCGCAAAAGGCGAGATTTCATGACGCGTCTTCTGCCTGAGAATAGAGTGCCCACGCGGTGGATAGGTCCTGGACGACGTGACCGAGCGACTTGTAGACCGTGATTTCCTCTGGAGATCGGCGGCCTTCGATGTCGCCCGCCAACACCTGGCCAATCTCAGCGACAATGTGGTCGTCCCCGACTAGACCCGCAGCCTTGGCCCGGAGGAACTCCGCGCCTTGGGCTAGAACTCCCTCCCGGCTGTCGGCGATGAAGCGTGAGCGGACGACCAAATCACTATCCACCTCCGCCGGCCCCGCATGGCTTGACCCGACGAGATTCAGGTGCGTACCGTGCCTTACCCACGCGCCTTTCAAGATTGGTTCGCGTGCGGAGGTGACCGTACAAATAATGTTGGCCTCGGCGACCGCCTCTTCGACAGCTCCAGCGCTTGTGACCGGCAGGGCGAGCTCCGTTTGCATACGCTTCGCGAAGGCCCGGGCTCGTTCGGGCGAACGTCCCCAAATCGTGATGGATTCAAGGTCGCGAACCCTGCTGATGGCGCGCGCATGGGTCGCGGCCTGTTCGCCATAGCCCAGGATGGCCAGGCGGCGGGCGTCTTTGCGTGCCAACGCGCCGGTGGCGACTGCACTGGCGGCCGCAGTTCGAATGGCTGTAATCTCGCCCGCGTGGACGACGCAAACCGGCGCGCCGTTTTCTGGGTCGAACAGAATAACCAGGCCCTGATGCGACTGCACGCCCAGCGCGAAGTTCTCCGGGAAGACGCTGATTAACTTTGCGCCGAACGGCGCACGCGCGACGCCCATTGCACCGGGCATGACGCCGAACATGCGGCCATCGGCGAGGGGGATGATCGACCGCAGGAGTTGCCGGGTTTTGCCGCGAGAGAATTCGATCATCGCATCGCGCACGATCGGAATGCACATCTCATAAGTGAGGCGGCGGGCGACTTCTTCGCGGTCTATGAATCGCATCAGACGCTTCCTTTTGTGTCGAGCTGATTGGCGCTTCGAACTCTGGTGGTGAACGTTCAATTCTAGCGGAGATCCGGTAAGCGCCGTCTTGTGACTCAAGCCCCTGTGGATATCTGACTAAAAAATATTTTGGAGGGTGAGCTTTTCCGCTGTATGCGGGAGCGAGGGTTTTTTGTCCGTGGCCCGTGGAGCGGGTACCCCCCTCCCCCCTATATTGCTGATCATCAGTGTTCATGCTGGTTTCCGCGATTGCAAATGCCCGCAAAGCGCACTAGATCTTTATTTCAAATAGCTTACGGGCAAAATCCTGACAACGAAGCACTTAGCTCTGCTGCCTGGAGACGCTTGTACTCTCTCCGCCTTGACTATGTTCTGCTGATTCCGTTCTGGCCGCAAGGTCAGATGTCACAGAGCGAAAAACAGCAGGTCCCTCCACTCCGCTTGCCATTCCCTCCGGGAGTAGTAAGCTCCGGTCGGGATGACAATTCCTGGCGTGCGCTAGTTGCCGACTTTCTTTACTCCGGCGGCGTGCGGGAAAAACTTACCGCAAACGGAGCACCGGCTTCGCGGAATGATCCTGCCCAGCGGGCGCGGCGGGTGAAGCGGTGGCGGAGGAGGGTCCAGATGGCTAACCAGCCATCGGCGTGGCGAATTTTCTTGCCTTCGCCCGCGGAGCGCGGCGTATAGGCGATGGGCACTTCGGCGATTTTCTCGTCCATGCGGCAGAGCTTTGCCGTCACTTCAGGACAGAACTCGAAGCGCCGGCATTCCAAAGGAATCTGTGCGATCAACGACCGGCGGAATACCTTATAACAAGTGGCCTCGTCGTGGATGCCCGCGCCGTAGAGCAGATTGGTGAGATGGGTCAAAAGCTTTGCGCCGAGAAAAAAACGGAGGCCGCGCTCGGGCCGGTCGGGGCGGACGCCGTAGACCGCGTTCGCCTGATTCTGTTCGAGTGGCCGCAGCAGTGCGGGATAATCCTGAGGGTCGTACTCCAGGTCGGAATCCTGGATCAAGACGTATTCTCCGCGGGCGTATTGGAGGGCGGTTCGGATGGCCGCGCCTTTGCCGCAGTTTTTTGCGTGGAAGACAACCGTGACGTCGTTGACATCGGCGAGCGGCATGGCTTGGAGTTTCTCGCGCGTGCCGTCGGTGGAACCATCATCCACGATGATGATTTCCTTCTTGACCGGCGAGGCGTGGATGGCTTGCAGCAACTCATCGACGTGCGCGACCTCGTTGTAAACGGGCACAATTACGGACACGCATCCTGCCCACCGGTCGCCTGCCGGTGATGCGGCAGTGCCTGTGGCGTTACCCGGCGATGTTTCGAGCGATGCCACACTCATCCTGCGGAACCCTCTGAGTTGCGGAATGTTCTTTGGATAATATCATCTGGATTCCCGCTTTTTGCCGGAGGAACAAGCACCTAGACAGGGATGGCCGCACTGCCAGCTTTCTGCCGTCCCTTCAGGGCTTGCGCCCTCCCGAAAAAGCAAACCCACAGCTTGCGCCCCTTCGACAGGCTCAGGGCAAGCTGTGGGCTGCATTCTTTCGCCGCTACGCGGCTGGGTTGGCCCTGCTACTTCGGCTGGTCCATCGTGATGCCTTGCTGACCGGGCTGCTTCTCGGCTTTGGCTTTCTTGGTGATCAGGGTCTGGTCAACCCAGTGATCGGCAGTCTTCAGATCTTCCTGGCGGGTATTCAGGTCGTCGCATTCCACATCAGCCTTTTCCCGGTACATCAGGTTCAGGTAGGCCATGGCATCGTCGTAATCGGGACGGAGTTGGATTGCTTTGTTCAAACTGTCAATGCCCTCCTGGATCGCGGGCATGTTCTTCACTTTCAATTCGTCGCAGGCTTTTTTCTGATCTTTATTCTTGGGATTCAGGTTCTCGTCCGGCTTCAGGCCCAGCTTGGCGCGCTCTTCCATGCGCGGCTGGTAGCAAGCCGTCCAGTCGATGACGCCTACCGAGTAGTAGGGTTCAGGATCGTTGGGATCGATATCGGCGGCCATGCGGTAGAACTTCTTGGCGTCGTCGAACTTTTTCATGTTCAGGTACAGGTAGGCTATCCCCTTGGCGGAGTTTACTTTCTGGTCGCGCGCCGGATTCATGGCGAGGACGTTCTGGTATTGCTCAATGGCTTGCTCTGCCATTTTGTTGTTGTCTGGCGTGTCGGCGCCAGGGATGTATTGCTGAGCGTAAGCGGTGGCCAGGTACATCTTGGCATTAATCAGTTTGGGGTCAAGCGCAACGGCTTGCTGGAAGTGGTCAATGGCCTCTTCGTACTTGGCGTTCTTATAAGCGGTGACGCCCTTGTTAAGCTGGTCACGGGCCCGCAGTTTGCTACAGCCCACGGAAGAGAGCAGCGCGAGCATAGCGGCCGCCAAGGTTAGCAGTCGAATCTGTTTATTCATTGCGGTATAAGTCTCCCTTGCCCCACAGCATCCTAGGCCCACAGGCAGCCGGTTGACAAGCGCCGGCTGCGGGGTCCCTGGCAGAAGCGGCACAGAACCACGGCTCCCGTGCGCGGGCCGAATGCAATACGCGAACGTCCGGTGTCGTTTTACGACCACGTCTTAAGACTTGGGCGTGGCCCTTAGCCGCCCGCTTCGATCTTCGCGGTAATCAGACCGACTTTATCTACTCCGGCGGCATGCGCGATGTCAATCACGTTGGCCACATCGGCGAAGGGGATGGCGTCATCGCCCTTCACGAACATGACTTTCTCAGCACGGGTTTTGTAGATATCGGCCAGACGCCCCTGCAAGTTGTCCCAAGTGGCATCTTCCTGATTGATTTTCAAGCCGGGATCCTGACCGGCGCCGCGATCAATCAACTGCACCACGATGGTACGGTCCGGCGTATTGTTCTTGGGCGCGTTCGGCGGGGGCGGCTGAGGAACCAGCGCATCCAAACCTTTCGGCGTCAAAGGGGTGATCACCATGAAAATGATGAGCAGCACCAGCAGCACGTCAATGAGCGGAGTGACGTTAATATTTGCGCTTTGGCCTCCGCCGGTTCCAACTGCCATACTCATAATCGAATCTCCTTATTGCCCAGGCGTTGGAGCGGTGGGCGGTGCGTTTGGAGTACTTTTCCTCTGATCGGTGAGCAAGCCAAGATCATCGACGCCGGCGGCGCGCACGGCATCCACTACCTGGACAACATTGCCGAAATGGGCCCGGGCATCCGCCTTGAGGTAGACCTCTTTGTTGGTGCGATTGGTCAGGCGATCTTTCACCTTACCGGTCAGACTGTCGACCGCGATCTTGTCGGAGCCGAAAAACACATCGCCGTTGCGCATGACCGAGACCAGCAGCGCGTCTTCCTTGTCCGCGTCCTGCATGGGCGTCGGATTATTTACTTTTGCCATGTCGACGCTGATGCCCTTCTGCAACATGGGCGTGATCACCATGAAGATGATCAGCAGCACCAACATCACGTCGACCATTGGGGTGACGTTGATGTCAGAGTTTACATTGGCCCCTTCGTTCCGCTTGGCTAATGACATAATTTCTCCGTAAAACAGTTGTTGCGCCTAAAGTTGGGAAGGCCGGCGCCGGGGACACCCAGCGCCGGACAGCAACTCATGGCGGACAACTCCGAGATCCTACTCCTGAAATCCTAGGACCGGCGAACGTCGCGCCGCTTCAGGAAGTAGTCGATCAGTTCGCTCGACGAGTTGTCCATCTCCACATCGAACGCTTCTACGCGGCCGGTGAGGTAGTTGAACATCATGACGGCGGGAATAGCGACCAGGAGTCCGAAAGCTGTGGTCACCAGCGCCTCCGAAATGCCGCCTGCGACTGCGCCCAGACCGGTTGCCTTCTGTTCGGAAATGCCCTTGAAGGCGTTCAGAATGCCCATCACCGTGCCGAACAGGCCGACGAAGGGAGCTGTCGAACCGATAGTAGCCAAACCGCCCAATCCACGCTTCAGTTCGGCGTGGACGATGGCTTCGGTGCGCTCCAGAGCGCGCTTGGAAGCTTCAATGGTCTCGCCGGGGATGGCGCCGGGGCTATCCTGGTGAGCCTTGAATTCCATGAGGCCGGCGGTCACAACCTTGGCCAAATGGCTCTTCTTGTTGCGCTCGGCGACCTTGATGGCTTCGTCGATGCGGCCATCGCGAAGCGCTCCAGCTACGGCGGGAGCGAACGCGCGAGACTGCTTGCGGGCCGCGTTATATGCCATGGCTCGGTCAATCATGACACCGATCGACCAGCCTGACATGATGAACAGAATGATGACCACGATCTTCGCGATGATACCCATCTGCTTCCATAGCGAAATCGGATCCCATCCCACTGCGCCACCTTCCTGCACAATCCAGGCGGCGGCCCTAGGCACATGAACAAGAACTGCTGCTGCCACATTAGCTAACATGAGTTGCTTTTCCCTCCTCGGAACTTCTTAAACTTTGATGCGAGATCTGTTCGCCGTGCAAAACCTGATGGCGGAAAGTTGCCCGTATTCGCGTACCTGAGATGAAAGGTACGGCGGCCGCGCCCGGCAAAAAGGGGCTCTCCCGGCCACCGTTCTTGGGTAGGAGGGGAGGGCCATCCTGCTTTATACACTTTCTGACCGTGCTGCGTCACGCGCTGCTACGCCACATCTGTCTCTGGCTTAGCCCCCAGATAGAGTGAAGTTGACCAAAACTTCAGTATCCACTTCGACCGGTTCGCCGTTCAGCAGATAGGGTTTGTACTTCCACTGCTTCACAGCATCGATCGCCGCGGGCGCCAGCATGGGATGGCCGCTGATCAGGGTTAAACCCTCAATCGAACCATCCTTGCTGATCACCGCATGCAACACTACCGTACCCTGGATGCGGGCCTGCCGCGCCAGAGGCGGATAATTCGGTTGCACGCGCCGCACCAGCAGTCCCTGCGATACGCCTTGGGACACGCGGACGCGTTGCGGGGTAGCGACCTTAGGCACAGCTACCGGGGTCGAACTGATAATGCCGCCGATCACGCCGCCCATCTGGCCACCCGGAATGCCTCCCGGAACGCCGCCCACTACGCCGCTCGACGCCATCACCGGCGGCGGAGCTTCGTCTTCCTTGATCATCTGAATTTTTTGGGGAATCTTGGTAGGCGTACGGAGGGCGCCGTTCACGATATCGGTCTGAATCTGCTTCACGATTTTCACCGGCGCGGCTGCCGGGGGTGGTGGCGGTGGAGGCGGCGGAGGAGCCACCAGGAAGGTCATTAACTGTTGCTTGGGCAGCGCTTCGGTGAAGATCAGAGGGAGCAGAACCATCACGCCTACCAACGCGATCTCCAGGATGATAGCGAATGTCGTTGTCCGTCCTCGCTTGGTCTTCAACCTGCCGCCGGATTCCAGAAGGCTATCTTCAAACATAAGAGTTTCCTCCCTACATCAGAGCCTACGTAATCTTAGACACCGACCGCTTCCTTTTTGCTCCCAAAAACGAACCCCATCGCCTGGAATGGCCATCCCAGCCCCCGACGCCGGACGACGCCTTCCAACTATCTGCAAACAAGGGCCTTAACCAAAGATCGCCCGGCGCAACTTATCGCGTCACTACCTGGCCTGGACGGGCAGCAGCACCCGGCCGCTTGCCCTTCTCGATTCTCCAATCCTGATAAGCCA
>DATHMS010000107.1:0-43652 GCA_035486795.1 Candidatus Sulfotelmatobacter sp. | reverse complement strand
AGTCCGCTCCGTGTCGATGGCACAGAGCAGCAACAGAATTCCGGCCAAAGCCGCAAGCACCACAAAGTGTGTAGCGTGCGCATACAAGCCGAGCACCGCGGGACGACACGAAAGAAAACTGTAAGTGATTCCCGCAACCGCACCCGCCACCGAGCCGTAGAGATATTTCGCCAGAAGAAAAACGAGAATCGTCGTCACGGCGTTGACCAGGATCAATCCGATCCGGATGCCGGAAGTTGTCTCCCCGAAAACCGCCATCATGGCAGCATAGGCCGCGTAAGTCCCGGGCAACTTCATGTTGCTGGCAATTTTGTAAGGCGGGATTCCTTGCAACATCAACTGTCCGACGTAAGCGAACTCCCCCTCGTCGCGTTCCAGCGGCATGTCGCGCAGCCGCATCCGCACGATCGCAAAAAACAGCATAACCGCCAGGAGAGCGCCCACGCACCAATAGGTCGTCCAGCATTTTCCGGATGGCGCAACGCTGATTGTTACCGCTCCCGGCTCGCTCGTGGTTTCATCCAAGAAAGTTCTCTCAAACACCGAATCGAAGAGTGCCAACGAAAAGAAATCCATTGTACCGGGACGCATCTCCTGAGTCCCGCGAGAGGCGGCGGCATCCAAACAGTGCAAATTTCAAGATTTTCTGGAGCCTTCATATGAAAGCAGCAGTAGTTCCCTCGGTAAATGGCAAGTGGGAAGTAAAACAGTGGGAAACCCCCAAGGCTGGCCCGAACCAGGTGGTCATGAAGATCCACGCTAGCGGCCTCTGCTACACCGATGTCCACCTGACGCACGGCCTCTTTCCCATTCAGTTTCCGCACGTCTTTGGCCACGAACCCGTGGGCGAGATCGTCGAGGTCGGCGCCGGCGTCACCTCCCGCAAAGTCGGAGACCGGGTCGGTGTCGGTTGGGTGCAAAAAGGAGACGGCACCTGCGAGTGGTGCCTGCGCGGCAAGAAGGAACGATGCCCGAACCCGGTCGCCACCGGCATCGGCCTGCCAGGTGGCCATGCCGAATACATGCTGGCCTATGCCGACGCCACCATGCCGCTCCCTGCCGCTATTAATTACGAGCAGGCCGCGCCCGTTTTCTGCGCTGGTTACACTGTCTGGAGCGGCCTCCGCCTCGCTGATCCCAAACCCCAC
Source organism: Candidatus Sulfotelmatobacter sp. (assembly GCA_035486795.1). Taxonomy (GTDB): domain Bacteria; phylum Acidobacteriota; class Terriglobia; order Terriglobales; family Acidobacteriaceae; genus Sulfotelmatobacter. The sequence continues at coordinate 42,504 of DATHMS010000107.1, read as the reverse complement.
GAGCGCATCGCGGTAGTCGGCATCGGCGGCCTGGGCCATCTCGCACTGCAGTATTCCAAAGCCTCAGGCTTTGAAACCATCGCCGTCACCAAGTCCAAAGACAAAGAAAAAATGATCCGCGAACTGGGCGCCGACGAAGTAGTCGATAGCGGAGCCAAGTTGCGGGCCGCCGGTGGCGCGGATGTGCTGCTCGCAACCTCGAATTCCTGGGCTGCCACCGAAGAAGCCGCGCAAGGCATTCGTCCCGATGGCCGCATCGTAGTGATGGGAGCATCCAACGAACTGCTGCGCTTCAATATTGACATGATGTTACACCGCGTCAGCATTCTCGGTTCTAGCCAGAACGGCCCCGAGTATCTCTACGAAGCGCTCGACTTCGTCGCCAAAGGCAAGGTCAAAGTCGTGGAGGAAATCTACAAACTCGATGACATCGCCAAGGCCTACGACCGCGTAGCCGAAGGCAAAGTCCGCTTCCGTGCAGTAATAACGATGAATTAAGGGCCGCGGGGAACTGTCTGGAACGAAAACGGCATCTGTGGGAACGGCCGCGTTTCCTCGGGGCGCGCCCTAATGTATTCTGAGCCGTCCCATGATCCGCCTTCTCATCTGGTTACTAAGCCAGCCCTTGCTCTGGGCCATACTCGGCGTAACCCTAGGCCCGTATTTCTTCTGGCGCGGTTTTCTTCTCCTTCAGCGCAAGCGCCTCATCATGGACACTCCCCGCTCCACCATCCGCTCCGCCGCCTTGGGACGTGTGGAGATAACCGGCAAAGCCCTCGGTCCCTACACGCTCGTCGCCCCGATGAGCCATGCCGATTGCCTCTACTATCGACTAGTCATCGAATCAAACCCCCAAGGAGATCTGCGTAACAGCATCCATGAGATGTGTGCGCCAATGTTCATCGACGATGGCACTGGTACGCTCATGATTTTTCCCCATGGCTCCGAACTTCTGATGCCACCGTCCAGCGAAAGATCAGAGTATGGCAAGTTAGCCCTCTCACTCTCGAGGTATTCGGAAGGCAATCCGGAATTCGCTCAGGAATATTCCATAAAACCCGGAGACACGATCTTCGTTCTGGGTACCCTTAAGGAGAACCCATGGGGGAAGAAGGATCCCATTGCCGAGTGCAATGAGCTGTCTAGGATCGGACCGGGATTCGTCGGACAAGGGGAAGCCGATCTGCTGCGTCGTGAGGCTTATCCCTACCTGAATCCCAAGCTCCCCTCAGGAGCAACCGTAGCGTCGCCGAGCCAGTTCGACCTGCATCCTCCCGTGATCTTGCTGCAAGGCGAGGGCCCATTCATAATCTCCACCGACAGCCAGCGAGACCTGGTAGCCAAGCTGAATCTGAAGTCCTTCCTGTACATCTGGGGAGGCCCCGCCGCAGCCCTGTGGGGCCTTTGGGAGATTCTCAACCACGCGGGACTTCTTTGATCCTTGAAAGCAAATCCAAATGCGGGGACGGCCGGCCAGCCCTGTCCGCGGAGCGCAGCTACGCCATTTCCCGGCACGGTTCTCTCGGCTCATTGTAAAATCAGAGGCTTACCAGGACTTCCTCCAGTTCCTATGCCTTCGCAAGACAACTCGGAAACCGCCACCGCGGTAAATCACGCCGGTCCCGATCATGCGAATAACGATCGTTCCAACGACGACCGCTATGATCCCCAGCGCGTTGAGGCCAAGTGGTTCGAGCGCTGGCAGAGCGATCCCCAGCTCTACGCCGCTGAACCCCATACCACAAAAAAGAAATTCTACGTCCTCGAAATGCTGCCCTACCCGTCGGGCGTCCTGCACATGGGACACGTGCGCAACTATTCCATCGGCGACGCCCTCGCCCGTTATATGTGGATGAACGGCTACAACGTCCTTCATCCCATGGGTTGGGATTCCTTCGGCTTGCCCGCGGAAAATGCCGCCATCCAGAACAACACTCCGCCCCGCCAGTGGACCCTCGGCAATGTCGCCAAAATGAAGGCGCAGATGAACCGCATTGGCTTCGCCTACGACTGGTCCCGCGAAGTCACCACCTGCCTGCCCGATTACTATCGCTGGAACCAGTGGTTCTTTCTCAAGTTCTACGAAAAGGGACTCGCTTATCGCAAGAAAAGCAAAGTCAACTGGTGTCCGAAATGCGCCACCGTGCTCGCCAACGAGCAAGTCGTAGAGGGATGCTGCTGGCGCCACGAAGATACCCTCGTTGAGCAGCGCGAGCTCGAGCAGTGGTTCTTGCGCATCACAAAATACGCCGACGAACTGTTGCGCGATCTCGACAAGCTCAGCGGCTGGCCCGAAAAGGTCCGCACCATGCAGCGCAACTGGATCGGCCGCAGCGAAGGCGCTCTGGTCGATTTCAAGCTCGACTACGCGGAAAATCACAAAGGGTTTGGCCCGGCTGGCTCGACTATTAGCATCTTCACTACGCGTATAGACACCATTTTCGGCGCGACCTCGGTTCAACTCGCGCCCCAGCATCCCATCGTCGATGATCTCGCGGCAAACAACCCTGATTTGCGCGCCAAGGTCGATCAACTCATCGCCGAGCAGCGCAAAGCCAGGGAAGTCGGCGACATCGGCGAAATTGAAAAACACGGCGTCTTCACTGGCCGCTACGCCATTAATCCCTTCAACGGCGAAAAGCTTCCGGTCTGGGTGGCCAACTACATCCTCATGGATTACGGCACCGGAGCGATCATGAGCGTTCCGGCACACGATGATCGCGATTACGAGTTCGCTAAGAAATACAAACTCGAAATTCGCCTCGTGGTTCTTCCGCTCTCGAACGATCCGGAAGAAACCATGGCGGAGCCGGCCCTTCCCTTCACCGCCCACGACGAAGGCATGCTGATCAACTCCGGCCAATTCAGCGGCCTCGAGTGCGCCGACGCCATCCAGAAAATGTCCGCCTTCGCCGAGAAGAACGGCTTCGGCAAAGCCACCGTCACATATCGCCTGAAGGATTGGGGGATTTCTCGTCAGCGCTACTGGGGCACGCCCATCCCCATGCTTTATTGCGAAAAAGACGGCATCGTGCCCGTGCCCGAAAAGGATTTGCCTGTGATTTTGCCTGAGGCGGTCGATATCGCACACGCCCTGGGATCACCCCTTAGCGGTTTATCCGAATTTGTCAACACGACGTGCCCCAAGTGCGGCGGTCAGGCGCGCCGCGAAACCGATACCATGGACACCTTCGTTGATTCGTCCTGGTATTTCTACCGCTACACCGACGCGCACAACGACCGCGCTCCGTTCGACTCGAAAATCGCGCAGTATTGGTTCCCCATCGACCAGTACATCGGCGGCGTCGAACACGCCATCCTTCACCTCATCTACTCGCGCTTCTGGACCAAGTTCATGCGCGACCTCGGATTGGTAGCCAACGACGAACCCATCGAACGCCTCTTTACCCAGGGCATGGTCATCAAAGACGGCGCAAAAATGTCCAAGAGCCTCGGCAACGTCGTCAGCCCGGACGAAATGGTAGCTCGCTATGGCGCCGACGCCGCACGTCTCTACAGCCTCTTCGCCGCTCCGCCTGATCGTGATCTCGACTGGCAGGATTCTGGCATCGCAGGCATTCAAAGATTCCTGGGCAAGGTCTATCGTTTCGTCACAAAGAACGCTGGCAGCGCTACAAATGCCCCCGTAGAGACGTTGCTTGCAACGTCTCTCTCGCCACAAGCACGTCAGATCCAGCGCAAGCTCCACCAAACCATCAAGCGCGTAAGCGACGATTTTCAGGGCCGCTGGCACTTCAACACCTGCATCTCGGCGATCATGGAGTTGGTGAATGTGTTGTATGACATGGAAGACGCGATCGCACAGAATGTCGTTCCCCGGCAGTTTCTGGCCGAAGTGCAACGCGATCTCGTGCTCTTGCTTGCACCCTTCGCTCCCTACCTCGCTCACGAACTTTGGGAGATGCTGGGCGAAAAGGGTATCTTGCTCAAAGCGCCTTGGCCCAAGTACGACGCCGCGCTCGCCAAAGAAGAAGAGCTCGAAATCCCGGTGCAGGTTAACGGAAAGCTGCGCGGCAGAGTCATCGTGCCTGCTGATGCTACCGAAGATTTCGTCATCGAACGCGCGCTTGGCGACGAGAAAGTGCAGTCCTCGATCGCAGGTAAGCAAATCGTGAAAACAATCTTCGTTCCTGGCAAGCTGGTCAATTTCGTGGTGCGATAGATTCATGCCTCGAGTCTCACTCACGCTCGAAGGCTTTCGCGCAAGTTTTTGCCGGCCTTCGCTGACCTTTGCCGAGATTGCCTGGCGCTGGACTGTCGGGGCATTTGCCTGGGCTTTGATTTTCTTCGGAGTAATCGAATTTCTCGACACGCTCCCGGTGACGAAAGCGGATGCGACTCTCCTGGCGACAAGACAACCATTCCTCATTGGACGAGCGATCGCACACATTCTTCACGGCAGCCTGAATCGCGCCGTATTTGCGGCATTGCTAGCGGCGACCGCGTTGTCGTTACTCTGGATCATCGCTGCTTCCGTTGGCCGCGCCGCCACAGTCCGCGCCCTGCTTGAATACTTTCGTAGAGACTCTGCAAGCAACATCGCTGTTGAGACAGATACGGCGAGTGAAACGCGACCTTTTCGCTCACTGACCGGGCTGAACTTCTTGCGCGTGGCGGTTACGCTCTCCGCAATCCTCGCCTTCGTGGGCGCAGCAATTCTTGCTGGCTTTGCATCGCCTGATTCAACCCCCCGTCCTGGCCTGGTTTTCGTTTTTTTCTTCCCGTTGGCTGCATTGATCTGCATCGCGTGGCCGGTCTTGAACTGGTGGCTCTCGCTCGCCTGCGTATTCGCTGTCCGCGACGGCGACGATACGTTGGGCGCGCTCTCCGCCGCTGTCACTTTTTTTCGAGAACGAACCGGACCGGTGTTTGCCGTGAGCACATGGACCGGGTTGGCGCATCTGGTGGCTTTTAGCATCGCGACCACGGTTGTGTCGGTGCCGCTCGCTTTTATCCAGATCGCTCCCTGGCGACTCGTGATCGCCGGCGTCTTTCTCGTGACGCTCGCGTATTTTGCCATTGCGGATTGGCTATACATGGCGCGGCTCGCGGGATACGTCTTCATCGCTGAAATGCCTGACACTCTTGTTTCGTCCATGCCGATCGCGGCTCCGCCGCTGGCGCCAGCCCAAACCACCATCGACCGCGAGGAAACGATCCTGAGTGACATCCCGAACCTGGCTGTAGAGACGTAGCTTGCTACGTCTTCCGTGCAGCGGCACGGACTTCGCCTAGACACCATAAGCCAGCAGCAAGACGTTGCAAGCAACGTCTCCACGACCTTGTCTCTTTACATGGGACACACGATTTGAGAAACTCATCCGTGGAACTCCAATCCAGGCTTAGCGAATCCATCGTCATCCTCGACTTTGGCGCCCAGTATACGCAGCTCATCGCGCGCCGCATCCGCGAACAGAACGTTTTTTCCGTGGTGCTGCCCTGCACAGCATCGCTTTACGAGATCAAAAGTTGCTCGCCGGTGGGCATTGTGCTTTCGGGAGCGCCGTGGTCGGTGTATGACAAAGATGCGCCGCCGGCGGATCCGGGGCTCTTCAAGTTGGGTCTGCCGGTGCTTGGCATCTGTTATGGGCTGCAGTTCATGGTGCACACGCTCGGCGGCAAGGTGCGGCCTGCTGATAAGCGCGAGTATGGGCATGCAGAGGTCGATATTGTTGCCGAATCGGCGCTGTTTCAGGGCCTGGCCAAGCGGCAACCGGTGTGGATGTCGCATGGGGACGAGGCTCTGGAATTGCCTCCTGGATTTGAACTGACCGCTAAAACTGCGAATGCCGTGGCTGGAATCCAGAATGTTGCGAAGAAGTGGTTTGCGGTGCAGTTCCATCCCGAGGTTCACCATACGCGGAATGGCACCGAGATCCTGCGCAACTTTGTGTTCAAGATTTGCAGCGCGAAACCGACTTGGACGCCGCAGCACTTTATTGATTCGACGGTGGAGCAGGTTCGGCAGCAAGTGGGCACGGGACAGGCGATTTGCGCGCTTTCGGGCGGAGTGGATTCGTCGGTTGCGGCGGTGCTGGTGGATCGGGCTTTGCGCGGGGCTCGCGGGAAGTCGCGGCTGACCTGCATCTTCGTGAACAATGGCGTGTTGCGCAAGAACGAGTTTGAGAAGGTGCAGAAGACTTTGCACGACAAGCTTGGTTTGCGCCTCGATGCGGTCGATGCTGCGGGGCGTTTTCTCGGGAAACTGAAAGGCGTCAGCGATCCCGAGAAAAAGCGCAAGATCATCGGGAACGAATTCATTAAGGTATTCGAGCGAGAAGCTCGGCGCATTGAGAAGGAAGAAGGCAAGGTGAAGTGGCTGGTGCAGGGGACACTTTATCCGGATGTGATCGAGTCGCGGTCGGTGCGGGGGCCGTCGCAGGTGATCAAGTCGCATCACAACGTGGGCGGGCTGCCGGAAAAAATGAAGCTCAAGCTGATCGAGCCGCTGAAGGATTTGTTCAAAGATGAAGTTCGAAAGATTGGGCGCGACCTGGGTATGCCGGAGGAAATTTTGCAGCGGCAGCCCTTCCCCGGGCCTGGGCTGGCGGTGCGCGTTTTGGGAGAAGTCACGCCGGAGCGGCTGGCGCTGTTGCGGGAGTGTGACGACATTGTGGTGACCGAGATAAAGAATGCAGGTCTGTACACAAAAATCTGGCAGTCGTTTGCAGTGCTGCTACCGGTGATGTCGGTGGGCGTGATGGGCGACATGCGGACTTACGCTTATACATGCGCGGTCCGGGCGGTGAGTTCCGAGGATGGCATGACTGCGGACTGGGTGGCGCTGCCGCACGAGGTGCTCAAAAGAATTTCTTCGCGGATTGTGAATGAAGTGAAGGGTGTGAACCGCGTGGTGTATGACATTACTTCCAAGCCTCCGGGGACGATTGAGTGGGAGTAGGAGCTTCTAGCTTCTAACTTGTGGGTTCTAGCTTCCGGGCGGTGTTCTGCCGCCGTTCCGCGGTTGACGCGTCGCCGTCCCGAGGTTACTAGCTTTCTGTGTGACGAGCCTGTTGGCTGCCTTCCTTGGCGGTTTTCATGATCCAGTCGCGGGCCATGCCTCGGATTTTTTCTCTTACCTGGTTGATGTCTACCTTTTTGGGTGTTTTCTTCTTGCTGAGTTTTGCGGTCGCGGAGGGGAGGCCGGGCTGGGCGGATTTGCTTTGCTTGGTAGCGGATTGCTTGTTGGTGCCGGAGGGAGTTAGTGGCTGAAGCGCTGGAAGAACGGGCGCGGGTTTTGTGGCGCTGCGGGTCGAGTTGCGTTCGGTCGGACAGCCGAGGGTGGGTGTCCCCACACGAACCGTTGCCATGGTTCGGACTTCTTCGCCCGGGGGTGGTTCGTCAACGTAGGTGGGATCGCCTAGGCGGATGAGGCGATTGGCTTCGGCTTCCAGGGCGGCGTTGTGGCGGGCTTTTGCTTTGGCTGCGACTCGGGCTGCGGCGGCGGCTTCGGCCGCCTGCTCGGCAGCTGCTTCGGCTTTTTCTTCTTCCGTTTCTTCCGGGTCGGGGAAATCGTCCACGGACCACTGGTCGCAGCCGATGCAGGTTTGGTCGATGGTGCGGCGGTCGATGACGACATCTTCTTTGTGATAGGGCTCGAATATGGTTTGGCGAAGATTGACGCTGGCGGTTTGCAGGGCGTAGAGGAGCAGGCTGGCGGTCTTGGAATCGATCTGGCGGGAAGCCAGCAGGCGCATGATTTGCATTAGTGAGACCTGGATGGAATTGGCGTCCTCGAGGACGGGGAGATAGAGGCTGGCGTGGTTGTGGCGGACGCGGTCGCAGTTGAGCTTGATGCGCTCTTCCTGAAAACGCCTGTGGAAGAAACAGAAGCGGTTTCGTTTGAGCGCGGGCGAGCCGCACTGGGTTCCGTTTACTTTGAGATGCTGGCAACGCGGGACGCTGAACATTGACATGATGGTCTCCTACCCCCCTCCCCCCTGGTCTATTGCAATCAGAGAGTTGGCGGGAAATCGTGAAAAAATCTTAGGGCTGCAATAAGTTAGGGGCAAAATCTTGAATCCTAACGAGTTATGGGTGCGGGAGAGCATGATTCTGTTGAGCTATAGGATGAGTATTGGATATTGCTGGGAGATGGTCAAGGTTAGATGAACTTTGGAAGAGAGAAAGCTGTGGAAATAGTTCGCGGTGGCTAGTCCTAACCCACGGCTTGCGCCGTGGGCTGTGTTCTGCCGCCGCTGCGCGGCTAGCTACTCCTACATTAATGTGGAATGAAGCCCAGGCTGGCTAGTTCTTTGCGGAGGGATTGCGGGTCGGTGAAGAGGATGCCGTGCATGCCGAGGGAGGTGGCGGCTTCTACGTTGGGTTGCAGGTCGTCGATGTAGATGGCGTCGGCCGGATTGATGGAGAAAGTTTGAAAGAAGAGCTCGAAGAAACGCGGGTCGGGTTTCAGCATGCGGGCTTCGCCGGAGAGCAGGACTCCGTGAAACCATCGCAAGAAATCGAAGCGCTTTAGAGCTGTGGGATAAGTTTCCGCCGACCAGTTGCTGAGGGCATAGAGAGGGACTCCGCGAGAACGGAGTTCGGTGAGAAGGTCGACGGTGCCATGGATGGGGCCGCCTAGCATTTCGCCGTAGCGGTGCCGCCAGGCGTCGATCAGTTCCGATTTATCGGGATGAAGCGACCTGAGTGCAGCGCAGGCCTCGGCAAGAGTTCGTCCAGCATCTTGCTGGGCATTCCAGGAAGAAGTGCAGACGTTGGCCAGGAAGTGCTCCATCGCGTCTTCATCTCCGTCGAAGAGCTTGCGATACAGGTAGCGCGGGTTCCAGTCGATGAGCACACCACCGAGATCGAATACTGCTACCGAGCGATTGGCCTTCATGTTTGTAATTCTATCGAATGAACGCTTTCAGGATTGGTCGCGGTGGACGGTGTCCATAGAGAAGGCGGGGAGGCAGACGGCTATGTATTCGGCGCCGCCTTCCTGGGGAGTGGAGTAGCGGATCCACTCGCCGGCGTGGGCGATGATGGCTTGTCCGGCGGCTACGTCGAGGGAGCCGTTTTTGTGCTCGACGTGCAGCGTGCCTTTCAGAACGATGGTGAATTCGTCGAAGGTGGGGGTTTGGCCGGGCTCGAGCCATCCGGCGGGGCTGCGCATGTGGGCTACGCTGGCGGATGGAGTTTGGGAGTTGACGCGTCCGATGTATTCGTCGATTAGTTTTGGTTTGTTGCCGGCGGATTGGATGCGCGTGGGTTGCGGGATTAGGGTGGGCATGGATTGGTCCTGATTCTTGTCGGTTCTATTAGAGCATGATCGGTGGTTTGCGAGAACGCCTCGGTGCGCTCGAAGGGACCCTTCGGCCTCGCTCAGGGCAGGCTAGCCGCGGCGGCAGAGACGTAGCAAGCTACGTCTCCACGACGATTTTCGTGGTGCTTTCGGGTGCTGCGCGGGCATCGGTTACAATCCTCGCTTATGTTCTATCGCTCGGATAATCGCTCTCCTGAACAACTGCGGCCGGTTTCTATCATTCCCGACTTTATTACTACGGCGGAGGGATCGGTGCTGATTGAGGTGGGGAACACGCGGGTGATTTGTACTGCGTCCATTGAAGAAACGGTGCCACCGTTTATGCGGAACTCGGGGAAGGGATGGATATCGAGCGAGTATGCGATGATTCCGCGGGCTACGCTGACGCGGACGCCGCGGGAAGTGGCGAAGGGGAGGCCGAGCGGGCGGACGCATGAAATCCAGCGGCTGATTGGGAGGTCGCTGCGCGCGGTGACTGACCTGGCGCGGCTGGGCGAGCGCACGATCTGGATTGATTGCGACGTGATTCAAGCCGATGGAGGGACGCGGACTGCTTCGATTACTGGATCGTTTGTGGCTTTAGGACTCGCGCTCGAAAAGCTGGTGGAAGCTGGGACTTTGACTTCGGTCCCGTTGAGGGATTTTGTGGCGGCGGTTAGCGTGGGGATTGTGGATGGAGAAGTCCTGCTTGATCTTTGTTACGAGGAAGACTCGCGGGCTGATGTGGACATGAATTTTGTGATGACTGCGGGGCACAAGATGGTGGAAGTGCAAGCTACGGCGGAACGGCAGGCTTTTGATGATGCGCAGTTTGCCAAGATGCTGGGGTTTGCGCGGTCGGGGGTGCAGGCGCTGATTGCCAAGCAGCAAGGGGTTTTGAGCGGGTTGACGTTGCGGCAGTAGGACTGCCCCGCTTACGTGCGGGGCTAATGAATGGCGTGGCTGGCGCGACTCGTTTTGATTGGGGCGCTCGCTTTGCTCGCTGGACGACCGAGGCGGCCGTCCCCACATAGCTTCCTTTCACATCTGTCGTGCCCTTTCACATAGATTTGCCTCTGGCGACAGAGATGTAGCGAGCTACGGCGATTCGGCGTTGCGGTTGGCCACCGATTATTGCTTTTGGGTTGCTACCCAGTCGTGGATTCTAGTGGAGAGGACGTCCAGCGGCAGGGCGCCGGCGCCGAGGATCTCGTCGTGGAAATTGCTCAGGTTGAATTTGTCGCCTAATTGATCTTTGGCGTACTGGCGGAGCTTCAGGATCTCCAGTTGGCCGATCTTGTAGCCGAGCGCCTGGGCCGGCCAGGCCATGTAGCGGTCGGTCTCGCTCTGCACTTCGGCTTCGTCGATGGCGGAGTGGTCGTGGAAGAAATCTACTACCTGCTGGCGCGTCCAATGTTTGTAGTGGAAGCCGGTATCGACTACGAGGCGGATGGCGCGCAGCATGTCATCCTGCAGGTGACCGTAGTAGCTGTAGGGGTCCTGGAAAAATCCTACTTCTTTGCCTAAGCGCTCGGAGTAGAGAGCCCAGCCCTCGGTGTAGGCGGTGTAATACTCGTTCTGGCGGAAGGGTGGGAGCTGGGGCAGTTCCTGGGCGATGGCGATCTGCATGTGGTGGCCCGGGATACCTTCGTGGTAGGCGGTGGTTTCAAAGTCGAGCGTGGTTCCCTTCTCGAAATTGCCTGTGTTGACCATGACGTGAGCGGGGCGGGAGCCGTCTCGCGAGCCCTCAACGTAGTGGGTAGCCGCATCTTTCTCGCTGAATTCCCCGATGGACATTACTTCCAGCTTGGCTTTGGGGAGACGTCCGAACATGGAGGGCAGCTTCAAGTACATCTGATCGATGTACTTCTGATAAAGGTCAAGGATCTCTTTGCGGGAATGGACGTGGACTTTGGGATTGGCTGGGAGGGATGCGCTGAAACTTTTCAGATCTTTGTAGCCAAGCTGATTGACGACTTGCAGCATGCGGGCTTCAATCTCTTTGACCTGAGCCAGACCGATCTGGTGAATTTCCTCTGGCGTGAGATCGGTGGTGGTGCTGTCTTTCACGCGGAAGGCATAGCGCTCGGGACCGTCGGGGAGAGCCCAAATGCCGGGCTCGGTGCGGCCTTTGGGGGCGTACTCTTCACGGACGAAGGTGGTGAATTTTACGTAGGTAGGAAGCACGGACTCGCTGATCGCGGCCAGGCCCTGCTCGCGCAACCGCTTTTGGTCAGCGGCGGGGATGGAATCGGGAAACTTAGCGAAGGGCTGGCCGAACGGCGAGGTATCCGGCGTTTTGGTGGCGAGGCCATTGCACTGTTGAACCACTTTCTCGAGCAGGACGCGCGGGGGCATGAGGCCCTCGGCCATACCTTTGCGCATCTGAATCACGGTCTCGTCGAAAACGCGGGGAAACTGCCGTAGGCGCGAAATGTAGTCATCGTAGTCCTTAACGCTCTGGAATGAGAGAACGGTCACCAGCTCTGGAAGTTCGATGGGGAGGCCATCGACCTGCGACACGGGCATTTCCCAAGGCTTGAAACGGGCTCCCTCGAGGGCCATGCGGAGGTCGCGGACCATCAAGGTTTTGTTCAAGGCTTCCTGCTCGGGGAAACCGGTGATGTCGATAGCTTCGAAGCGGGTGAGATATTTTCTGGCCTGCTCCAGGTCATCGTCGATGGCTTTCTGCGAGAGATCGTCGAGTTTGTCGTTCCAGCGCTTGTCTCCGAGGACGGAGGCGTAGATGGGACTGGTGCGGAGGGTATACTCCCAGCGTTCGGCGAGAAGATCGTTCAGGGCCTTTCTGCGGGACTCGAGATCAGACTGGGGCGGCGCCGCGAGGACGGTGGAGCACAGCAGGGATATGAGTAAGGCTAACAGGACGAGGGATCGCATTCAGTGAGGCTCCTTAAGGATTGCTTCTGACAAAATTTGGGTTCTCGGGTGCGCGTGGCGTTGCTGATTGTACACTGACGCGCCTTGGTCAGCTGAGCACTGCCTGGTTGGCGGCGTCATTCGTAGCGCAGGCTTTCGATGGGGTCGAGGCGGGCAGCGTGGACGGCGGGGACCATGCCGCTGATGATGCCTACGAGGCTGAGAATAATTGTTGCTACGAGCAGGCTGCCGATGTCGATGTGGAGGTGGATGTCGCCGGCCTGGAGATTGTCACCGAAGGCGCTCATCAGCGGGAGTGCGCCGACGATCCAGGAAATTACGTAGGCGATGGCGATGCCGCCGAGACCTCCGGCAAATGTTATGGCGAGAGCTTCGGCTAGAAACTGGAAGAGGATGTGGGCTTTGTGCGCACCCAGAGCTTTTTCGATGCCGATTTCGCGGGTGCGCTGCTGCACTGATACCAGCATGATGTTCATGAGACCGATGCCGCCGATGCCGAGAGTTAGAGCGCCGATGAAGGCCAGCAGAACTTTGAGTGCGGTGGTTACGACCGTGAACTCATCGAAGTCCTGCTTGAAGTCAGCCATGAAGACGGCGCGGCGGTCGTCGGGGCGGAAGTTGTGGTGTCCGGCGAGCACGGAGCGAACCACGCGAGTGAGTTGCTGGTGGTTTTCGCCTTCGTAGTCCATGAATATGCCAGTGATGTACTTGGTGTCATACAGGTCGCCCATGGTGCTGAAAGGGATGACGATGAAGCTGTTGTCGTTGTCGTCGCCGCCCTGGACCTTGCGTTGGTAGACACCGACGATCTGAAAGCTCATGCCGTTGATGCGGATGGATTGTCCGAGGGGTGGTTCGCCGGAGAAGAGCCTGCGTCTGGCTTCGTCGCCGATCACGGCCACGCGGGCGCGCTGGAGTTGGTCTAGTTCACTAAGACCCCGCCCGGTGGCGACCTGAAAATGCCGGATGCGCTCGTATACGGGATAAACCCCGGTGACGCCCAGGTTAGTGAAGCTACGCGTGTCACGTTGGATGGTCAGATTATTTCGACGGTCAAAGATGGGAGTGACGCCCTTTATCATGGGGACTTCGTTGCGAATGTAATCGACGTCGGCGATCTGGAGGCGGACTTCACTGCCGGCCTTGGCGCCTCCGGCCTGCAGGGAGGTGCGGCCGGGGAAGGCGCCGATGACGTCGGTGCCCCAGGAGCTGAAGATGGTTCCGATGGCGTGCTCGAAGCCGGAGCCGAAGGCCAGCAGGATAACGACGGTGGCAATCCCCCAGGCCATGCCGAGCATGGTGAGCGCGGTGCGGCGGCGGTTGTACTGCATGGCGCCGAAAGCTTCTTTCAGCAGGTCGCGGGTCATAATTGCTCCGATAGTTCTTGCTTACTCGTTGCTTCAATACTTCGTGTGAATCACTCCGGGCGACTATTTGGGACGACTTATTCCTGACGCAGGGCCTCCACGGGTTCGAGCATGGCGGCTTTGCGGGCCGGGTAGAGGCCGGCGGTGATGCCGGCCAGGGCCAACGATAGAACCGCCGCGACAGCCGACACGGGCACGATACGCGGCGTATCGAAGCCCTGGGGGAGATTCACTCCAGAGAGCAGGTGAACGAAGAGCGTGGCGGCGCCTACTCCGAGTGCGCCGCTCATCAAAGTGAGGAACGCTCCTTCGAGAAAGAACTGGAACAAGATGTTGCGGTTGGTGGCGCCCAGGGCTTTGCGGAGTCCAATCTCGCGGGTGCGCTCGGTTACCGCGACCAGCATGATGTTGATGATGCCGATGGCGCCGAGGGCTAGCGTGACCAGGCCTACTCCGCCTAAGAACCAGTCCATGGCGGTGAAGATCTCGCCCATGAGTTTCTGATTCTTTACGGTGTCCCACTCTTCCCAGATGTCGTCGCCTTTAGGATTGAAGCCGCCATGATTGCGAGCTACGATGCGGTGGAGTTCGTCTTTGGCGTCTTCATTTTCGTCGAAGCTTCGGGGTTGATAATTGATGAAGGAGATCGCATTGCCATCTTTGGAGTTGTCGCCTTTGAGGGGAAAGAGTTCGCGCATGGTGTTGAAGGGGACGAAGATGCGAATGTTGGTGGAGTTTTGCTCTTCGTTGCCAATCATGGAAAGCATGCCGATGACTTCGAAGTGAACGCCGTTGAGGAGGATGGTATTGCCGACCGCGGGACGTCCGGGAAACAAGTTGCGCGTCATTTCGCGGCCGAGGAGGCAGACACGGCGGCGCTGGTCGTTGTCTTCGTCGTTGATCCAACGGCCGACCTGCAGGGGGATGGTGCGGACGTGGCTGTAGATGGGAGGAACGCCGGAGACTTGGCCATTGGTGCTGGTGTAGTCGCTGACGGCGCGGATGTCGTCACGCGCGATCACTGGTGCAAGGTTCACGGTCAGCTTTGATTCGTTCTTGATGGCGAGGTAGTCGTCATAGGTGAGGTTGAACCACTTCATGGAAGTGAAGCTGCCTTCGACGGCAGGAGACCGTCCACCCCAGAAGAAAATGATGTTTTTGCCGAACGTCTCGAGCTGGCGGCGGTTGCCGTTGCGGAAGCCTTCGCCGACGCCGGCCAGCAGCAAGAGCGATCCCACACCCCAGGCGATGCCAAACATGGTGAGGAACGAACGCAGCTTATGCGCCCATAGGGTGCGCAACGTCTGGCCGAAAGTATCCAGGAGCATGCGCATCGGTTAGCTCAGATGGCTCGGGGCGGACGGGCAGGCCGATCAGCCCTTCACACGATTAATTCGACTGGCGACGAGGGCGAAGGTTAGCTGGATTTTCCAGAGAGGGGAGATGGCCGCCGCGGCGACCGTCTCCAAATGTTTTGTTGTTCTGTCTGGTAGTCTTGTTTCGTTTGGGGAAGTAAGCTGACATCTTGCGAAAAATCCTGATCATCATTGTTCTGATACCACTTCTGGGCGGGATTGGGTGGTGGTATCTGCGCGAGCAGGCTTTGCCGGATTACGGGCCCGCGTACCGCGAGTATGCCTATGTAACGAACGGCAAGAGCAATACGGTGAGCGTGATTGACTTGCGGACGTTTGAGCTGGCAAAGACGATTGCGGTGGGCGTGGAGCCGACCGGAGTGGTGGCCAACGGCAAGAAGAATGAAATCTATGTGGTCAACAGCGGGTCGAACAATGTCAGTGTGATCGATGCCGAGAAGAATGCCGTGGTGGCCACGATCGGCGTGCATGGGAGGCCGTATTTTATTGATGTTTCGGAAGATGGCAGGCGGGCGTATGTGGCGAATTCGGGGTCGGCCAATGTTTCGGTGATCGATCTCGATAAGAAGGCCGTGATCGGCAATGTGCGAGTGGGCTCTGCTCCGGGACTGGCACGAGTTTCGCCGGACGGCGCGACCGTGGTGGTATCGAATCGCGGCGACAACACGGTTTCCGTGATCGACACGAAGGTGCTGCGGGTACGGGCAACCTTGCCGGTGTGCCAGCAGCCGGAGGACATCGCCATCCTGCCGGATTCGAGTAAAGCGTTTGTGGCGTGTTCGGGCTCGTCGCAGGTGGCGTCGATTGCGTTAGATAGCGGCAAGAAGAATGGTGAGCCGACGAGTGACCGGGTGCTGGCGCTGCTGGATGTAGGGAGGACGCCGGTGAGCCTGGCGCTGAAACCCGATGGCGGGGAGCTGATCGTGTGCGATTTTGATTCCGACAGCATTTCGATTATTGAGACGGGAAATAATGAAGTAGGGAGCAGCGCGCTGATCGGGCAGCATCCCACGCACGCGGTGGTCACACTGGATAACTCGCGGCTATATGCCAGCAACTTTGGATCGGACAGCGTGGCCGTCTATGACATAGATATGGGCCGGAGGATCGCAACCATGGCGGTGGGAAGCCATCCGGATGGTTTGGCGCTATCGCAGGATCAGAGGTATGTTCTGGTGCTGGATACTCGGGCTGGGGACGTGACGGTGATCCAAAAGCGCGAGCCGCGAAGGCTGGAACCTACGGAGTATTCGCTATTGACCATGATTCCGGTGGGGATGCAGCCGAATGGGATTGTGGTGAAGGCGTTTATGGTTAGCGGGGCGGCGGGGAAGAGATAGATTCACGCAGCATCTTGTGGGCTAGAGAGACGTAGCAAGCTACGTCTCTACGACGCTGTTACCGGCTTGGCGCAGAATTTGTCGAGGGCTGCTTTCAGGTCGGCGGCTATGGCTGGGGCTTCGCGGGATTCGATGTCGCGGCGGGGCATCATGTAGACGAGTTGGCCATCGCGCAGAATCGCGATTGAAGGGGAAGAGGGCGGTTGTCCGGTGAAATAGCTGCGGGCGCGTTCGGTGGCTTCGGCGTCCTGCCCGGCGAATACGGTGTATGTCTTGTCGGGATGCGTGGCCTTTTCGAGAGCGATGCGGACGGCGGGACGCATGCGGCCGGCGGCGCATCCGCAAATGGAGTTCACTATCACTAAGGTTGTACCCGGGCGAGCCTTCAGGGCGCGGTCGACGGCCTCGGAGGTGCGGAGTTCTTCGATGCCCAGGCGGGTCAGCTCTTCGCGCATGGGGATGACCATAATTTCCGGATACATTGGCGTGTTCTCCTTCGACTCGCGGGATGTATTGATTCTATCTGATAACTTGGGAAGTTGGGTGCCGGTGCGTTTGTCCGACGATTGCCGCTGGTACAATCTGGTTTTGCGGGTAGTGCTGCATTGCTTTGTGATTGGTTGATGTCGAGGAGTTGGTTGTAAGCAACCCTGGGGGTGGGCAGCGGCAACGAAGTGGGATTGGCCGCGCTTCCCGACTGGGCGGACATCGTTGTTGAGAGGTTGAAACCAGAGGAGGACATTCACAGATGAAGAGCAAGTCGCGTTTTGTAAGTTCACTCTTCCTGGCCGGCGCCCTGACGTGTTCCGTATTGGGGTCGGCTTGCGGACATCCACATTACTACCGGGTCTATGACCCCTACTACAGCGACTATCATGTCTGGAACGATTCTGAGGTCACCTATTACCATCAGTGGGCTCGCGAAAACCACCGCGACGAGAATAGAGATTTTCGCAAGCTGCCGGCCGGGGAGCAGAAAGAATACTGGACCTGGCGGCATAGCAACGGGGACCATCACTAAATAAGCTCGTCACTCGATCAGCTCTAGCGTGTAGTGAGCGCTCGTTGCGCAGGCGCGGCAGTGTGCTCGCGGGAGATCCCCTTCGGCTTCGCTCAGGGCAGGCTTTGATGAGCTGGTCGGTGGCTTAGCTGGTCGCGGCGTTGTCGGCGACTCGAATCGAGAAGTTGACTACGATTCTGGCTTTGGTCTCGACCGGCTGTCCGTTCTGAAGAAAAGGCTTGAAGCGCCACTGGCGGACGGCTTGTTGGGCTGCGGCGGTGAGGATGGACGGACCGCTGAGCACGCGGAGGTCTTCGATGATGCCGTCGGTCCCGACTACGGCTTGCAACACCACCGAACCCTGCACCCTGGTGTGCTGTCCGAGTAGGGGATAGGCCACGTCGAGGGATTGCCGGAGTTCCGGGACGGCTCCCGCGGGAAGAAGTTCACGCTCGGCTGCGTTCGTGCTCACACCTGGTACTGAAGCGGCGGCTGAGACACGGTTCGAACTGCCGGGAATCTCCACCTTCGTGATGTTGCTCCCGGGATGAACGGTGCGGTGGGCGTCGCCTGCAACCACTTCGACATCGAGCGGTGGAAGGGCGGCGCGGGTGGTTGCAACCACTGGCGAGTCCTGGTTTGCAGCATCCTGCTGAGCCGGCTCGGCGACGGCCTTGGTGGCAAGCTTCGGGGCCGTGTGGTTCTTGGCGGTCTCAGTCTTTCCCGCTTCAATCCGTGCTACGGGAGCCGGGACGGTCTTGGCGGTTGCAGCCGGGAAATTCAGTTTCGGGGTGCTTTCCGGACCGGTCGAATCGGAGTCGGCGGTCTGGTCGGAGCCGAACCAGAAATCGCGGTCCTTGGCGAGTACGACGCCGAGGGCAACCAATAAAAGAATGAGTGCGATCTGAAGGCGACGAGGTTGCCGGTTGGCGAAATTAACCTGAGGTCTGGAAAGCTGCGCGGTTGGGCTGTTTTGTAGCATTTAGGGTCTTGGTGCCTCGCGAAATCGCTCTGAACCAGGGGCCATTCGCCAGACACAAGTATCCTGAGGCCATGAACGGGTGGTGGCAATGGCACGATCCGGGAGCGAGTGGCCCGAGAGTGCTATAAGGGTGGTTCCGGAGGCACGGGGCGTTCAGCGCAGAAAGACATGGGCGGCATCCTCGACATGGATGTTCGACTTGCGGCGGGCACCACTTGCGATGTTGTAGGCGACGAGCACATGGCCCTCCACGATAAGAATCTCCTTGGGGCTGATCCAGCCTACGAGGGTGGCGTGGGGAAGAAATGCGATGCGATGGGGGGTATCGTCATTGCTACTGACGTTGCTCTTTACCTCGATGGTCTTTATCTCGACCGCCGGCAGATCGAGTAAAGCCTTGCGAATGCGCTGCGATTCCTCGGGGTTGGCCTGACCCTGCTCGGAGAGTTGAATCGGCTTGTTCGGCTGGGCGGTGGCGACGATGGTCAACGCGACAGAGGCGAGGTCGGGCGATAGCTTGCCGTTCTGGGTATAGAAGCTGACGTCGTAGTCGGGATTTTTGTAGGTTGCCTGCTCATCGAAGAGGGTCAAGGTCTTGCCGTGGAGATGGAGCAGAGTCTGATCGTTGGTTTGATTCTGCCAGCCGCAGCAGGCGGTGTCTGGAATCGCCTCAAGGATGGTGGTGGCGTTGGCGGCGTCGAGGACGCGGCGTAGCGGCGGATTGATGGGCGTCGATGCCCATTTGCCGGCGTTTTCCTCATATAAAGAGGTTGCCTGGTAAATGGGTTGGGTCTTTCCGGAGACGAACAGGGTCAGCAGAAAGAACTTGCCCACGCCATCGTCTGGAACCCACACCTGGCCGTAGGGGCAAGTTTCCTCACAGCCTCCGGTAGGGCATGGGCAATCGGGTAGCGGGACGGAGGGCATGTCCTGACGGGCGGCGCCAGAGAGATCGGTTTGCCATGCTAACCAAGTTGTCTTGGTCGAAAGATCCACGCCGTCGCGCTGCAGGCGGCGTCCCTGGTTTGAAAACCAATAGAGATGGGTTCCATCCTCTGAGAGATAGGGCACAGGCGCTGACTCGGTGATGGACAGGTTTGAGCCAGCCGTAGCCGTGGTGCGGGCGACCTCGCGGGTGAGGGTGGTTGCGGTGTGGCCATCCCAGAACCAGATCTTCTGCTCGGCGGCGAGATCTTCTTCTGTGAGCGGCAGAGATACGGGTGCGGCGAACAACATCTGGCCCAGATGATTGACCGAGAAGCTCTGCGGCGACGCCACGACTTCTGCGGGGATTTTCACGGTCTGTTTGGCGGCGAAGGTTGCGGGATCGTACTCTGCGACTTCGCCGGGTGGGCGCAGAACCCAGAGGCGATTGGTCTGCGCCACGAGTGAGGCAGCCAGGACCAGAACGACGCTTAATACTGGAATCAGTTTTCGCATGAATGCAGCGTGTCGCCGCGGTCTTGAAATATCAAGATGATTGTAAATGGTGGATTCGCTGGCTCCGTACCTCTTGCGTACAATAGGTGGAGAAATTATGAGCCCACGTCCTGAGAAGACAATGACGACGACCTCAACGCCTTCCGGTCACTCACAAACGGCCTCGACACAGCTTCCGGAAGTGCCGCTGACGACTGAGGGCTACAGCGTGCTGCACCAGATGATGCGGTTCCGGTGGACGGCGTGGCGGGCGCTGCCGGAGGCCGCGCGGTCGGCGATTGCGCAGGAAGCTTCGGTAGTGCTGGGTGAGATGGAACGGAATACGAACGGGCAATCGGCGCTTTTTTCACTGATCGGCCACAAAGGCGATCTGATGCTGGTGCATTTTCGCAAATCTTTTGCCGACCTTAATCAGGCGGAACTCAGGCTGGCTGGATTGCGCCTGAGCGATTACCTTGAGCCGACATCTTCTTATCTTTCCATCATCGAGCTTGGGCTGTACGATTCCACGCTGAAGATATACAAAGAACTGGCTGATCAGGGCATTCAACCGCACTCTGAGCAATGGAAGGCGGAAATCGAATGCAAACTCGACCGGCACCGGGAGGCGATGCGTCCGCGGCTGTTTCCTGAGATTCCGCCGAACCGTTACGTCTGTTTTTATCCCATGAACCGACTGCGGGGCGAAGATAAGAACTGGTATACGCTTCCGATCGAAGAACGCGCCCGCCAGATGGGCGAACACGGCCTGGTGGGACGCCGCTATGCGGGCGAAGTGAAGCAGATCATCACCGGGTCGATTGGCTTCGATGACTGGGAGTGGGGGGTCGATCTGTTTGCCGATGATCCGCTGGTGTTTAAGAAGTTGATCTACGAAATGCGCTTTGACCATGTCAGTGCCGTGTATGCGTTGTTTGGGCAGTTCTTTGTGGGAGTGCGCTGCCCGGCGGCGGCGTTGGAGAAATTGTTAGCCGGGGAACTGCCGACTTAGCTGAACCGGTTCAGCACGGAGGCACGGCGAAACCCTTTTTTGCCTTTCCCCGTGGCTCTGTGCCGCTGTCGTGAATTGATTTTGGGAACTGGAGAACTAATGGCAACGCTGGGACTCATTGATTATAAGGACGCCAGCCCAGAAGTGCGCGCCGTTTATGACGACATTATGGCTACGCGCAAGACTGACTGGATTAACAATTTCTGGAAAGCGATCGCGCACGATCCCGTTACACTGAAGCGCACTTGGGAGGACATCAAGCAGATTATGGGTCCTGGGGCGCTGGATCCGCTGACCAAGGAGATGATTTACGTCGCGGTGAGCGTGACGAATCAATGCAACTACTGCATCGCTTCACACACTGTCTCGGCGCAGAAAAAAGGCATGACCGACGCCATGTTCAAGGAGTTGATGGCGGTGGTGGGGATGGCAAATGAAACGAACAAGATGGTTTCTGGATATCAGGTGGAGATTGACGAGCAGTTCAAGAAATAGCGGAATCAAGATCAAGAGCGACGGACGGGAGAGTGTCCGTTCGACACGGGCCGTCTTGATGCCAGAAACAGCAGATTCCTCCCTCCGCCGTCGCTGGCGCTCCGGCTCCGGTCGGAATGACAAACCTTTATTGACGGGTCGACGCTGTAAGTCAAAATCAACGTCAAAGACGGCGGCAGAAGTGCCCGCTCCACATGAGCCATGTCTTCGTTCGCGGGCGGGGTTTTCCGCTTAGCGTTTCCTGGTTACGGGCATGAATTTGTAATCGTGCTGCTTCATGTCCACCTTTCGGCCGCGGAAGTGCACGCCTTCAGCCTCCAGTCGCAGCCGTTGTTCCATCGCCGAGTCGCCGCGCAGCTTGATTTCTCCGCCCGCGCCTAAGACCCGCTGCCAAGGCAGGCCGAAGCTGCGATGCAACACCTTGGCTACCTGCCTCGCTGCTCCTGGCAATCCTGCGGCTCGCGCTACCGCTCCGTAGGTGGACACTTTGCCTTTGGGAATTCGTCGGATCGCGGCCTCGATGCGCAGGCGCATCTTCGAGGATCGATCTGACGACCGATCTGGCGATTGGTCTGACGAAGACTTCGCTCTGCGTTTTGGCGACTTCTTGCTTCCCTGCTTCACAGCGCGATCCATCCCAGGCGAATCAGCCACAGCGATCCCACCGAAACCAGCAACCATAATATGATGCCCTGCAACAAGGGACGATGACCTACCTGCTTGACGGTTGCCACGGAGATGCCGCTGCCGATGAGGAATAAGGTGGCGGTCAATCCGATCTTTGCAACCTTCACGGCGATGGCATAGGCGTGGGCTCCGGATGGGAGATAGGTGTTGCATACGGCGGCCAGGCAGAACAAGCCAATGAACCAGGGCCACTGAATTTTGGCTTTGGCGCCGCGCACCACGGCGGTTCCGATCGAGAGTGGGACGATCCACAGGGCGCGCGCGAGCTTTACTGTGGTCGCGATGGCAAGGGCTTCGGCGCCATATTTGGCGGCAGCACCCACGACTGAGCTGGTGTCGTGAATGGCGAGCGCGGCCCAGAGTCCAAATTGCGATTGCGTGAGCTTGAGCGCCGCACCGATTGAGGGAAAAATCAGCAGAGCTACGGAATTCAGGACGAAGACCGTTCCGAGGGATACGGCCATCTCTTCGTGGCTGGCTTCGGTGATGGGCCCGACGGCGGCAATGGCGCTGCCGCCGCAGATCGCCGTACCCGTGGAAATGAGAAACGACGGGACTGGCTGCACGTGCAGCAACCTGCCGAGGCCTGTGCCCACAAGCAGAGCGAAGCTGATACCGAGAATGGTGTAGACGAAACCGCTGCTTCCCGCGCGGAGCACCTGGTGCAGGTTCATGCCAAAACCCAATCCTACGACGGAGGCCTGCAGAAGGAATTTGGAGAATCTTTTTGCTTCGTCGTCGTAGGGATGGGGCAATGTGAGCCCAAACACCAGGCCCATGGCGAGCGCTACCGGCGGAGACACGAAGCCGCTGGCACTCGCGAGCAGGCAGAGAAGAAAGACGATGCGAGGCAGCATTCGAGGAGAACTGGGCGCGTCTGCGGCGGTCGCACCGCCTGTCATATTTGGTCGATCATGTTCGGTCGATCAGAGCCGGGCTAAGCCGCCTTGCGGAAGGATTCGATGGCTTCCGCCTCAGAGTTATAGACGTCGAAGACCGTAAGCAGCTTGGTTACCTGCAGCAAATCGCCGACGCGCTTGGTTAAGTTGGTCAATTTGATCGCGCCGCCTGCGTTTTGGGCAGTTGTTCCGAGAGCTACGAGGGTGCCCAAACCGCCGGAATCGATGTAGTTGACCTCGCCCAGATTGAGCACGATGCGCTTGTTCTCGGACACAGCTTTCTTGACCTCATCGCGCAGCAGCGAAGTCTCCTCGCCAAATATGATCCGGCCGCTGCAATCGATGACGAGAATTCCATCCTTGGTTCGGCTTGCGACTTTCAGTTGCATAAAAACTCCTTTGCGGCGTTTCGGGCAGATCCCGCTCGAATCAAGCCGCTCCCGCACTGTCAACTGACGCACCAGCGTATTCCTTGCGCCGCGGTTTTAGCAAGCGGGGCTGTGGCAGCAGCAGGAGGAGGTCTATTTTGCTTTTGCCACCCAGTCGTGGATGCGCGTATCAAGTACGTCCAGCGGAAGCGCGCCGCCGTCGAGCAGTTCATCGTGGAAGCTGCGAATGTCGAACTTCTCGCCCATCTGATCTTTGGCGTATTGCCGGAGCTTCAGAATTTCCAACTGGCCGAGTTTGTAAGCCAGAGCCTGACCGGGCCAGGCGATGTAACGATCCACTTCGCTCTGGACATTGGGCTCGTCCATGGCAGTGTAGCGATGAAAGTAGGCCACCATCTGATCGCGGGACCAGTGTTTCTCGTGCACACCAGTATCGATGACGAGGCGGATGGCTCTCCACATTTCATTTTCCAGCCGGCCATAGTCGCTGTAGGGATCCTGATAACGGCCCACTTCTTTGCCTAGCCGCTCTGAGTAGAGAGCCCAGCCCTCGACGAATGCCGTGTAGTCTTCATATTTTCGAAAAGCAGGCTGATCGGTTAATTCCTGGGCGAGTGAAAGTTGTAGGTGGTGACCGGGAATGCCTTCGTGGTAGGCGATGGCTTCAATGTTGAGCACAAGGCGGTGCTCAGGGTCCCACTCGTTTACATTGATGTGGCCGGGACGCGAACCGTCCGCGGCACCATCGGTATAGTCGGCGGGTACGGCATTCTTGGAACGCGCGGCTTCCATCGGAATAACTGCAAGCTTAGCTTTGGGGAGGCGTCCGAAAAGCTTGGGCAGTTCCGGCTCCATCTCGCGCACATAGGTCGCATAGAGGTCGAGCACCTGCTGGCCGGATGTGGCGTAGAAACGGCGGTCGTTTTTGATGTGGTCGTTGAGGCTGGCCAGATCTTTGAATCCAAGCTTGTGGGCCAGGACCAGCATCTCGGCTTCAGTCTCGTCGACCTGCTTGAGCCCAATCTCGTGGATCTCTTGCGGTGTGAGGTCAGTAGTGGTCATGCGGCGGATTTCGTGGCGATACATTGCGGCGCCGTCGGGAAGAGACCAGATGCCAGGCTCAGTGCGCCCCTTCGGAACGTACTCATCGCGGACGAACACCGTGAAACGGCCGTAAGCGGGTAAAACAGAACCTTTAATTGCGGCGAGACCGGCTTCGCGCAAGCGCTTCTGATCGGATTCGGAGATGCTCTTGGGAAAATTTAGAAAGGGTTGGGCGAAGGGAGACTTTTCCGGATCCTGGGAAGAGACCGAGTTGCTCTGGTCGACGACTTTCTCCAACAAGAAGCGGGGCGGCATCAATTTGTCGTTCATGCCTTTGCGCATCTGGATGATGGTCTGATCCAGCAGCCGCGGAATTTGCTGGAGGCGGGAAACATAGTCTTCGTAATCTTTGACTGACTGGAAAGAGAGCACATTCACGAGGTCGGGAAGGTCAATCTGGATGCCGCTCTGCTGGCTCACTGGCATCTCCCAGGACTTGAAACGAGCGCTCTCGACCAGCATCTGGAGATCACGAACCATCAAGACTTTGTTGAGCGCCTCCTGCTCGGGAAATCCTGAAGTGTCGATGGCTTCGAAACGGGTGAGGAACTTCTGCGTCTCCTGCACATCCCGATCGATGGCTTCCTGAGAGAAGTCGTCGAGTTTGTCGTTCCAGCGCTTGTCTCCGAGAAAGGAAGCGAAGATCGGGCTGGTGCGCAGCTTGTATTCCCACTGCTCCGCGAGAAGATCGTTCAGCGCCTTTCGGCGTGATTCAACGGAGGATTGTGATTGCTGCGCGGTTGAGAAGGAACAAAACACGCCGAAAGCGAGAGCAAAGCAAGTGCCGAGGTCGAGCAGGCGCATTGAGTCTCCTTAAGTAAGCAACCTTCTGACGAGCGAGATATCAACAAGTACTGCTGGAGTTTTTGTCATGGCTGCCGTGTCTTGGGATTCTACCTTGGGGATTCTACCCTGAAGCCCTCTCTGCGGTTCTTATCACGTATAATCAACGTTCCGGATCATGAGCTACACCGTCCTGGCGCGCAAATACCGGCCGCAGAAATTCTCCGAGGTTATCGGACAAGAGCACGTTACCCGCACCCTGCAGAACGCTCTGGAACAGGGACGCACGGCCCACGGCTACATCTTCAGCGGGCATCGCGGGATCGGAAAGACGACCGTGGCGCGGATTCTGGCTGCGGCGTTGAATTGCCGTTCGTCTGACAGGCCGGTGGCAGAGCCTTGCGGCGTTTGTGAATCCTGCACCGAGATTCGCGCGGGGAATGCGGTTGACGTGATCGAGATCGATGCTGCTACCAATCGCGGGATCGACGAAATCCGCGAACTGCGGGAGGCGGCGCGTTACAAGCCGGCGCGCGACCGCTTCAAGATTTACATTCTCGACGAAGCACACCAGATTACGGACGCTGCCTTCAATGCCCTGCTCAAGACTCTGGAGGAACCTCCGGATCACATTGTTTTTATGCTGGCAACTACGCAGCCGGAGGATATTCCGCAGACCATCCGGTCCCGCTGCCAGCACTTCAGCTTTCGCGCGGTGAAGTTCGAGGACATTGTGGGCCAACTGCGCGATCTGGCGGGCCGCGAAAAGATTGAAGCGGATGACGATGCTCTTGCCTTGCTGGCCGAGGCTGGCGACGGCTCGATGCGCGACGCGCTGTCGATTCTGGATCAAGCGATTGCTTCCTCGAGCGGAAAGATCACGGCTGATTCCGTGCGCAACCTGGTTGGCGCGGCGCCGGCGCACATTCTTGAAGAAGTGATGCAGGCGGTGGCTCGCGGGGCGAGCGATGAAGTGCTACGAGAGGTCGACCATCTTATCAGCGAGGGACATAGCCCTACGCACTTTGCGCGGCAGATGGTGCGCTTCCTGCGCAATGCGACCGTGGCCAAGATTGCGGGTAAGGACTCTTCCCTGCTGCAGATATCGAGTGAAGAACGGGAGCGCGTTGCCCGGGTCGCGGAACTGTTTGGCGAAGAAGATCTGACGCGGCATTTGCAGATCATGCTGAGGACCCACGGCGAGCTGGGATACAAGCAGGAGCAGCGCTTTCACCTGGAACTGGGCCTGCTCAAAATGGCGCATGCCCAGCGTTTGCTTCCAATGGAACAACTGCTGAGCGACGTGGCGGCTTCAACCGGCGGATCTGGAGTTGGCGCATCGGCGCGACCGATCGCCGTTGTGCCGGGGAGTACTGGGCCGCAGCGGAATCGGTTGGCGCAGGAGCGCGAGGATGCAGCTCCGGATGCGGGGTCAAGGCATGTTTCTCCGTTCGATGCCGATTCCGCGCGCAAAGGCGGTCCGCGGCAGGAGTTTGCTGCGAATCCTGCTTCGGGCAGTGGGCCGCGCATGGTCCCCGCTGGGAACCCGCCTGCGCGAGTGGTGATGGGAGCGGCCGCGCCAGCAAATCTGAGTGAGGATGCCGCCGAACTGCAACTTAGTTCGCCGGCCGAACCGGAGCGCGAGACGAAATTGCAAGCTGCGCCGGTACCGGCGATCGAGAGATTGCGAGGCGCCGTGCTGCAGGCGCTCAGGGATGGCAATCAGCGCATTTTGGTGTCGATGCTCGAAGCCGGCGAATGGGCGGTCGAAGGCAACGAAGTGGTGATCAAGGTGGCCGAATCGCAGACCGTGGTTGACATGTCGCTGGGTGCCGATGCGCGGCGACTGGCGGTCGCTTCGGCTAGCGGCGTTTTAGGGCGGCCCGTCCGGCTGAGGATTATTTCCGGCGCAACCGTGGCGACTACGGAAGAGAAAAGTAACGGCAACAGTTCCAGGTCCGGCGGGACGAACTCGGGAACTGGCGGCCGGGGGCGCGCTGAACAGGATGCCGTGGTCCGCCGGCTGCAGGAGAAATTTGGAGCCGAGATTCGTACTGTGATTGATTATAAGGAGAAGCGGTAAACATCAAGGTTTCAGAGTTTCAGGGTTCGAAACCTTCAACTCTTGAAACCTTGAAACGTGAGGTTTTATGGGCGGATTCAATCTGCAAGAACTGATGTCGAAGGCCAAGTCGCAGTATGACTCGCTGCAGAAGAAGATGCAGGAGACGGTGGTTGAGGCCTCTTCTGGCGGGGGCACGGTGACGGCGAAGATGGATGGCCGCAAACAACTGCTCAGCCTAAGTATTGATCCCGAGGCTGTGAAGTCGGGCGACGTGGAGATGCTGCAGGATTTGATCCTGGCTGCGGTTAATGAAGCTGCGCGCAAAGTGGATGGAGCGATGCAGTCTACCGTCGGCGGAATGTTGGGCGGGATGGGCCTTGGCGGACTGTGACGGGAATGAGCGATTGTGCAATCGGGTGATTGTGCAACTCTTGCGTCAGGTCTGGGGTTTTGTCTGGTCTTCAAATTCCTAATCACCAAATTGCAAAATTACTCAATTCCTTATGTCGAAATTTGCTGAGCCGATGTCGCGGCTGATCGACGAGTTGAAGAAGCTGCCGGGCGTGGGCTCGAAGAGCGCGCAGCGGCTGGCTTTCTACATCCTGCGCGCGAGCGACGAGGACGCCGAGGCTTTGGCCGCGGCGGTGCGCGACGTTAAAGCCAGCCTGCGGCTGTGTTCGGTGTGCAACAACATTACTGACGTCGATCCCTGCGTTTATTGCACCAGTGCTACGCGCAACCAGCGACTGGTGTGCGTGGTCGAGGAACCCACAAATATTGCGGCCATTGAAAAGACGAAGCACTTCAACGGCGTTTACCACGTACTGCATGGATCGCTTTCGCCACTGCACGGCGTGGGGCCGGAACAGTTGCGCATCGCGAATCTCATCGCGCGGGTCGACGCGGGGAACGTGGATGAGGTGATTGTGGCTACCAATCCGACGGTCGAAGGCGAGGCCACCGCCACTTATCTTTCGCAGCGACTGAAGCGCGCGGGCGTGAAAGTGACTCGCATCGCCATGGGCATTCCGGTTGGCAGTGACATCGAATATACCGATGAGATCACGATGCTGAAGGCTATGGAAGGGCGACGGGAGTTGTGAGCGGAGCTTTCAGCTTCCAGCTTTCAGCTTCAAGCCTGCTCGCTTCCTTCTTCGCCGCAGAGCTTTTGCGTTAGATCTGTTCGAGGAACACGTTTAGCTCTTCTTCGGCGGACTGCAATCCCTCGGGCAGGCTGCCTCGGTTGTATTCTGCCATGCGGTTTTTCCACTTGAGGAAGTCGGTGATGCTTTGGGGTTCTACGCGGACCTCGACGCGGCGGAGGCTGGCGAGTAACAGATTCATTTCGTAGCGGAAGCCGGCGGCGCTGCGCAGATTTTTGGCGGAGGGCTGGATGGTTTCGATTTTGCCGCGACTGTGTTCGAGCAATCCCCAGCCTTGGGGCAACTCTTCGGGGCAAACTAGTCCAGCGGGAGCCAGGTAGAAGCGCTCGCAGCCGACTCCCTGCTCCGGGTTGAGGCGGAAGGGCTTGGCTCGGTCGGCGAGGAAGTCAGAGCGCGTGAGCTTGCACTCGACCAGCACGGAATGGCAGGCGCGCTTCCAGCCGATGGCATCGGGCATTTCGCCGCTGACGCAGGCTTGCTCCGAGAGCACTACTCCGCAGCGGTAGCTGCGCAGCCAGCGCACGGCTTTTTCGACTAGTTGGGCGTGCGTCATAGGTGATTGACGGCTCACAAAAACAAGAACATTTGTATCTGGAGAAGCGGACGCGCGGAAGTGACTGGGAAGCTACTGGTCGTCCCGGGGCCGTAATATGATTACGGATAATGACCGGCTCGGATCACTCGGCGATGCTCGCGGTGGCAATAGCGGAAGCGCGTAAGGGGCTGGGTGAAGGCGGCATCCCGATTGGCGCGGCGATCTTTGACGAGAGCGGCAGGCTGATCGGCTCCGGCCACAACCGCCGCGTGCAGAACGGCGATCCCTCTGCGCATGGCGAGACTGATGCTTTCCGGAATGCGGGCCGGCAGCGCAGCTACCGCAAACTCATCATGGTTACGACCCTGGCGCCTTGCTGGTATTGCAGCGGGCTGGTGCGGCAATTTGGCTTCCGCACGCTGATTGTCGGGGAGAGCCGCAACTTTCAGGGCGGAGTGGATTGGCTGCGCTCGCTGGGGGTTGAGGTGATCGACCTCGATTCTGAAGAGTGTGCTTCGCTGTTGAGTGAATATATTCGACGGCATCCTGAGGTTTGGAACGAAGACATTGGCCAACCGCAGGAACCTTCCTCCTAAAATCTTAACTGCAGGGTCATCTGGATCTGGCGCGGGCTACCAATGGTTTTGTTCACCGCCCCCAAACCGACGCCACAACTATAAAAGTTGTTTACCGGGTTAGCCGTGCCGCATCCGGTGGGCAAAACGGGAGTGCCTTGTACGGGGAAGTCATCATAGCCAGCATTTTGCGTAATGTCGTCGATTGGAACGTCGAAACTGGCGGTGTTGGTGAAGTTGAAGACGTCGAAGCTGTAGCGTGCCTGCAGCCGCTCGGTGAGCTGCGTGACCTTCACTAGAGAGATATCGGCAACCCGCTGCCAGGATTGGCGGAAGATATTGCGTTCGCCCGAAGTAAAATTCGTTTCAAATGTGTCGCCCTGAGGAATGCCGCCGTTCAGGTCACCTGGACTGAGCAGAGGCAAGGTGAAGCACGAAGGCTTGAGCGCAGTGGCGCTGAGATTGAAGTAGGCATCGGCTCCGGAGAGACCAGTGACTGCATTCTTGGGAGTGCAACCTGGAGCAAGCGGGACCACAGGATTGGTGATGCCGTCGGAGGTGCCGAAAAAGATGCTGCCGACGGCTCCAGAGTAATCGATGATGCTGTAAGGCTGGCCGCTCTGGATAACGGTAAGGCCTTCGAACGCCCATCCATTGGCCACTTTGCCTTTGAACGAAGACTCGCGGAAAAACTTGGGAAGCTGATAGAGGTAACTGAAGTTGAAGATGTGAGTGCGGTCGAAGTCGGACGAACCGTAGCCGGAGCGCAGATTGAGCGGATTATTGCCGTTGTAAAACAATCCCATCGCACTCTGCTCGTCGAGAGAGTGAGAGTAAGTGTAGGAAAACCCGAGTTGCAAACCGTGGCTCATGCGCTTCTCCAAGTGGGCTTGCAGAGCGTTGTAGGCAGAGACTCCGGCCGCCTTGTAGGTTTCCGACTCGGCCGAATAGCCAATATAAGGGACGCGCAGATCGATGTTGCCGCCCTCGTAGGTGGTGACCATCGAACAACTTGTCTGGGATGGGGGGCAGGTTTGCAGGCTGAGCGGATTACCGGTGGTCGAGTTCGAAACCGTGTAGCCGTAGGTGTAGAACTGCTCGTAGGGCGAGCCGACAAGTACTGGACTCGTTGGCGTAGCAATCTGCGCCTGATTGAAGGGAAGAGGAATGATCTCATGACGACCGAAGTTCCCGACGTAGCCGATGTCAATGGCGAGATCGTTGCGTGGTTGCCATTGCACATCAAATGTCTCGTTGATGGTATAGGGAAGCTTGTTGGCGCGATTGTAGTTGGCAAAAGAAAAGAGCTGCGCACCTTGTGAAATGGCAGCCGCGACGCCGGTTCCGGGCGCGGTAGTGTAAGGAATGTAATTATCGACGTTGGCCGGATTGCCGGTGGGGGCAGGCCCCAGAGACGTTCCCCAAGGATTGGAAAGCGAATAGGGGGCGGGACAAGTGGGGATGTAGTCAAGGTAAAAGTTAGTAATGGTGGAAGGATTACAGTTTTGTGCGTTGACGTAGGGTGGTGTCTGGTTGACACCGAAAGGTCCACCGTTGACTACGCCCGCGGCGTAGCCGGGTGACAGATAAGTGAAGAGTTCGCCACGGTCGTAGTAGAGTCCAGTGCCGACGCGAACTACAACCTTGTCATTGAATTTTTTCGGGCTCCAAGCTGCGCCAATGCGCGGCGCCAGGCCCCATTGGCGGCCGGTGAGGGTTGTATTGCTGACGCCCTTGGTGGGGAAAAGGCTGTTGTTACCGGCAATGATAATGCCGTTAGAGTTTAGCGTGTCGGTGACGGCGTTATAGGAATACAGCGAGGGCTCGAAGTTGAAGATCCTTCCGTACTTCTCGGTCAGGCCGCCGTCCCAGTCGAAGCGAAGGCCCGCGGTCAAGCTCAGATTGGAGTGAAATTGGAACTTGTCCTGAAGATAGGCGCCGGTTTGCCCGGCCCGGTAATAGCGGTTGGCGTTGCCTTGAAGAAACTTGGTGGTGGTGAAGTCGTCGTTGGTGGTAACCAATCCCTGAAGAAACTGACCGAAATCGGCGCTGGAAATAATGCCTTGATTGGTTCTTTCATCGCGCGCGTTGAGTTGCGTGTGGGAATAGCTGCCGCCGAAGGTGACGGTATGGCGGCTATGACTCCAGATGGCGTTGGCCGAAGGCATGATGCGGTTCTGAAAAACTCCAGTGAAAGCCCCTTGCGATGCGGAGCCTTGGCCGATCGTAAGGAAGTCGTTCGGAACCGGTTCTGAGAGGTTGGTCAGAATATTAACGATCGCCATGCCCGGGAAATATGGCGAGCCGAACGTATTGATGCCCACCTGCTGCGGCGAAAAAGGCTGTCCGATGGTGCTGTAGACCTTTTCGCGCAGAATGCCGAGAACTTCCGCAACGCTCAGGTTGGGCCGGAGCATCTGCGTATTGGTGAGCGAGGCCACCTGGCTGCCGGCATCGAGGTTTTGCGTGAAACCGGCAACGTTGGAGTACGCGTACGGAGCGATGCTGGGATCGTGCTGATAGTAATACTTCGCGGAAATCGTATCTTTGGCGCTCTGGTTCCAATCGAGATTCGCAACCACCTGATCGGTGGTGAAGTACGCCGTGCCGGGGACCACGGCATTCTCGGGAAAATCTGCGGTAGGGGTGATGCCGTCGGCCCAGGGAACCATGTATTGTCCGTTGGGAAATTGATATTGAAACAGGGCGAGGGCCACGGGATTAATCTGCCCGACGGTCATTGGGCTGGAACCCACTGGTGTGAGGAAATCATTGTTCGCAATATTAACCAGGCAATTCGAGAAGGCCGCGCCCTGGCGGCTGGAGGTGCCGCAAAAACCGGGGTTGAAATCCAATGGGACCATCAGCCGCGAGAGGCCGATTTCCTGATCCGAATCGTGAATATGCTGATAGCTTACGAAACCGAAGAGCTTGTCTTTGATGAGCGGGCCACCGAGGGTTCCACCGAGAGTATAGCGGTGAAGCTCAGGAACCTTTTGGTTGGCGGGAATGTTGGGATCCTGGTTATAGAAATAGGGAGCGGCGTTCAACCAATCAGTGCCGCGGTGCAGATAGGCGGCGCCATGAAGGTCGTTGGTTCCGGAGCTTGTGCTCATGTCGATGTGGGCGCCGCTGGTTGAGCCTTGCTGCGCGTCGTACATCGAAGTATTCACGCGGAGTTCCTGAATCGTTTCGGGAGCCGGTGTGGGCAGTGACTGGCCGACGGCGAGATAGACCGACGCTGTGCTCTGAATGGGCTCGGCGCTGGTGCTCGACCCCGGGCCGCCGACTCCGGTGTTATTCACGATTCGGGCCGAATTCACCTGGCTGGTGCTCTTGCCGTTAAAGAGGTTGCTGGCATCCACGCCGTTGAGCAGGAAAGTGTTGCTGGTGTCGCGCTGACCGTTGGCCCAGATCGGCTGATTGCCTAGACCGCTGTTAGCGCCGGTACCGCCGGGCACTTCGGCACTCACTCCGGGAGAAAGGATGGCCAGCCCGGTGAAGCTGCCCGTGGGCAGCGGCACGGCGTCGATCTGGTCTTTTTCGAGAATGTAGCCGTTGGTGGTGTCGACCGCGTTCATCAGGGGCGCGGCCTGCACTTCAACCACAGTGCCCACTTTGCCGACGGGCAACGTGACGTTTACGGTGGCAGTTCGGTCGGCCTGTACCGTGATGGAAGGAATCTTTTCGCTTTCAAAACCGTCGTGAGCGAAGGTGAGCGTGTAGGTGCCGATGGGCAGGTTGACGAAATCGTAGCTCCCATTCAGGTTCGTCTTTTGAGTGCGTGTGAGACTTGTCTGGTCGCCAACTATGGTGACTACAGTGTCGGGCAGAACGCCGGCGGTCTTGTCGGTGACTGTGCCGGTTATGCCGCCCAAGGTTTGCTGCGCTTGAACGCGAGGTTGAAGAACAACCAGCATCGACAGGGACGACACGGCCAGGAGAGCGGCGAGTCCAATTCTGTTTCGCTTTGGCATAGTGACCTCGCGCAAGGCTGTAAGCACGCTCGTGCAGGACGGCCCGCCGATGACCTGACCACGGCATCTTGCTCGAAAGACTCGGCAGAGTTGGATGGTTTGCCGTTCGCACGCAAAACGACTGAGCGAATTTACACGAGTTGCCTGCGGAAATAAAGCGTTCCGTCAGTCAAACTTTCTTTGACCTAGATTAGATATTTTTATTGCGATGATGAACTATGCGGATCGGGGGGAGTCGCGCCTTTCCGCCATCAGCTCCCAGCCAGCGCAGCGCCTTTTCTGCGGCCGCGGAGAACGAACCACAGAAGTCCGGCCATCAAATAGGCGAGGTAGATGTAAGGCAGCTTGCCATACGGTCCTTCGGGAACGGGGTAGAAATTTCCGATCAGCGCAAGCAGCATGGCGAGCCCGGCCAGCCAGGGAATAATCTGCGCTCCGGGACGAAGAACGCCGTGGTCGCGCAAGTAACGCGGCAAGGCAATGCAAACCAACGCATAAGCCACGATAAAGCCGTAAGTCGCCAGTGAACCCAGCCAGCCATAAACATCCAAACCGCTGGCGCCGCGGACGGCGAGCACGGCGACAGGAAGCAGTGCAGCAACTCCAGTGATGACGACGGCCCGACTGGGTGTTTGATTCTGGGTATGCGCCTTGCCCAGAGAACCATGGGCGAGCCCGTTGTGTGCCATCAGCAGCAATACACGCGCTGCCGCGGTAATGCACGCCAGAGTTCCGGCAAACAGGCTGACGAGCGCGCCGATATCGATCAGCAATCCAAGCACCGGGACGTCGGCGACTCGGGCGAGAACATGCATTGGAGCCTGGCTGGTGCCTAGCTCCTGCCCCGCAGCGTGGAAGCCCAGCACTTCCGCGTAGGCGCAGACTGTAAAGAAAGCTCCGGCGAGAACAGCACTCTGGATGACGGCGCGTGGAATCGTCTGCAGCGGGTTGCGGGCCTCAGAGCCCAAAGTGGTCGCGCTCTCGAAACCAACAAAGCTGAAGAGAGCCAACACCAGCCCCAGGCGAAGTCCACTGCCAGTCATGCCACGGAGATGCAGTTCATCCCAGTCCAAATGCCAGCCATATCGTACCAGCAGCAGCGCGACCACGATCACAATCACGGTCACAGACGCCGCTTCGATCCAGAGCATCAGGCGCGCTGAGATCTTTACGTCGCGGTAGGCGATCCATATCGAAACGGCGGTGACTAGAGTGGCCAGCAATACAGCTGAGTAAACATGGCCCGTCGCGTCGCGCAACAGCAAGTTCGCATAGTGATAGAAACCGCCGATGACACTGGATCCTGTGGCTACGTAGGCGAGCAGGAGACTCCAAGCTACGGTTGCGCCAAGCCATGGGGGCAGAGTCATTGAAGCGTACGTGTAGAGCGAACCGGGTGAGGCTGAATGGCGTGCATAGCGGCCGATGCACAGTGCGACAAGCAGCACCGCTGCGGTCGCGAGCACATATGCGAGCCAGGTGCCGTTGCCGGCGAGCGCGCAAACCAAAGGGATGGTGGCTGCAGGCGTAGTGGTTGGAGCAATCGTCGAGACCGACTGGGCAAGCGTTTCCATGGGAGATAGAATCTCGCGACGCAGACCGTAGTCGGCATTCGGGGAGAACTCCTGCGCCATGCGCTCCATGCTGTGCCGATCCTTTCGTGAGCCAGACTGGGGTGGGATTGTACAACGAGCCGCAGCGCGCTGGATGGTCGAGAATCTGGTCTGAGAACTGTTGTATTATCGTGCAACATTTCACCCGGCATGAAATTTGAGAAACAGTTGTTGCAGAGCCTTCCGAAAGTCCTTTTGCACGAACACCTGGATGGCGTACTGCGGCCGCGAACTGTCATTGAGCTGGCCAGAGATGCGAAGTACACTGGCCTGCCAACTGAAGATCCCGATGCGCTTTCCCAGTGGTTCTTCCGCGGGGCGAATCAAGGGAGTCTCGGAAAATACCTGGAAGGCTTTACGCATACGATTGCGGTGATGCAGGCCGAAGAGGCACTGCAGCGAGTCGCGTATGAACAAGCCGAGGATCTGAGCCGAGAAGGAGTTGTTTATTTTGAAACCCGTTTTGCGCCCATTTTTCACACCCAGAAAGGATTGACCCATCAGCAGATTGTGGCGGCAGTGTTGAAAGGACTGGAGCGGGGACGGAAAGACTTCGGAATTTCCTCTGGTTTGATTATTTGTGCGATGCGCAGCATGAACACCTCGCTCGAAATGGCAGAGCTTGCAGTCGATTTTCGAGCGCGAGGCGTGGTCGGCTTTGATCTGGCGGGCGAAGAAGGCGGTTTTCCGGCGAAGAAGCATGTCGATGCGTTTCATTACATCCAGCGCGAGAATTTCAATATCACGATTCACGCCGGCGAAGGCTTCGGAAAAGAATCGATCTGGCAGGCCATTCAGTATTGCGGAGCGCACCGCATTGGACACGGGACGCGGTTGATCGACGATATCGCCGTGGTGGACGGCAAGGCAGTTAAGTTGGGCGATCTGGCTCAATATGTTCTGGATAAGCGCATCCCGCTGGAGATTTGCCTGCTGAGCAACGTTCACACTGGCGCCACGCCGAGTCTGGCAGAGCATCCTTTCCGGATTCTTTATCAGGAGAAATTTCGCGTGACTCTTAATACGGACAACCGGCTGATGAGCCGCACAACCATGACGCAGGAATTCGAAGCCGCAGCCGAAACCTTTGGTTTGACCCTGGATGACTTTGAGAGGATCACGATCAATGCGATGAAGAGCGCATTCTTGCCGTATCGACAGCGCTGCGACTTCATTTATTCTGTGATCAAGCCTGGCTACGCGAAGATCCGCCGATCAAGCGGGGCAAAGTGATGGCCACAGGCGACGCAGTTAAAGCTGGCGCTGAAAAGCATCACCCAGAGAGGGCTGCCATATCGAATGATCCGCGAGTTCTCGGGTTGCTGGCGCCGGCATATCCTGACGTTGCAGATAGATAATCGAAACAAGAACCGAACATGGACAATCCTTTCATGGCCCGCGCCATTCAGCTCTCGATTGACAACGTTCGATCGGGACGCGGCGGACCCTTTGGATCGGTTGTGGTGAAAGACGGCGCCGTCATTTCCGAAGGCGCGAATCAGGTCACTTCCACCAATGATCCGACAGCTCATGCAGAAATGGTGGCCATCCGCGAGGCCTGCAAGAGACTTGGCGTTTTTGACCTCGAAGGCTGCGAAATCTACACCTCTTGTGAGCCTTGCCCTATGTGTCTGGGAGCAATCTACTGGGCTCGGATCTCTCGCGTTTATTTTGCCAACGCCGATGCGGACGCGTCCCGGATCGGGTTTGACGATTCACTGATCTACCGTGAGCTCGCCCAACCGCATTCGCAGCGCAAGATTCCGATGATTCAGATGATGCGCGAAGAGGCGTTAGCGGCGTTTCGTGCGTGGGAAAACAAGAGTAATAAGATCGAATACTGAGTCGGTGGCGCCAGCGTCAACCCTGGGGGAACGATTTGATCGATCGCTACTTTAAGCTCACCGAGAATCACACTTCCGTGAAGCAGGAGATGCTGGGTGGCCTCACTACCTTTGTCACGATGGCCTACATCATCGTCGTGAATCCGCAGATTCTTGCCCAGGCGGGAATGCCGGTGGAGGGGGTGGTGTTCGCGACCTGCGCCTCCGCTGCCGTGGCCACGCTGGTCATGGGACTTTACGCGAACTATCCCATCGCGTTAGCGCCGGGTATGTCTCTGAACGCCTATTTCACTTATTCGGTTTGCCTCGCCATGCATGTGCCGTGGCGTACGGCGCTGGCGGTGGTCTTTTGTTCAGGCGTACTTTTTCTCGTGCTCACGGTGACGCGGATTCGCGAACAAATTGTTAACGGCATGCCCGACTGCCTGAAGCACTCGACAGCCGCGGGGATTGGAATGTTTATCGCGTTTGTGGGATTGCGGAACGCAAAGCTCGTGGTGGCGAATGCGGCTACGTTTGTCGGGCTCGGCAGCTTCGCTGACAAAGAAGTGCAGACGGCCTGCTTCGGCCTTGGCCTGACGTTGGTCCTCATGTCGCGGAAAATGCATGGCGCCATCCTGATCGGTATTTTTGGTACCACGCTGGTCGGAATTCTTCGCGGGATCGCAACGTGGCCCACGGCGATCTTCGCGATGCCCCATCCCTCCTCTACTTTCTTACAGCTTGATTTTCGTGGCGCGGCCCATCTCGGCTTGCTCGAAATCCTGTTCGCCTTTCTCTTCGTCGATCTCTTCGACAACGTCGGCACTCTGGTAGGAGTGTGCGAGCAGGGCGGCTTCGTCAAGGATGGCAAGATTCCCCGCGTTGGCCGAATCCTGGTAGCAGACGGCGTGGGGACTGTTGTCGGCGCCTTGACCGGAACCTCTACGGTTACGAGCTATATCGAAAGTGCGGCCGGAGTTGCTGCCGGAGCTCGTACTGGGCTGAGCAACGTTGCTGTCGCGGCGCTCTTCCTGCTGGCCACCTTCTGCTCGCCGCTGGCCAGCGCGATTCCGGCCTACGCGACGGCACCGGCTTTGATTCTAGTGGGCGTATTGATGACGCAATCCATTGCGCAAGTCGACTGGAGAGACTTCAGCGAGGCGGTCCCGGCGTTCATCACCATGCTGGCTACGCCTCTTACCTTCAGCATCGCAACCGGTCTGAGCCTCGGTCTGATTTCCTTCACGGTGGTGAAGACTGCGGCTGGGAAGATTCGCGAGGTAAACGTGCTGATCTGGATACTCACGATTCTGTTCATTCTGCGTTACGTCTACCTGGCCGTAGCTTAGGAAGCTGGCTCGCCTTTTAGGTTTTCACGGCAAATCAGTCTTCATCGAGGTATTCGGCGGGCACGTCATCCTCCGGCACCTCATGCGTGTGAACTTCGCTTTCATCGGCGTTCTCGGCGTCTTCCACGCCGGACACAACGCCAGCCTCGAA
The DNA here is from genome assembly GCA_035486795.1 of Candidatus Sulfotelmatobacter sp. Classification (GTDB taxonomy): domain Bacteria; phylum Acidobacteriota; class Terriglobia; order Terriglobales; family Acidobacteriaceae; genus Sulfotelmatobacter. Next base: position 4,231 of record DATHMS010000107.1, on the reverse strand, counting down.
GGCGTTTCCCTCCTCGATCAATTCGTCGACGCTTTCCGAATCTGCTGTTTCGACGTCAGACAAGCCTTGGAGATCTCCCGATTCCTCGCCCGAGCGCGATTCCGGCACTTCGCGCGCGAATCCCGCCCCACTCCGCCCTTGGGGTCTCTTCGCACCCTGCAGCCTGCGCACACTTTTGGTCTTGCCACTAGCCGCTTTCTTCAGGCTCTTCTTTTTCGCCTTTTTCGCTGCTGTGCTTGGCGCGGCTTTCTTCTTCGCCGACTTCTTAGGGGTTCTTCCCTTCCGCACTTGTTTCTTCGTGGGTTTTGCTTTCCGGCCCGCAGTCTTCTTCGATCTCGTCGACTTCTTGCTGGTTTTCTTCTTGGCAGCCATTCGCGCAGTTTAGCACCGGATGCATTCACGGGGCAAAGGCAGGCCGGGCACTCGGTTGGGCGCTAGGTTTGTTTCGAATATGAATAGATAAGGTGATGCACTTCGGGCTCGGCGACAACATAACTGTTCAAGCGCAGCTCGAGTTCGCGGTCTGCTTGTGTTTGCCGTTCGTGCTGACGCAGGTGTTCAGCCCACGAATGCACCAGAAAGATTTCCAGATAACGATCCTCGACTTCGGTGTCACGGAAGATCCCCCATCGGTACGCACCGTCGCGACGCCGTATACGCCCATATTGATGGATTGCTGCCACGAACTCTGCTTCGCGTTCTCGAATGACAGAGTACTTGACCGTGACCAGTACCGGTCCCTGGGTAAGGTCAGCTCGAAGCTCTTGGACGACAACAGGCATACGCCAGTGGTTCCATGGAGACAGATCAGCGGTGGAATCGGGAAGCCTTGCGAAAAGCGCGAACACCACTGTCCCGATCGTTCCAATGCCGGCACTGACGAGAGCAGCCCGGATGCCTGCCCGTTGGGCTAGAGCGCCCCAGGCAACGCTTCCCAGAGCGAAACTTCCCTGATAAACCAAGATGAAGATTGCCAGAACCCGGGCTCGCACCCAATCCGGGGCCAGGTTCTGAACCAGAGCGTTGACCAAGGAAATGAAGGTTACCCACGCCGCACCGCCCACCAGCATGAGCGGAGCGAGTGTACTCAACCGGTGCAAGGCGGCGATCGCCGCAATCACGGATCCTAAGATCACCACACCGGCGGAGACAATGATTTCCGTCGACCACCGGGCGCGGGCCGGCTGCATAATCAAAGCACCGACGATTGCGCCAGCCCCAAAGCATCCGAGCAGGAGCCCGTATCCGATTGCCGTCTTATTCACGCTGCGAGCAACCGTCGGCAATAACGCAAAGAGTGAGCTTGAAAAGAACATGACCACGCCAGTGCGAAGCACTACGGTGAGGATTGCGGGGGAATGGCCGACGTAGCGGATGGCCGCGACGGTGGCTCCCGTCAGGGTTTCCGGCGGCGCCGTTCGCTTGCGAACCGGCCTTTTCCACTTCGCAACCACCAAAATGACGCCGAAGAATGACACAAAGTTCACCACGAATGCCGCGGCGACGCCCGCAGCCGCTATGATGACGCCCGCGAGCGCCGGACCAACGGCTCGGGCGAGATTGAATTCGATTCCGTTAAGGGCTGAGGCTGGCGCAAGATCTTCCTTCGGCACCAATTCAGGCAGGATGGCGCGCCACGTCGGGGTTTCAAACGCATCGCCCGCCGAGAGTGCGAAGGTCAACACCAGCAGCAGCCAGGGCGACATGAAACCGGCGATGGTCAAGACCGCCAGAAGCAGCGCCACGCCCATCATCCACGATTCAGTAAACAGAATCAGTTTGCGGCGATCGACGATATCGCCAGCAGAACCCGCAGGAAGGGCCAGGAGAAAGTACGGTAGCGAAGAGGCGGTTTGGGTGAGCGCGACGTAAATCGGCCCGGCGCCGAGCGACACCATCAACCACGCCGCGCCCACGTTCTGCATGAAGGTGCCGATATCGGAGACAACGTCTGCGATCAACAGATTGCGGAAGGTCGACACACGCAGGGGTCGCCACAGACTTGGTGAGTCCGGTGCAACGACTGCGCTCATGACTGGGTCCCGCTTTTTCGCAAGTGCTCATGGTAACAAGTAGTACGCAAAATAATCACCCGGCTTCCTCGACCGAGGTCGTGCAGGCTCGGGTGGGGAGCAGTATTGGCGTACTATCGACCAGGCTTTTCCCTTAGACTTTCATTTATCTTTTCTACTGGAGGTTTCTTTGGCCCGCTTTCCTAAAATCTCTTCCGCCCTCAAGAAGCGCGCAGCAAGGATCGAACTGCTTCTTATGGACGTGGACGGCACCATGACCGACGGCAGCGTGACTCTGCTCTCGCAGGCCGACGGCACTGCCCTCGAAATCAAGACCTTTGACGCTCATGACGGCCAGGGGTTAACCCTGGCCCAGACAGCCGGTCTGCGTACGGGATGCATTACGGGCCGCGAAAGCGCCGCACTTCTCCGCCGTGCGCACGAAATGAAGATGGAGTTTATCTACATGAAACAGCCAGTAAAAATGCCGGCGTATGAAGAAATCCTTCGAAAAGCGGGTGTTTCCGACTCCGCTGTCGCTTATGTCGGCGATGACCTACCTGATATTCCACTTATGCGCCGTGCGGGTCTGGCGGTCGCCGTAGGTGACGCCGTCCCCGAGGCAAAAGACGCTGCGCACTACACAACAAAAGCTCTTGCCGGGCACGGCGCGGTTCGCGAAGCGGTCGAGTTGATTCTCAAGTCCAAAGGCACTTGGAAAGCGATGATCGACAAAGCCCGGGCGTGACTTGGTTGGTGGCTAGCTCACTGCACCACGACTTTGCCGGTCATTTTGGGGTGGATCGTACAGTAGTAGGGATACGTTCCCGCCTTGGTAAAGGTGTAGGAGAATTTTTCATCCGTATCCAGAACCTTGGACTTGAACACACCCTCTGTACTGACCGACGTATGGGGAATGTCGTCACTGTTGGTCCAGGTAACCGTCGTGCCGACGGGTACCGTGATCGTCTGCGGGCCAAAAACGAAATTATCGATTTTCACCGCCGCGTTTGCCGCCGAGGGCTGGTCATTCGCCTTGACGCTCGGCGATACTGCAAACAACAGCAGCATCCCGATCAGTACCGGCATCGCCACACCTGCAACCCACATATTGTTCTTCGTCATTGCCTGTTTCCTCTCTACTTTGATGTTCTCGCCTGATCTTTCTCGTTAAGTACCGATCTCTTGTCTGTCTCTAGCCACGAATCGCGTCAACCACCACCCGGGCCTCGCCTGCATTCCCTGAAGCCGAAGCACTCGAATCCGCGAGCGGTGAATCGACAACCGCGAGACTGCGGCCGCTGACCAGATAGTTCACGTCAGTAATGCCCAACACCCGCTGCAACTGATCGGCCGGCACCTTCATGGGTCCGGCCGAGGGCGCAGATCCTGGCGCAGGTTGAGGGAACGCGGTCGACATCGCAGTGTGGAACGAAACCTTGCCTTCCACCTTCTGCATGATCTGGTGAATATGGCCGTTCAACACCGTCACCGAACCGAAACGCTTGACGTAGGACAAGGCCTGTTCGCTGTCATCGGTCCCCCAACCCCAGTCGGGATAGATGGTCCACAGTGGAATGTGCGCAAACAGCACGATCGGAGTGCTGGCGGAGCGACCCTTGAGATCTTTCTCCAGCCACTCCAGTTGTTCGTTCCCGAGCGACCCCATGCCTCCAGCTTTCAAGTTGGCGACATTCACGAGACCGACGAAGTGCACGCCTTTGTGATCGAAGCTCGACCAGCCCGTGCCCTTTGTACCTTTCCCATAGCGCTGAAGATATTGGTCGCCGTTGTCTGTGAGCATGTCGTGCTCACCGGGCACAAAGAAAATCTGTTTTGCGGACGCTCCTTTTAACACCTGATCGAGCGTATCGAACTCACTCGGCTTCGAGAGCTGACTTAAGTCGCCGGTGTGAATGATGAAATCCGGCGTGTGTGGCATGGTGTTGATCTTGTTGATCGCCGTCTGCAGCGTAGCGGTGACATCCGGGTTAGCCGGCTTGTTGAAACCGATATGGCTGTCACTGATCTGCACAAATGTGAAGTCCGCGCCTTTGCCGGCATCTTTGCCGTAGCCCTTGGCGAAAGCCCGAGACACCGGAATGCCGCCGCTCATGGTCCAGACCAGGCCAGTACCGGCCCATGCCATGCACTTCAGAAACCCGCGACGATCGACTCCGTCGTGGTTGAGGTCTTGCAACTTCTGATCGATCACATCT
>DATHMS010000106.1:0-25960 GCA_035486795.1 Candidatus Sulfotelmatobacter sp. | reverse complement strand
GCGGTTGAGGACCAGGCGCAGGCGTTCGCGGTTGCCGGTTTCTCCGAGGTACTGTTGCACGCGAGCGGCGCTCCACAGGGAGGCGACATCGGTGCAGGCCACAAGCAGGACGCACTCCGAGAGATTGGCGACCAGGCGGCTAGCGGCGTCGAGGCGCGAGGAGTTGTCGACGACCACGTAGCGGTAGTGGGTTACCAGCATGTCGAACAGCCGGACAAACTCTGCGGTCGATGGTTCGATGGCGGCGGGGGTATTGGTTCCTGCCAACAGCTGCAGGCCACCGTCATGCCGGGTCATGAAACTCTCGAGCAGGGAACTATCCATGCGGTGGAGATTGCGAGTGGCGTCGGCGAGGGTGAATAAGGGTTTGAGATTCAGATGTAAGGAGGTGTGCCCTAGCGGGGCAAGATCCACAAGAGCCGTGTTGCCATGAGCCGATTGCAGAGCCAGGGCGAGGTTGACGGCCACGGTGGTCGCTCCACTGCCGCCTTTAGCGTTGACGATGGAGAAGACCTTACCTCGCGGACCTCCCTTTTGAACCTTGCGCTGGGCAGTAGTGAGGCGAACAAAAGCCTCCAGAAGGTCGGTGGTGGTGGTGGGACGCTCGATGAATTCGCGAGCGCCGGCGCGCATGGCATTTACGATGACCTGCGGCTGGTTGAGATTGCCGATGGCGAACACAGCTGTCTCGGGCAGTTCCTGGTGCAGAAGTTCAACGGCGCGCATGGCCATGGCGGGATTGTCGGCGGGGATATCGACCAGGAGAACGTCGGGACTGGCGGCTTGCACGCGGCGTGTGACGGGATCCGATACGGCGACCGGAAAACTGGCACAGGTATGGACCGTGCGAGCCACGCTAGTGCCATCCACCAATACCTGGAGGACGGTGCGCTGCTCATTGTCAGTGGCCACGATGACGACTGAAAGCTCAGCCATAACCTACGCCTTCCCCACTCCGCAAAAATCAGGTGCCAGTGTCCAGTTACCAGGTGCCACTAAGTTCATCGGATCATCGCGCCAAACGGGTTACTTCCCGGAAGGCTTTTTTCCATCGAACTTGTCGTTATTGATGAAAGAGTCCGGCTGCTTAGGCCCGGATGGTGATTCGGTGTTGGGCGAAATCCGGTGCACGGTGCAGAGAACCATCAGTTCCTGATTGCTCTTCGAAACGTTCTTGCTTCTGAAGAAGGCACCCAGGATTGGAATATCTCCCAGGCCGGGAACCTTCTCCCAAGTGTCGGTGACGCGATTGTCGATCAAGCCGGCGATCACGAAACTTTGCCCGTCCCGTAATTCGAACTCGGTCTCGGCTTTGCGTGTACTCAGGGCGGGGATGGTGAAGCCGGAAATGGTAAGCGCGTCGGCGAAATCCAGAGTGCTAACCTCAGGGGCAACGGTGAGGTGAATATTGCCGTTGGGCATGATTACGGGGGTGAAATCCAGCTTCACGCCGAACTCCTTGAAGGAGATGGTGACGGCGGTGAATCCCGCTCCAGGTTGCACGATGGGGAAGGGGAACTGGCCGCCCGCAAGGAAGCTGGCTTTCTTGCCATTGACAGCGATGAGAGTGGGCTCGGACAGAATCTGGAGAAGATTCTTGGTGGCCAGCGCCTCGATCACGGCGCCCAAGTGAATGTTCGGCTGAAACAGAAACATATTGAGAACGTTGCTGATGGTTTGAGTGGCCGGAAACGGAGTATTTTGCCCCTGAGTTTGGCTGATCGATTGGGTAGCGAAACCCCCGTATTGGCCGGTGGTTGAAGTGCCGATCAAATTGCCGGCGCCTGTGGAGAAAAGGTTGGCACCGAGTTGGGTAAGGGCGGAGCGGTCGACCTCGGCGAACTTCACTTCGAGCAGGACTTCCTGGGCACCGACGGGACCGAAGGTGAGAACGTTCACCACATTCTTGGAATATGCCGAAGCTAATTCTCCGGCGCGCTTAGCGACATCCTCGGTAGTAACGTGGCCGGAGAGAACGATGGCGGCGCGCGAAGGGGTGACGGAAATCTGTTCCTCGGGGAAAACGCGATGTTCTTCTTCGGCGCAGGCGCTGACATCAACGTCGACGCGGAGATCGAAGCTACGCGAGCGTTCGAGTTCGTCCCAGATGATCAGGGAGACTTCGCCGGGGGACCGTCCGTGGACCAGGATCTGAGTGCCAGTAAGTGGGGTGACATCGGCGACATTGGGGTCGGTTATGGAGACGCGCCTGATTTGCTCGGTGGTATTGATAAGCAGAGACTTGTCGACCATGACGCGCAGCGGAGCTGAACCTTGAGGCTGGGCGGACTGCGGAGGAAGCGTGGTCTGGGTGGTGGCTGGCGGAGTTGGTTCCTGAGGCGCCTGAGTCGCAGGCTGTTGGGGGAGAGCCTCGGCCAGTGCGAACCTTGAAACGCACATCGAAACGAACATTGGCAGTAAGAGCGATAGTGCCAGCGCAACGAAAAATGTCCTGCGAACCTTCATCGTGTGATTCCTCTCCACATGAGGAAACCTGCTATGCAGTGCAACGAACGGTCAGGCCGAAACTGCTCTCAGATTACTTGGGGTCTTCCCCGCTTTGTTCGGGCATCGGGACGACGGTTTTCTTGTCACCTTTATAGACTTCTATGCTGAGGACCGAAGGAGGGGGAGCCGGCTTCTCAGTCTTCTGCTGTCTGACGGGATGAATCGTCACCCGCGGCGGAGCCGCAACCGGCGTGCCGCCCTTGTACAGACCCCTGGCATTGGCTGCGTCCACGGGGTCCTGATGAGTATCGAGTGGGTTACGCAGGGAAAGTTGAATCTTGCCTTCGGAACTGGCCAGAGTCAGACGTTCGGCGTCCTCGGGAGAAGTCAGCAGGGTGATCACCGGAGTACTCTGGGCTTCCCCAGCGGCGTTGCGTTCCAGGCGCTGGCCGGAAGCAATCACGGCCACATTCTGCAGGACGGTTGTGGTCTGGGACTCGGAGCCGCCGTTGGGGGTTCCTGTGAGGAGCACGTCGACACGGGTTCCGGGACCGACGAAACCGGCGACGGAGACTACTTCATTCACTCGCACGGAGACGGCGCGCATTCCTGGTGGAATTAATGAAGGCAGACCTGATCCGGCGTTTTCTGGAGCCAGCTTGCTGGGCAGAATGAACTCGCCCTTGGCTATGGGAATGATGACGCCGCGGCCCATCACCTGAGAGCGTTTCGTGTAAGCGCCGGCAGGCAGTCCGGTGGCGGGGAACCTGGCGATGTGCACGTCGTGCTCTTCGACGCGCGCCCCGACCTGAATGTCGTCAGCGGCCACGACAACGTCCGCGGCGGCTTCGACGGTCGCCGGACCTCTCCCTGCCAGGTTCTTGTAAACGAACAGGCTGACGAAGGCCCCCAACGCCAAGGCCACAGCCCCGATCATCAACAGACGAGTGCGGTTCATAATGCTCTGTCAGGACAAGCAAAGACGATTATCCCCGCCGTACACCTCGGGGATTGATTGTATTGTGCTGCGCCGTTGCAGATTCTTACTGAATCGAACTGGCGACGTTGGAGAAAACATTGTTCGCGTTCGAACCAATCAGCCGAATGGTGCCTACAACGATCACAAGGATTACGGCCAGCATCACGGCATATTCCGCGATATCCTGTCCTTCTTCCTCGCGCCACAATCTCCAAAGATGATCCATGGTTCCCGGCCTCCTGAGAAACAGCAAGCTTCTGAAACAACCGTCCCTACAGATAAAACGCGCGTGCCTCAGGGGATTTGCGTCCCCATTTGCTCGGACTGCTCTGCGGGAGATTAATCTCACTCATAATAACCCGCAAAATGCTTTGAAAGGTGTACTTTCTTGCATACCATTGGTAACTCCAGTGCGGCCTTCGCACTCGACCTCTGCCGCCTGCTTTTATAGACCTGGCTTACAGGCTTGGCTTTCCGACGGTCGGGTTCCCTCTATTGGGCTCGGTACGAATCGCATCGGGAAGGGCAGACAGGATAACCGCTTGCGAGTCCTCGTAGGAAACAGTCCAACCGGGAGAACTCCTTAGGGCAGTCGCCAGCGCTGAATCCGGGGGAACAAGAACGGTGTCGACGTTCCAGCGCCTAAGGGGCTGCTGCCAGGCTCCTTTGAGTTGATAGGTGTTGGCGAACTGGTTAAGGAGTTGTTGCCCGTAAAGATCGGCTCGACCGTCGATGAAGACGGGGGTAGAAGGGTAAAGCTTCCAAATCAGATAACCGCCCCAGTCGTAATGGTTGAAGATTCGGCCAGAGGGTGAATGGATCTGAAGAAATGCGACCGCGCGGGCAGGGAAGTGCTGCATCTCGGCCTGCTGCTGACTCTGGATAACGCGGGTGATGTGGACTGCGGCAAAGGTGGCCATGGCCAGCAGGATCGCGCCGTTGAGAAAGGTCCGGGCAGCCGGGGCATTTTGCGGGTGTGAGTTGCTCCGCGGCCAGTTCCCGAGCCTGTTGCAAGCCAGCGGGACCGCGATCAAAACGAACAACGGCATTAAGCGAATGGAACAGAGGGCAGCGTACAGACTGACGAGTAGCAGAAGCAGGTCGCGCGGCCGCACCTTGTGGCTGGACCAACTGAGAGTTGCAAACATGGCCAGTACGATGAGGAGGAAAGGCCAGTACTCGGCGTGATGGAAGTCGGGTGAAGCCCATTCAGCGATGTAGTTCTGCATCGCTGGCGAGCGGAGGACTTCAATCGGGTACGAGAACATCCGCAGGCCGTTGGGATTCAGCGGCACGATCAGCAGATCGAGCAACAGTATCAGCGCGACAGTGCGTAAGTGCGACGCGGTCCGGCTGGAGCGTACTAAGCTGGAGTGTCCCAGGGCGCGTTCAATCCATTCTCCGATGAGGAACATGGCCGAGAGAGCCAAACCCAGAGCGAACCCGGCGTGCAGGTTTACCCAGAGCAAGGTGAGCGGGAGCGTCCACCAAAGAAGCTGGGGATTGCGCTCAGAGCGCTCGAGAATCAGTAGCCAAAGGCTGGTCAACAGCAGCGAAAGAACCTGAGGACGCACTCCCCAGACTGGTATGGTGGCCCATGCCGAGCAGAGTACGGCCATGCCGGCAACGTAGGGAGCACGGCCGCAGCGCAGGTACAACAAAAAGAACGTTGCAGCCAGGACCGCGGCAAAGATCACGATCAACCCGCCCCATCCCGTGGTGCGCTCAAGCTCGTAGATCAAAAGCTCGGTGAGCCACTCATGCGTGACCCAGGGTTCTCCGGCACGGGTGTAGGAAAAGGGATCGGTGTGAGGAACGCTTTTGTGCTCGGCGATGTACTGCCCGGTCTTGAGATGCCACCAAACGTCGGGATCGGTGACATTGCGCGCGGCCATGGCGAACAAGCCGAGCAAGAGCGCTGCCAGGAAAACGCGCGTGGTGCTTAGCCTCGGGTTCATTGCGGGTCCGCGAGAGGCGCGGTCACAGCCGGGCTCCGGAACAGAACAATGATCAGCATCGGCAGATAGATAAAGATCACGGCCAATCGTCCGACTTCGGTGAAGTTGGCGGGCTGGTGGAACCAGCGGGAGATTCCCGCGCCCCAACTGAAGAATGCGGTGAGCAGAATCTGCCGCCGTGATTTGGGGACCAGCCAGAGGGTGAAGCTGTCGAAGAACCACCGCTGCGGCATGAGTGAAGCGAGCAGCAGAAGCCAGGCGTCGCGATCACGATAGCGCAGCAACGCCAGCAAGAGGAGAGGCCCGGGGAAGACTAATAGAGGAATGAAGTGCTCGTAGTAATGCGTTTGCCGGAGCCACAGGCTCGGCCATTGCGGCAATACAGCGAAGCTTAATGCTGCCACGAAAATGCAAACCAGCAATCCGCGGCGGGAGAGTCGCGTCAGGAAGACGGGCAATCCCACCTGGGGCTTCATCATGGTTGCAGGCAACAATAATGGAAAGAACGCGCTGGCGGCGATGATTGGCGGCCACTGCGCCGTGAGGACTCCCGCCCAATAAGGAAAGGCAAGAAAAACTCGCAGCCTGCTGTAGTTTTCGCGCGTGAGCCCGAAAGCCAGCAGAGCTGAACTCAAGCCGTAAAAGAGTCCAGCGGCAACCTCAGGCGGCACGCGCAAAAAGGGCAGGGCGAAGAACGCTGCAGGGAGGGGATACTGCTCGAGGGGCGTATCGTAGGGATTCTGCCGGGCCACGAGGCGCTCCGCCAAGTGGAGGGCCCAGTGGAAGTCACCGGCGTTCTGGTGGAGACGGTTGAGCAAGAACCAGCAGAATGTGCCGCTGGCCAGGCCCACGACTGCTGCTACTGTGATCCGCTTTCGCATCGGTAAGTTTGCCCCACAGTTGTAACATGGGGGCGGCCGGTTACGGATTCGAGTATGAAGAGGGTGCTTCTGGCAAGACTTGCGTAAACCTCTGCAACCCGTTGTTGGGCTGGTGCTGGCCGCGGTGGCGGCGGCCAGCATGTGGTTCTATGTGATGGACATCCTGCGAGCGCGGCAGATCGCGGAAGCCGAGGCGAAGCAAATTCCGCGGGGGAACCTCTCCGATCTTTATCCGCGCTGGCTGGGGGCGCGGGAACTCCTGGTGCACCGTCGCAATCCATACAGCCGCGAAGTCACGCTCGAAATTCAGGAAGGCTACTACGGACGCCGGTTGGATGCTGCCCGGCCGAATGATCCAAAAGACCAGCAGGGCTTCGCATATCCGGTGTACGTGGCCTTCCTGTTGGCGCCGCTGGTCGGGATTCCGTTCCCGGCGCTGCTGGTCATATTTTATTGGTCGCTGGTGTTGTTGACGGGTGCGAGCGTATGGCTGTGGCTGCGGACGCTGCGATGGCGGTTGCCGCTTGTAGGCCTCACCGCTTGCATGGTGCTGACGCTGGGAAGCTTTCCTGCCGTGCAAGGAATCAAGCTGCAGCAATTGAGCCTGCTGGTAGCGGCGCTGCTGGCAGGTTCTTCGGCCTGCGTGGCCAGCGGTTTTCTGTTCTGCGGGGGAGTGTTGCTGGCGTTGGCGACGATCAAACCTCAACTGGCATGGCCTTTGGTAGGGTGGCTGCTTTTGTGGGCGATCGGCGATTGGCGAGGACGACGAAAGCTGGTGTTTGGGTTTGGGCTCACGATGATTCTGTTGCTGGGCGGGGCGGAAATTGTCCTGCCGGGATGGTGGCGAATGTTTGCGGAGGCCATCGGGCAATACCGGCATTACACGCAGAGCCAGTCTGTGCTCGAAGTTATGCTGAATCAGATCTTTGGCTCAGCCGCAAGCGGGGGAACGGGCCGCTTGGGTGGGCAAATCCTGGCGGCGATTGCCGTTATCGCTTGCGTGCCGCTGCTGTGGAAGTTGCGGGTACGGGCGGCAGACGCTTCAGGATTCAGTTGTGCGACAGCGCTGACGCTGGCGTTGGCGGTGCTGGTGGTGCCCATGTACGCGCCCTACAACCAGGTTCTTCTGCTGCCCGCCATTCTGCTGCTGGTACGGGAGCGGGCAGCGTTCCTGTCGCGGTCGCGGGGTCGCCGTTTGGCGTGCCGGTTGGGCGCGCTGGTTTTGGGATGGCAGTGGGTGGCTAGTCTGGGCTTGACGATGACCTACTGGCTGGTGTCGCGAGACTTAGCGTTTAGGGGTTGGGAGTGGCCTTTCTTCGCGACCTTTGCATTGCCGGTGTGGGTGTTCGCCCTGATTTTCTTTTATGTGAACGACGAGTGTCGTCGCGTGCAAGAACGGCTTGTGTAAGAGCTCCATTCGTGAAAGTTGAGATGAAGCCATCGATCGAAGATCGGCGTTGGCCGCCGTGGCGGCGGGCGCTTGTGATGGCACTGCTTCTTCGGGCTGCCTACTCTCTGTTGGCGGCGGTTTTTGCGCTGATTCAGCCAGTGAACGGGCGGCTGCTCCAGTCGAATGCGCTGACGGAGAACCTGCGGCCACCCGACGCCAGCTGGCGCTACCTGTTATTCGGCGTTTGGGAGCGTTTCGACACGCTTTGGTATCTTCACATCGCAGCCCGTGGGTACGATCGGGCTGACGCGGTCGTGTTCTTTCCGTTGTACCCCAGCCTGGTAAAGATTGTGAGCCTGCTCATTCCCCCGATGGCTGCCGCTCTGCTCATTTCAACCGTGGCAGTGTTTTTTCTTTTTTGGGGATTGCAAGAGTTGTTGCTTAGGGATGACCAGCCAGATCTTGTAAGTCCTGATCTTGTAAATCCATATCTTATAAAACCAGATCTCGTAAATCAGTGTGTTTTTCTTTGCGCCGCGTGGCCCGCCAGTTTCATTTTCTTTGCCGGTTACCCTGAGTCTCTGCTCTTTGCGCTCATTGCCTGGTGTCTGTGCATGGCCCGCAGAGATCGCTGGTGGGCGGCGGCGGTGTTAGGCCTGGCCGCGGCGCTGACCAAGGCGGTGGGCGTGGTGGTGGTTGTTCCTCTGGTGGTGGTGGCCGTACGGCAGCGGAACATCAAGGCGCTGCCGGTTCTGTTGGTCCCGCTTGGGCTGGCTGGGTTCTTGGGATATCTGCATTGGAATGGCCACGGTGCGCTCGTCCCAGCTTACGGGCAATATTGGCGGACCTCGGCCGCTCTGCCCTGGACAACTTTATTGGCGAGTGTTCGAGATTTGATCCACATGCCCAATCCGATTCTTGTATTGAACCTGGTATTCCTGCTTTCGGTCTCGGTACTTGCAGCGGTGAGCCGCATGAGAGTCGAGTATCTTCTCTATTCTGCAGCTGCGATCGTTGTTTTCCTCTGCAAAGAGACCACTCCTCCGTTGCAGAGCATGATGCGTTATCTGCTGATCATCTTTCCCGCTTTCGTCGGTTTTGCCCGGTTACTCCAAGGTCCGCCTTTGCTGCCGCGATTTTGGTTGGTTTGTGCCTGTCTTTTCGTGGCTAACGTGGGATTGTTGTGGCTTTTCTTGGGCTGGTCGCTGGTGGTGTGATCCGGAGGGTTCCGCAATGAAGCCTTCAGGTATCCATTGAAGGTTTGGCGGAAACGCTATGGACAGTCCCGACGAAGGGCCTTCCCGCCGGGGCAGGATTCCTGTCATTATTCATATTTGCGCGATTTGAGTGTAGGCTTGGGCGGGGGAGCCACTGTCGATCCCATGGTCTTAAATGCGATAGGCCGTTCGTCGTCGTCCGGTTCGGGAGTTTTCCCTGGGCTGGTGCTGGTGCAAGGCAACGAACAGAAAAACATCGTCCTCAACCGCACGCCTTTCAGTGTGGGCCGCAAAGTGGACAAAGATCTAGTGATCGCCGATCCGCGGGTCTCGCGCGATCACGCGCTGATTGTGCTGGAAGAAGACGGATTCTTTCTGGTCGATCAGGGCAGCAAGCATGGCACGTTCGTCAACGGAGAACGCATTCAGCGGCAAAAGCTGGAGCGGAACGACCGGCTAGAATTTGGGGCGCGCGATTCAGCCTACGCGATTTTCAATCCGGCCCACGGCACCTCGAACACGGCGCGCGAGTTCCTTAGCCAGATTTCAGAGATCCAGATCTCGCAGGAGGCAAACGACCTTGAGAAGTTAACTCTGTTCCTGGAAGCGGCGCGCAAGTTGAACACCGCCGGCGTGCTGGATGAAATCCTGATGACCATGCTCGAGGTGACGCTGCGGCTGACGCGGGCCGAGCGGGGTTACGTTTTCCTGAAAGACGAGGACGGCAGCCTGCGGCTGGCTGCGGGACGCAACAATAAGGGCGAGCCGCTGTTGGACGACAAGACCATTTCGCATTCCGCGCTGGAAGAATCGCTGCGTTCAAACTCCGAGTTTCTGCTCACGGATACCGGGAGTTCGCCGGACCTCGCCGGCCGGCAGAGCATTGTTGCTTATGACCTCCGTACCGTGATTTGTATTCCACTGCGCAAGCGGCAGGTTCAGGCGAAAATGCGCGAGCAACTCACTATGGTACCCGGCCTCCCCTCGGCCGAAGTTACGGGGGTCCTGTATGTGGATTCGCGGTTTGCCTCACGCGAATTCTCCGGCGTCGGCCACGATATTCTGCGGGCCATCGCGACTGAAGCTGCATCGCTGATCGAGAATGCCCGGCTGGTGCAGGCCGAGGAAGAATCCCGGCGCTACCAGCAGGAGCTGACCATCGCCGCCAGCATCCAGCAGCGTCTGATGCAGGTGAAGATTCCCGACGTGCCGTTCGCAAAATTGCGGGGGAAGAACCTGTCCTGCAAAGAGATTGGAGGCGACTTCTTCGATGCCGTCAATACCAAGGAAGGCCTGGCGGTGGTGCTGGCCGACGTTAGCGGCAAGGGAGTCTCCGCGGCGCTGCTGGCTTCCACTCTGCAGGGGATGATTTATTCGCATTTGAGTTCCGGCATGCCCTTGCTGGAAGTAGTGGCCGCGGTGAACCGTTTCTTCACGGAAAAACTTGTGGGAGAAAAGTATGCCACGGTCCTGATAGCACGTTTGCGGCGGGATGGCGATCTGGAATACGTAAATTGTGGTCACGTGCAGCCTTTACTGGTTTGCGCCGGAGAAGTGATGCGGCCCCCACACGGCAATGTGCCGGTAGGGTTGCTGCCCGATGCCACGTTTGAGAGCGCCCGCTGCCAGCTCAATTCGGGCGACCGCTTCATCCTGGTGACCGATGGCGTGACCGAGGCGGAGAATGCGATGGGCGAGTTCTTCGAGGACTCGCGGTTGGAAGCGACTGCGGCGAAGACTCCCACGCTGGAAGGCATCTTTAGCGCGGTCTCGGAGTTTTGCGCTGGAAATCCCCTCAGCGACGACTGCACCGTGGTGGAACTGGTTTACTCCCAGGCCGCTGGTCCAGCGTCGGTGGTCTAGGCCACCGTGACTGTGTAGTCCGTACCCTCCCAGCGAATTTCCTGCGTCCAATAAAACGTGAATACGATTTGGCTTCCCGAGGGCAGCGAAGCTGTCGGGAGGTCGAGCAGGTGGAGGCCAAGACCAGTGTCGCGCGTGTTGGTGTCATTCGCGCTCTTCCAGCCGTCAATGCTCCAGCGTACGAGCGCGGGATTGAGCAGCTTGATGCGCAGCATTTTGTGCGGTGGGATCGACCGGGGCTTATTGTTAATCCTCCAGCCGGAAACTTGCCGTATAGGTTTTTCGACCTGGTAGCGTTGTACGGTCTGCGGAGGCTGGTCGAAAATCTTGTTGTCGCGCAGTGAGCGGCGCAACTTAATGTATTCAGAGTGAGCCCAGACCAGGGGACAGGCAGAGCCGGAGGGCTTGCCGCGGAACAATTCGAGGTTGGGAATATCGTCGGCATCCCAGACTTGTTCGGGGAGCAGCCGGCTCTGGCCGGCGGTGCAGTTCTCCATCATCGTCAGCAAAGACTCCGCTCCGCTGCGGCGGCCGGCTGCGAGTTCATAGTGGCCGCGTTCCCCAGCCAACAGAGGCCAGGGGCGGCCAATGCCGGTACCGTCGAAAGCTGAGCCATCTTTGTGCTCGCCGTAGCCGTCGCCGTTGTAGCGGTACCAGCAGGGGCCTTGCGGCAATTGCACGCGCAGCAGAGCGTCGATGACTTTAACAGTATTGAGGATGCGTGGATCGTCGGGTGCGCGCAATCCAAAGCGCACCAGGGCCAGCGCGTCCGGACTGATGATATGAGACGCGCGTTCCCCGTCTTCCCCGGGCGGCCGGTTCTTGATCGGCACGAAGCCTTGTGTTGGGGACGCTGCGCCATCGGTATCTGGCGGAGCGATGCGCACGTAGTAGCCTTCTACGCCGACTTGCTGGGCGAGGTCGCCGCCGGTCGCATAAACCCAGCGCTCGATGTTGTCGTTCCAGGCATCGGCAGTGTCACGCAGAATAGGAGCGGCATCAGAGTGCCCGGTTAATTCGGCGATGTCCGCCGCGGCCAGAAGCGCGGCAATTTCGGCCGCCAGAGTGAAAGGCGAATAGCCCGCGTCTTCTTCCCAGCGATCCTGCTGCGTGACTGGACCGTTGCGCAGGATGAAGCTCGCGGCGTTACGCACCATGGGCCACCAGCGCTCTAGCTTGTCCAGGCCTGGCGCGGCTTCGCGGCGCAACAAATCGAGCAACAGAATGGGGAAAGCGGTTTCGTCCATCTGGATGCCGCCCCAGTAAGAGCGCCCGTCGAGCCAGAGATTCTGCGCCCAGTTGCCCGCGGCTTCCTGTGTGGACTCAAGATAGCGCAGCACCCTGACGGCGTCGTTACCCGCGCCCGAGGCCAGCAATGCTCCCGCAGTCTCGACCAGATCGCGCGGCCAGACCAGGTGATAACCGCCAAGGTCTTCATCGCCTTTATTGAAGCCCCACGGGATCGAGAGGCTGGCGATGATGCCGCCCAGAAAATCCTTGGACTCATGGGTGCGCAAGACTGCGGTCGAGGCACGATAGAGATCGTAGTCGCGCTGCGGTTCATCGAGTTTGAGCAGCGTATCCTGCCAGTTCCTCCACTCGGCCACATAGTATTCGCGGATATGGTTGTAGTCCTCAAACAGGCAGGAGCGGACGTGCTGTCCGGCTTCGCTCCAGATTTCCCCGAAGCCCAGGGCCAATATGAACTCACCGGCGCAAGCCACGAGGTCGATCTCTCCGGTGCAGGCAAGGTTGCCGTTTTCCGCGCGCTGGTATTCCCACTCCATCTGGAAGTGGGCGGAAATGTCCTGCCATCCGTCGGAAGCTCCCACGAATCCAACCGACATTTTTTCCCAGGCCGCTGAGCAACCCAGTGCCAGCGCTGTTCCGTCACGCTCAGCGAAGAACATGGGCAGACCTTTGTAATCGCCCACCCAACCGGTATTGTGGTAACCGCAGTTGGCGAGGTGCGGCGAGAGCAACGCGTAAAGACGATAGTCGGCGAGCTGTCCCTGCAACGGTTCGAAGCGAATCTTCTGAAGCACGACGTTGCGGAAGGGAACCGTTAAGATCTCTTTGTAGATGCGATAGCGGCCGCTGCCGTCAGTGTTGGTGAGTTCATACGCCGGGATGCCAGGCTCGAACGGCTTGTTCTCAAAAGTGCAGTGTCGCTTCTCCTCGGAGAAGAAATCGCGGCCATTGGTAACGATGAGGCCTAGATCGCGAGTGCAGGCTTGATCGACCCGCGGGAAGTACACTTCATTTAGAATGCCGTGACTCAGCGTGAACCAGACCTTGCTGTGCGGGTTCAACGCCGTGCCGGCGCCAGTTTTGGCGCTCGAGGTCCAGCGGGGTGGAATGCCGGGCCAGCCAGGGGCGTAGCGGATAGAATCGCTCATGAAAGTTTCGTCCTGAAGCCTGCCTGCGGGTTAAGACCCAACTGCGGAACGGGGGCCCTCCGGAAGCAGTTGCGCCACAAACATGAGATGGCCTTGGCGCCAATTAGTCGCATCGAAGGGAGATGTGCGAAAAGTAATGTTGCATTGCCGGAGAAACACACGATAATGAAGGTATTGGTCCTAACACGCATGCGAGCTACTACCCCGTCCAGATCCGCGTTTGTCCTTGGTATGTTAGCAGTCTTATGGCTTGGGTTGGGATTGCGCGCGGCGGCGAGCAACGGTGCGGCTGAAGATTCGGCTGCGCCGACCGATTCCGCAACCGGGACAGAACTGGATCACGGGTTCGTGGGGCTCTACAACCTGGATTTCGCAGGTGCGCAGAAGGATTTTTCCTCATGGGAGACGAAGCATCCTGATGATCCGGTGGGGCCGGTCAGCCAGGCTGCCGGATTTCTCTTCTCCGAGTTCAACCGCCTGGGGGTACTGGAGGGGCAGTTCTTTGAGAACGACGATAGCTTTGCGGCACGCTCCAAACTCAGCCCAGATCCCGAGGTGCGCGGCCGTTTTCAAAGCGCGGTGGACCAAGCACAAGCACTGGCGCATGTCCGCCTAAGCAAGGATGCGAAAGACCGCGACGCATTGTTTGCTTTAACCCTTGCCTCGGGATTGCAGGCAGACTACGAGGCGCTGATCGAGAAAAAGAATCTGGCCTCCTTGCACTACGCCAAAGAGGCGTCAGCCTGGGCGCAGCAGCTTCTCGCGATTTGCAACGACTGTTCCGACGTTCTGGTGGCGACCGGATTCAGCAAGTATATTATCGGCAGCATGTCGGCGCCGGTGCGGTGGCTGTTGCGTGTGGGTGGATTGCCCGGCGACAAGCGGGGCGGAATCTCTGACCTGCAGACAACCGCTCAGCACGGCCATTATTTGGCGCCGTTTGCGCGCGTCCTACTGGCGATTGCCTATGTGCGCGACAAAGACAAGATTCATGCACTCGAACTGCTTATTGCTCTGCGAGCCCAGTTTCCCGGCAACACTCTGTTTCCTCGGGAGATTGCGCGTTTGCAGCCCGCAATAACCAAGTAAAGCGGATTCGAGCTGGCTCTCGGTCTCGACCAGCAAGAATCCCACGAAGCCTTCCACGAATCTTCCCCCGCATCTTCCCACGAATCCCTGGCCTGTTCATAAGAAATTCACTCGTTTGTAACTCTCCTGTAACATGTGGCCGATAGAACCGAGGATATCCAGATCCAGGAGGAATCATCGAGCGATGCGTAGACTCACACTGCTTTTTTTGTGCGCTTTTCTAGCCCTGCCGGCAATAGGGCAGACCACGCTGAACGGAGCAGGCGCCACGTTCCCGTATCCCATGTATTCAAAGTGGTTCAGCGAATATCACAAGCTGCACCCGGATATTCAGGTGAACTACCAATCCATTGGAAGCGGCGGCGGCATCCGCCAGGTGACGGAAGGCACGGTCGATTTCGGCGCCAGCGATATGCCGATGACGGACGGTCAGCTCGCTGAAGCTGAAACCAAGCTCAAAACCAAAGTTCTTAACATTCCCAGCGTGCTGGGCGCGGACGTGCCGGCCTACAACGTTCCCGGAGTCAGCGGCGAGGTGAAGTTTACCCCAGATGCCCTGGCGGGAATTTTTCTAGGCAGAATTATCAAATGGAATGACAAGGCCATCACCAGTGTAAATCCGGGGATCAATTTCCCCGACAAGGACATCATCGTAATTCATCGCTCCGACGGCAGCGGCACCACCTTCATCTGGACCGACTATCTGTCAAAAGTGAGCGCGGAGTGGGAGAGCAAGGTGGGCCGGAACACGTCTGTCCAATGGCCGATTGGGCTGGGTGGCAAGGGCAATGAAGGGGTGGCCGGCTCGATTCGGCAATTGCCGGGGGCGATTGGTTACGTTGAGTTGATCTATGCGGTGCAGAATAATATTCCTTACGGCACAGTGAAGAACTCCGCGGGAAACTTTGTCAAAGCTTCTCTGGATAGCGTTACGGCCGCTGCTGCATCGTCTCCTAAGATGCCAGCGGATTTTCGCGTCTCCATCACTAACGCTCCGGGCAAGGATGCATATCCCATCGCCAGCTTTACCTGGCTGCTGATTCCCGAGCAGTCGAAAGATGCCGCGAAAGGGAAGATTCTCGTCGACTTTCTAAACTGGATGATGACTGACGGGCAGAAGATGACAGCTGCTCTCTCCTATGCGCCGTTGCCAGATGGCGTTGTCCAAAAGGAAAAAGAGGCAGTCAAGGTAGTCAGGTAGGACGGGTGAGGTAGGCGAAGCCAGTTAGCATATGCCAGGATGTGGCCGTTCTGCGGCCAGCAGGCGGATGTTTTATACTAGAGTGCGGTGAAGCGGTTCCCCGTCGGCAAGAGATTGCACGAATGAACCTATAGTGCCCTCGCACATGGCTCGTCTTTCGTTGGACAATCCTGAGTATTATCTCAACCGGGACACCTCCTGGCTTGCCTTCAACCGGCGTGTGCTCGAGGAAGCCCAGGATGAAGGCAACCCCCTTCTGGAACGGCTGAAGTTCCTGGCTATCTCCGCCAGTAATCTGGACGAATTTTTTGAGATTCGCGTGGCCGCCATGGTGCAACAGATCGAGGACGGCTACAACGAAGCTGGTCCCGATGGTTTGACGCTGACCGAGAAGCGCGACGTTCTGGCACGTTTTAGCCACAAATTCGTCGATGATCAGTACGACTGCTGGAACGAGTTGCGCCCAGCCCTGGCCGAGCACGGGATTCGTGTATTGAGCTTGCACGAGTTGGACGCCGAGGCCAGGCGTTTCGTCGACGAGTATTGCGAGAAAGAACTGGATCCTCTGCTGACGCCGGTGACCGTGGATCCCACGCATCCCTTCCCGCGGGTGATCAACAAGGCGCTGTGCCTCGGGTTTCTTTTGCGCCGGCGGCGTCGCTCCGCGCTTACCTATACAGGTGTGGTGTCCGTGCCCCGGGCGCTGCCGCGTTTGGTGCGGTTGCCCTCAGACACCACCGCTGATTTCATTTTCCTTGCAGATCTGGTCGCGCACCACGCTCAGAACATGTATCACGGCTACGACATCGTTTCCTCGGCTCCATTCCGCGTCACCCGCAATAGCAATCTCTATCTGCAGGAAGAAGAAGCGCGCAACCTTCTCGAGTCGGTGCGGGCGGAGCTGCACAACCGGCGCAAGGGCGATGCGGTACGCATGGAAATTGAGGCTGATGCCGATCCCGAGATCATCGATCGGCTGCGCACCGTGTTCGAACTCGATCCGTGGCAGGTTTTTCCGGTGAACGGCCCGGTAAACCTTTCGCGGCTGTTCAACGTGTACGAGCAGACCCCGCGCCCCGATCTCAAGTATCGCAACTTTGCGCCGCGGGAGTTGCGGCTCACGGCTAAGTCGCAGAATCTGTTCGAGGAACTGCGGCGGCACGACGTTCTGCTGCATCATCCCTTCGACTCCTACGACGCCGTCGTGGGGTTCATCGAGTCGGCGGCGGAAGATGAACACGTACTGTCGATCAAGCAAACCCTGTATCGCACCAGCGAGCACTCCGCAATAGTTCCGTCGCTGATCGATGCCGCTTCGCGGAAGGAAGTTACGGCAGTGGTGGAGTTGAAGGCGCGTTTCGACGAAGCCTCCAATATTCGCTGGGCCCGCGAGCTGGAAGATGCCGGAGTGCAGGTGTTTCACGGTCTGGTTGGCCTGAAGACGCATTGCAAACTCTTGCTCGTGGTGCGCCGCGATCCCGATGGCGTGCGCAGCTACGCCCACATCGGAACCGGCAACTACAATCCCACCACAGCGCGCATCTACACCGATCTGAGCTTGTTTACGGCAAATCCGGAGATTACCCGGGCCGTGCATGACGTCTTCAGTTTCCTGACTGCGTATGCCGAGAACCCGAGTTATGACCCGTTGCTGGTGGCCCCGCTTGACCTCGCGGAAAAGATTATTGCCCTCATCGATCGCGAGGCGGACCACGCGCGCCAGGGCCGCCCGGCACGGATCATCGCGAAGATGAACGCACTGCTCGACAAAAACGTGGTGCAAGCGTTGTATCGAGCCTCTCAGGCCGGGGTGGAGATTGATCTTATTGTGCGCGGCATTTGCGCCTTGCGGCCGGGGGTCCGAGGTGTGAGCGATCGCATCCGGGTGCGCAGCATTGTGGGGCGCTTTCTGGAGCATAGCCGAATTTACTATTTCAGCAATGGCGGCGACGAAGAAATCTATATCGGCAGCGCCGACTGGATGGCGCGCAATCTCTATGAGCGGGTCGAAGTGCTGGTGCCTCTGCGGGACGAATTCCTTCGCGAACGCGTGCGCCGCGAGATTCTCGACGCCTACCTGGCGGATAATCGCAAGGCTCGCATCCTCTTGCGGGATGCGACTTACATCCGGGCTTGGCAGCCAATGCACGGCAAACGTAATCACAGACCGCCGACGGGCGCTGCTGCTTTCAGCGCGCAGGATTTTCTGATCGGCGTTGCGGAAGGCCGGCAGCCGGCAGGCTTCGCCATACCGCAACTTCCGGCGCCCAAGCGCAAAGCTCCCGCCGGAAGAGTACGATAACTCAGAGAACGATAGTCCAGAAACGATAGCCAGAGACCGATAGCTCAGAGAACGATAACTCCACTCCGAATGATCATTTACTTTCTGCGTCATGCCAGCGCCGGCGAGCCCTTGGCCAACCCGAAGAAGGACGAGAAGCGCGCGCTCGACAAGGAGGGCGTCGAA
The DNA here is from genome assembly GCA_035486795.1 of Candidatus Sulfotelmatobacter sp. GTDB lineage: Bacteria > Acidobacteriota > Terriglobia > Terriglobales > Acidobacteriaceae > Sulfotelmatobacter. The sequence continues at coordinate 8,068 of DATHMS010000106.1, read as the reverse complement.
CAATGCGGTTACGTGGGGCGTGCGCTGGCTGCCATCGAGGCGCAGGTGGATTGCATTATCTCGAGCCCGCTCAAGCGCGCTACGCAGACCGCTTCGCTGGTCGGTAACGAGATGGGTTACGAAGGCAAGCTGCAGATTGAGACTGCGCTGCGTCCGGCGGCGAGCTTTGCTGATTTTCGGCGGCTGCTAGAAAAGTACGCGCGCCAGGAATCGATCATGGTCGTGGGACACAATCCGAACCTAAGCCAGTTCCTGGGCACTATAATCAGCGAGTCCGGCTGCGAAGCTTCTGTAGAACTGAAAAAGGGAGCCGTGGCCCGGGTCGATATGCGCCGCAGCTCGGGCACGCTGATGTGGTGCCTCACGCCGAAAGCTCTGCGCACGCTCTACACGGCGGCGGTGGAAAGTTCTCGCCCGAAAACTTCGCGGAAATAAGCGCAGTCCTTCTCGATTGCCCAAAGTTCGAGGTCTACTCCCATGCGCCGGCGGGGAACCAGAGTCAGGCGTATTTCCGCTGCGCGCTGGCTGACGCGCACCCTTTGCACGGCGCGGCTGCGGCCCAGGTTCAGAGCGCGAGCCAGGCGCAACAACAGGATTGCTTTCTGCACTCCGGCGCGGTCCGGCGGGTCGATCGCCTTTATAGGACCATCTTCCATGGTTGGCCGAGACTTTCCCAGGTAACGCGCGATCGCCGCAATAATTCGGCGCTGCTGCGGGGTGTAACCCAGAATTTCCGAGTTCGAGATTATGTAATAAGTGTGCCGGTGATGCCCGTTGCGGTTGAGGTAATCTCCCACCTCGTAGAGCATGGCGGCGGCTGCGAGCCACTCGCGGAATTCCGGCGCCAGCCCGTGCACCGACCGAAGCGAAGAGAACAAAAACATGGCGGACTCGCGCACATCGAGGGCGTGCTTCATGTCGACGTGATAGTGGGCTACGGCCCGGGTGATCGACTCCCAACGTTCCGATTCAATCTGTTTTCCCGAGCGCGTGCTGTGGTCGTGTTCAGCCGCCATCTGCGCCAGCAGGCCATCACGCAGGCCCAGCGGGGAATAACGAAAACCCTTGAGGTGGCAACGATCGAGCAATTCGTGGTAAACGATTGCGCCGGCCACGATAATCTCCGCTCGTCGGGGACCGATGCCTTCAATCCGGCGCCGTTCGTCCACGGGCAAGCGCGCCAGTTGTTTGGAGATACGTGTCATCTCCCCACGGGAGACGACGGTTCGCTGGCGGCTCCCGTTTTTCCGCAGATGGCTGGCCGCTGCCGCCAAGGCAGCGGCAGTTCCAGAGGTGGCGATCACATTCTTAACCTTCGCCGCTACCACGCGAGACGCGATGCGATTCACTTCACGGGCTACGAAGCCCTGCAGCCGTTTGAGTTCACCCTTGCGGGGCGGATCGTGGCTGAGGAACTCATCGGTGAGACGGACCGCGCCCAAAGGCAAACTCACCATGTCGCGGATGTGCCCACGCCCGGAAACTGTCAGCTCGCAGCTTCCGCCTCCCAGATCCAGCATTAACGCCGGCGAACTGTCGACGTGGAGATTGGACACCAGTCCGAGATGAATCAGACGAGCTTCTTCCAATCCGGAAATAATCTCGACCTTCCAGCCCGTGGCCGAACGCACCCACTCCAGAAAAGCCTGTGAATTGCGGGCATCCCGCAGGGCGCTGGTGGCGACGATTCGGACTGGGTCCGTAACTACCTGTTGCGTGGCGCGATGAAAGCGACGCAGAACCTTAACCGTCTCAGCCATCGACTCGGGAGTGAGAAAGCCGGAACGAAATACGCCTTCGCCCAAGCGTGTTACCTCGCGGTCTTCGTGGATGGAACGAAGGCGTCCGCGGGTGAGGCGTGCGATCTTCAGCCGAACGGAATTGGAACCGATATCAACCGCGGCAAAGGTTGGCATGAGGCAAAGCCAACAGTTTACATGCGCAATGCCGTCCGGTCATCAGGACCATGTCAGTGGAACTTATGTCCGTGTTCCGGCGCCCGGCAGACCGCTGTCGTTGCCCGCAACAGAGCCACTGCAGCGCCCTTGACGTCGACCCAGTCGTATCGCCATTACATTGATACCGATCGAAGCGCCGAACAGCAGTCCGCGAAATCCGTCGCTCAAATCCTTTCCCAGGAGCGTCGCGGGATGGGAAAGATTTGGCCAAAGGAGTCCCATCACCAGGCACATCGAGGCGACGGGGATCAATGCCGTGGATTTATTCCTTCGATTTCCGATACACATTGTTTTGTTCCTCCACTTCCATTTAATCGGTGATGCGATACCAAGCCATCACGGTCAGCTTGACGCCGAGAATGGTCATGACGACAACGAAAAGGTCCCAACTCCAGACGTGGTTGATGTAAAAGCGATAGGCGAAGAGACATATGGCCGTGATGCCGCCGATGATCCCGGCGAGACTTGTAGATTTGAGCCGATGGTTAAGGAAACGTTCATCAATCACCGTACCGACGATGGGAATCTTCATTTTTCGCTCTCCAGCGTAAAAATCTGATCGGTGGAACAGCCGAAAACGCGGGCGAAGGTGAGCGCCAGCTCCAGGCTCGGCACATAACGGTCGCGCTCTATCGAGTTGATACTTTGGCGCGATACCCCCACGGCTTGGGCGAGTTGTTCCTGCGTCCAACCGCGGGCGCTGCGAAGCTCTTTGACTCGACTCACGATTTGCGGCATAAAATGTAAAGCTTACTTTCCATACTATAGGGCGCATGTTCGCTGATGTCAAGCCAGCTTGTCATTTAATTTCGTGTTTAGAATGAGTTATTTACGAGGAATAACCAGGCCATTACGCCGCAGAAGTTAATGGGCGAATCGGTTTTGTCATAGCTCGGGCGGGAGGGTGGAGCGGATGTTCCAAAGCATGGGCGGACTCGGCTCGCATCGGTGACAGCACCACGACTGCGCGCCGGAATTTTGCTCCGGTCACGTTGTGCAGTTCCGCCACCAAAGCCGACTCCCGCACTTCGCCGAGGTGCTCGGATGCGGTTTGCGTGAGGGTGAGCCAGTCGTGCCAATCGCCCAACGCGTCCTGGATGCGCTTCACACCGGCGATGAACTGTTCCGTTTTCACCGAGGGCTCGGCAAACTCAGCTGCGTAGCGGGCGCGCTTGCTCAGGATTCTGTATTGGTGCAGCAGAGCCTCGGTGACGGGTACATTTTCCTTGTTGATCGCCGCGAGCATCTCTTTAGCGACGGTAAGAGGATCTCGACCCGCTTCCGGGTTGAAGTTCTTGCCGGCGCGCTTCAGCCGCTTGCGAATCTCGCGGACGGTGTCCTCATCAACTGCTTTTCGCAGCTTCCTCTCCTGCTGCGCTCGCAATTCTATCAGGCGATTCACGAGCTGCGTTTTGCGCCGTGGCTCTCCCGGGATCTTCAAGCTGCGCAACGCAGCCAACTGGACGTCCAGATCGCGCACCTTGCCGGCACGCTTGCGGATCCGGCCGAGTGACTTCAGAAGCTTTTTCTGATTTCGGTCAAGCCTTGGCGAAAGCTCGCCCAGCAGTATCTGAAGGCGGCGCGTGCCGGTGCGGAAACGGTGTACATTCTCAGCGGGCGGTTTCGAGGAAAGCTTGACCAGATCCTGCTCAAGCTTCTGAAAAACAACCTGGCTGCGTTTTGGCGCGATCGACATAAGGAATGAAAATCGGAATCGGGAGATGAAAATACAGGCTTGCCGGGCAAAAGGCAACCCTGAAAGCTTTGCCATTTTAACATCCTGTTAACAGGATTCTGTTAGGCTTGACGCGCATGGCGAGTCCTGTCTTACCTCGGCCTGATATGCCTGCTCCACAACCTGTTGATGGGACGAAAGTTAGCAGCCTCCCTCTGGCAGGAAGGCAGGCCGAGCCGTTTCTTCGCGGGAGCAGCGGTGAAGCGGGCGACCAAGTATTCAAAGTAACCATGCTGCTGTGCGGCTCGGCCGTGCTGGCAACTCTGGGGCTGATCGTTTACGAGCTAGTGTTGCGCTCCGGACCCTCGTGGCATGCCTTTGGATTCAAGTTCTTTGCCGGGCGTGATTGGGATCCGGTGAACGAGAAATTCGGTGCGATGCCGTTCGTTTACGGGACCTTGGTCTCTTCACTTCTGGCATTGCTCATTGCGGTGCCGTTGTCGATTGGCGTCGCCGTGTTCACCACGGAGATGTGCCCCAAGGCACTGCGCGGCCCACTCTCGTTTTTCGTGGAACTACTGGCCGCGATTCCCAGCGTGGTCTATGGCCTGTGGGCGATCTTTGTCCTGGTTCCGATCCTCAGCAACTACGTCGAGCCTTTTCTATCCCGAACGTTAGGCTGGACCGGTTTCTTTGAAGGTCCGCCCTACGGCATTAGCATGCTGGCAGCAGGCATCATTTTGGCCATCATGATCATTCCGATCATTTCTTCGATTACGCGGGAAGTGCTGATGGTGGTGCCACAGCATCAGCGGGAGGCCGCGCTGGCGCTGGGCGCCACGCGCTGGGAAATGATTCGCGTCGGAGTGCTGCGTAATGCGCGTGCGGGCATCATGGGCGGCATCATTCTGGGTCTGGGCCGCGCTCTTGGAGAAACCATGGCCGTGACCATGGTGATCGGCAACCGGCCGGAGATCGCGAAATCGTTGTTCGCCCCGGGTTACACCATGGCCAGCGTGCTGGCCAACGAGTTCAGTGAAGCTACGGGCGATGTCTACCTCTCGGCTCTGATCGAGATTGGCCTGGCTCTGTTCCTGGTTACGATCGTGGTCAACGCTTTGGCACGCTTGCTGGTATGGACCGTCACCCGCGGCCAGCCTTCGAGGGCCAATGCCTGAGACTACTCAGAATTCTGCATTGCACACTGTCGCGCCAATCGCTTTGCGGCGCCGCGTCACCGACCACGTTATGACCGGCGCGGCCATACTCACCGTCATCCTTGTGCTGGCGCCGTTGGTTGCGATATTCGCCTACCTTGTCTATCGTGGTGTCGGATCGATCAACTGGGCCTTCCTCACGCAAACTCCGAAGCCGGTGGGTGAAGCCGGCGGAGGAATGGCAAATGCCATCGTGGGTTCCGCGTTTATACTCGCGCTCGCGAGCGTTTTGGGAGTCCCGGTGGGCGTGGGCGCAGGTATCTACCTCGCAGAGTATGGCCGCAATCGTTTCGGCGATGTCATCCGCTTCACCGCCGACGTTTTGAACGGCGTGCCTTCGATCGTGATCGGCATCGTCGCTTACGCCATCGTCGTTCTCACTCAGAAGCACTTCTCCGCATTGGCGGGCGGAGTCGCCCTGGCCATCATGATGATTCCCACGATCACGCGCACCACGGAAGAGATGCTTCTGCTGGTGCCGCAGGCTTTGCGCGAAGCCGCGTACGGGCTGGGCATTCCGCGTTGGCGGACCACGCTCTCCATTACGCTGCGTACCGCGACGTCCGGCGTGATTACCGGGATTATGCTGGCCTTCGCCCGGGTCGCGGGCGAGACTGCTCCGCTGCTGTTTACCGCGTTCGGTAATCAGTTCTGGAACTTGAAGGTCAACGAGCCGACGGCCGCGCTGCCCCTGCAGATTTTCAACTATGCCATTTCTCCCTACGACGAATGGCACCGGCAGGCGTGGGCGGGGGCGCTCGTGCTCATCGTTCTCATCGTGACTGCGGTTGCGGCCGTGCGCTTCGCCGTGCGCCGTGGTACTTTCGGAGCGGCATAGTCTATGGGCGTTGGAATCCAGGTCGAAAACCTGAATGCCTGGTACGGCAAGACTCAGGCATTGTACGACGTTAAGTTGACGGTGGCGGCCAATCATGCCACGGCGCTGATCGGCCCTTCCGGCTGCGGCAAGTCGACGTTCATCCGCTGTCTGAACCGCATGCATGAAACCATCCCTGAGGCTCGGGTAACCGGCAGTGTCCATATTGGCGAAATCAACGCCTACAACGGCACGTCCGCTACTCAGCTTCGCCGGCGGGTTGGAATGGTGTTTCAAAAAGCGAATCCGTTCCCGACGATGTCGATTTACGACAACGTCGCCTCCGGGCTAAAACTGAACGGTTTTCGGGATCACCGCAAACTCGACGAGATCGTGCATCGTTCGCTCGACTCTGCTGCGCTGTGGGACGAAGTAAAGGATCAGGTTCACAAAAAGTCAGGCGCAAGCCTTTCAGGCGGGCAGCAGCAGCGGCTATGCATCGCTCGCGCTCTGGCCGTCGAGCCCGAAGTCCTGCTGATGGATGAGCCCTGCTCGGCGCTCGACCCTATCTCCACCGGGAAGATTGAGGAGTTGATCTTTCAGCTGAAAGAGCGGTATACGATAGTAATAGTGACGCACAACATGCAGCAGGCGGCGCGGGTCGCCGAGTTTACTGGGTTCTTCCTGCTTGGGAAGATGATTGAGTTCGATAAGACGGAAAAAATTTTCACCAAGCCGTCAGACAAGAAGACGGAAGACTATATCACGGGAAGATTTGGATAGTGCAGACTTGAAATAAGGCAGAGTTGAATAACGAAAGGTCGGGATAATGCGCACGCGTTTTCAGCAAGGGCTCGACGATCTGCGCCAGAGGTTGCTCCGCATGGGCGGACTGGCGGAACAGGCGGTGGATCGCTCCCGCCAGGCTTACGTCGATCGCGATCTCGCCCGTTGCCAGATGGTTCTCGAAGGTGAGAGTCTGATCAACACCGCGGAACGCGAGATTGACGAAGCGGCATTCGACCTGCTTGCCATGCAACAGCCCATGGCGGTCGATCTGCGTTTTATCCTCGCCGTAACCAAGATCAATTCTGACCTGGAGCGTGTAGGCGACCAGGCCGTCAACATCGCCGAGCGTGTCATGGATATGGTTGAGCTTCCAGCCGCGGATTTGCCTGTCGATATCGCGCGCATGGGCGCAGCGGTGAGCGCCATGGTGCGCCGAGCTCTCGAGTCGTTTATCGAAGGCAAGGCAGAACTCGCCCAAGCCGTGCTCGAAATGGACAGTGTAGTCGACCGCATGAAGGACGATGCCTTCATCCAGCTGGTGAAGACAATGAACCATCGCCCGGAAGTGGTGCGGCAGGCCCTCGATGCGCTGCTCGTGGCGCGCAATCTCGAGCGCGTAGCTGACCACGCCACCAACATCGCCGAGGATGTCATCTTCTGGGTGCAGGGCGCCGACGTGCGTCACAATGCGAATACGGACGAGCACTCCGAGCACTCACCTACTCACGAAGCGCCGACCCGCGCCTCGGGAGTGTAAGAAAGCTCTGTCATCCTGAGCGGAGCGGACTGATTCGCAAAGCGAATCAGTCTGCGGAGTCGAAAGCCTGCCCTGAGCGAAGCCGAAGGGGATCCCATTGCCCTGTCTCGTTGCTTCGGCGCCGCAGGGAGTTTCCATTTCAGCTCGGCCTCTCTTTTCTAGCGATTCCTTTGACCGCGGGGTCCCGCCTGAATTACGCTCATCATTCTCCAGCTTGTCGAAGAAATTAATCCCGCGGAGGCCCCGTGATTCGATTCTCCCGCAATGTTCTTCTAGCTGCGTTGTTCACCTCGCAGGTTGTAGTTGTACTCGCGCAGGTACCCAAGCCCGAGGATGGGTCGATCCCGCTGCCCACCAGCAAGCGCTTGACGATTCCTATTCCCGGCCGAATTGGAGCCACCAACAGCTTTCCCGCCACCATCACGCTCAGCCCGGACAGACGCTACGCGGCGCTCTTGAACAATGGCTATGGCACTCAGGAAACCATGGCGATGCAATCGATCGCAGTTCTCGATCTGAAGACGAATCAGATCTCCGAATTTCCCGACAAGCGCTTCGGAGAAGACGTGCACCAGAGCTATTTTCTCGGTTTGGTTTTCGGTTCGGATGGCAAACATCTTTATGCGTCGGTCGGCTCAATCACGGACCCGACCGGTGAGAAGCCGGGAGACACCGGCAATGGGATCGCGGTTTACAGCTTCGCCGAAGGTAAGGTCGCGCCTGAAAGATTCATCGCCATCGCACCGCAGTCACTCGCTGCGGGGAAAAAAGTTGCCATCGGTTTGCGGAAGACGGCACCGGGCACTGCGATTCCTTATCCGGCAGGCTTGGCGCTGGTTTCCTCGGGCAGTAAGA
>DATHMS010000105.1:0-62688 GCA_035486795.1 Candidatus Sulfotelmatobacter sp. | reverse complement strand
CGAAGTAATTGAGTGCCAGCTCGCGAGCCGTACATCCATTCCACCAGACGAACGGGGCGACGTGCTGCTGTGCGGTGAGAAAACGCAGCTCGCGTGGTCACAAACCTGGCTGCGGCCTGACATCAAGACCCAGATCTACGCCGCAGCCGAGAGACGAGCCGTTGAGTTCCGCAGCGTCGGGCATCCACTACTCGGCAATAGATCCAAACCTCGCTCGTGGCAGTGCAGGAAGACAGCGGACCGAGTAATGTGTAATTAGGGAAAGTCCGTTAGTTTACCTGCCTGTTGTACAGGCGATTAGACTCATTGACCCAATCTTACGGTCCGTCCAGCAACCGGTTCGAGATCGGCGCGTAGGCGTCGATTCTGCGGTCGCGGAGGAAGGGCCAATTGCGGCGGATGTCTTCGAGGGATTTCAGGTCGACGTCGCCCATGAGGCTTTCTTCGCGGTCCTGCGAGGCCTCGGCGAGGACGCGGCCGAAGGGATCGCAGAAAAATGATGCGCCCCAGAATTCCAGTCCGTGGCCGGGGGTGGACTTGCCGCGGATGTTGCCGGTTTCGAAGCCTACGCGATTGACTACCGCTACGTAGACTCCGTTGGCGATGGCGTGGGCGCGCTGGATGGTGCGCCAGGCGTCGTGCTGGGCTTGGCCGAACTCGGCTTTCTCGGCGGGATGCCATCCGATGGCGGTGGGATAGAAGAGGATGGACGCGCCCTGGAGCGCGGTCAGGCGGGCGCCTTCGGGAAACCATTGGTCCCAGCAGACTAGAGTGCCGAGGCGGCCCGCGCTGGTGTCGAGGGCGCGGAAGCCTAGATCGCCGGGAGTGAAATAAAACTTTTCGTAGTAGAGCGGATCGTCGGGGATGTGCATCTTGCGGTAGAGGCCGCTGAGAGATCCGTTGGAATCGAAAATCGCGGCTGTGTTGTGGTAGATGCCCGGGGCACGCTTCTCGAATAACGAAGCGATCAGCACTACGCCATGCTGGCGGGCGGCGGTGGCTAGCTTCTCGCTGCTGGGGCCGGGGATGGGTTCGGCCAGATCGAAGAGGGAGTGGTCTTCACGCTGGCAGAAATATTGCGTCTGGAAAAGCTCGGGGAGGCAGACTACCTGTGCGCCGCGTCCGGCGGCGTCGGCAATGCGTTCTAGCGCCTTTTGGAGATTCTGCTCTGGGTCAGGACCGCAGGACATTTGGACCAGGGCTACGCGGAATTTGTCGGGGGGCACGCTTCGTCCTCTGGCGAACAATATAGCATCAGAAAGCTGCCGGCTCTCGGCTGTCAGCCTGGAGAGAACAAGCTGAGGAGCACCGGGCCGCACCGTCGGCGTAAGCTGCCGGCCTGAGGGATTAGCGTTTATGGAATCCCACCCGGGTCGCAAAGAGCCGACTATGATGGGGCACACGGCGACCAGGATGGGGCACTAGGATGTGCGCTTGAGTACGAGATTCAAGCTGGTTCCGCCTTGTTTCCAAACACCCGTAATTCTTGAGCTGTCTTTGTCCATGGTGCCGTCATAGGCACACAGGCCGGGTGTGCTTTCGAAATGCAAAGTTGACTTCGCATACGTGATGGCCGTGATCTGGACGCCGGAAACATCCTGATCAGGGTAATCGATGGTGCCGCGCAGGCTGCCGTCCTGCTCGGCGGAAATGTGGACCACGACGTGCTTCTTAGGTTGGCCTCCGGGATTGAGCGTTCCCGTCCATTCGCCAACGACCGCCGGAGCGTCTTGCGCCGTGAGACGCGGCACAATGCTGCCTGCGAGAGTCAGTGCCAATCCCAGGTAAAGCGCGAACGATGAACGGCGGAAAGGTTTCATAGCCGAGCCTTCCTGATCTTCTCTTACGGAGATTACCACGGGCGAAGATTACCACGACCCGTACTTGCGAACGGTAGTGGGTTAGTTCGGAAGGCGCGTCCCCGCAGCGGCTAAAGCCGCTATTGACTGTCCAGCCCGAATCGCAGCGCTGAAGTGCTGCGCCACTCAAAGTCAGCTCTGGGCAGCGGCTGAAGCCGCGCCCTTTCAAAAGCAATTCGAACTGTACCGCTACTTTGCGAACGTCCGCGTGGCATCTTTTCAGGCTGTTCCTGTAAAGTAATTCCTCGGGAGAACTCGCGGTCTGGATTTGGAGGCTCATCTTGAAACACGGGAATCATGGAAATTCTCATCAGGGCAAGGGGCAGGATCATGCAGGACACGCGGGCGATGGTGTGGAACGGCATCTGCATAATCCGATTGAAGACCGGCTGATTCCTTTGGAGCCGCTGGATCTCGGCAAAGTGAAGTCGATTGACGATCTGGTGCGAGCCATGGCTAAGACGGCTTTTACCGGGCGGCAACTGGGCGAGGCCGCCGACGTGCTGGAGGCTATGGCTCGCGACGAGGAATGCTTTGTGGTGATGACGCTTTCGGGCGCGATGACTGTGGCGAAGCAGGGGTTGATTGTGACTGAGTTGATCGATCGCGGCATTGTGAATGCTGTGGTCTCGACTGGCGCGCTGATGGCTCACGGGCTGGTGGAAGCGACCGGGCGCGCCCATTTCCAAGTCAACCCTGGGGTTTCGGATGAAGAACTTTATGAGCAGGGGTACAACCGCGTGTATGACACGCTGGAGCCGGAGCAGAATCTGGACGATGTGGAAGAAGTGATGTCGATGGTGCTGGAGGGTTGGGATCACAACGACGTGATGTGCTCCTACAAACTGAATCACGCGATTGGAGCGTATCTGGCGAAGAATGTACACGAGCGGGGGATTTTGAAATCGGCGCATGATAAGGGTGTTCCGGTGTTTGTGCCGGCTTTCAGCGATTCGGAGATGGGACTGGACACCGCTCTTAATAACCGGCTGCGGGAATCTACCGGGAGACACAAGATTCGATTTGATCCGTTTCTGGATCTGGAGCACTTTGCCGCTACTTTGCTGCGGCAGAAGAAGCTTGGAATTTTAACCATTGGCGGTGGGGTGCCGCGGAACTGGTCGCAGCAGTTCGGTCCTTTCTGCGAATTACGGCACCGGCGGCTGGGGGAGAATATTCCGCTGAAGCGGTATCACTACGGGCTGCGGATTTGTCCGGAGCCGGTTTACTGGGGCGGGTTGTCAGGCAGCCCTTATAGCGAGGCTATTTCCTGGGGGAAGTTTGTGCCTCCGGCGGAGGGTGGGAGATTTGGGGAAGTGTTTGTGGACGCCACGGTGGGGTTGCCCCTGATTGTGGCTGCGGTGCTGGAGCGGTTGGATAAGAAGGGAAGCAAGGCTAGCAAGGGGAAGACGGCGGCGGCTAAGAAGTAGGATTGCCTGGGGGTTTTGCGACGGCGGTCCGGGGAAAAACGACCACGGGGGCTGAAGCCCGGTTCATTTTCTTAGTCCTTTACGCGGCGCTGAAGCGCCGCTCTTCCACGGTCGTGCGGGCGGTAGGAATGGCGGCCGGAGATGGCCGCCTTCTTTATTTTGCTCTGAGAATCGGATTACTCGGGGCTGACAGGCGGTCCGCCGTGGTGCAAGCGGTCGAGCGAGTTGACTTGAGGTGGTTTCCGCTTAGGCTTCGGTTTCTGAGGATGAGGTGTCGCGCGTCCTGCGGTAGAGCGGGGCCAGGATGCTGTTTTCTAATACCTGGGACTCTGCTTCCACCCAGTCCTGCAGGGCAAAACCTTCGGTCCCGCCGCGGTTGTCGTACAGTCGCTGGGCGTGGAGCCGGATCTTTCTTTCCAACAATTCGGTTATGAGTGTCTGCTGCTTTTGTCTACGGGTTTCGATATCCACACTATTCCTCTGGCTTATAGAAGTATTCTTCTACAGTTCTATGATACGGGAAGGCTGTTAACGGAAGGTTACATTTGGGAGGGCTGAGGGGTTACTAAAGTGCAATTATATCATGCGGGTTAAGAACCGGGTCGCAAATAAGCCCCCAGGGGCTGAAGCCCGCGTCTTTCGCGGTCTCTAACGGCACGACTGAAGTCGTGCCCTTCCCGATCCCAGCTGCTGTTTCCGAATTCATCGCTGGCATTGGACGTCGAAGTCCAAGCTTTCGGCGTCCGTGGAATCCCGCTTCTTGCAAAAGACGCGAGAAATGGGGTACCCGCCTTTGATTTCAGGTCTTAGTCAAAGATCAGGACAGCTGAGGCGATTACTGTGGTCCAGAGGCCGCGTTTGTCGCCTACTGCTGATTGCGTGACGTTGGCGGTGCGGACGATTTTGTTGGAGAGGCGGTAGATTTGCTTTTTCTCGTCCCAGGAGCGGTCGGGGTCGAACTCTACGTTGAGCGTGGTGGCCAGCATTTCGGCGGCGAGTTCTTCGGCGTATTCTCCGGCGGCGTCTTCGGTTTCACCGAAGGAGTGGTGCTCGCTGAGATAGCCGTAGGTGTTTTTGTCGGCGGGGATGGCCACGCCGATCGAGGAAGCCAAGAGGCGGTGAGCTTCGTGGGTGGAGTTTTCGGCGACCACGGCGAACACGACTTCGCCGGGGCTGAGATACTTTACGCCTTCTTTGCGAGCGAGCATTTTGCAGTTGGGAGGGAAGATGGAAGAGACGCGCACGAGGTTCTGGGCGGCGATACCGGCGTCGCGCAAGGCCAACTCGAAGGATGTTAACCGCTCGCGGTGTTTTCCGACTCCCTTAGTGAAGAACATCCGCTTGGGAACCATGTCTTTGCCCAACGCTCGTTACCTCCGACACGAAAAATTTGAGATGGAGAATGCACAATTTAACACAATGGTTTGTAAAGGCGAGATGAATTTCACGCGGCGAGAAAGAAAAAGGCGGGAAACCGCTGGCGCGGATTCCCGCCGTGATGCCCGGTCCATTTAGGGGGAGGGCGCCGGGCAAAACCGCCTTACTGTACCACAGGTCCGGTTGCAGTCAACAATAAGAAGGCCGCTTTTCGGATTCCGGAAAAGCCGCGAGTCTCCTTCAGTGTCACCCAGTCAGTGTCACTTGGCAGCGACGGAACTCACCGTAATGGTGTCCCCGTCCAAGGTGCCGGTTACGGTGGCATTCTTGCCAGCCTGTTTGTCGAGGGTGGCCAGAGCTGCCTTGTCGCTGGCGTCCAGGGTATAAACCTTCTCGCCTACCACCAAGGCATATTTGGAACCTTTCGATACGCACTCGCGGGTGCAATCTGCGGCGGTTCCCTCCATGTGTTGTTTGCCGCACATGGCGTCGCTGACTTCGCCGGTAAAGGTCTGTTTGCCGGCGGCAAAGGCATAAAGGCTGACAAATACGGCTGCTGAGAAGATGACGGCTTTCCTGGCTCGTAACCACCGTGAACTACGATTCATGCTTCATTCTCCTTGGAAGAGTCTTTCGGGCGCGCCAGGGAACGACCGAGCTACCGCATATGCTGGTACTACTATCTGGATAGATGATCGAAGGCGCAATGAGGTTTCAGGGCCGGGGTTACTTCAACGGCTCTTCAACTCCCGCCCAACGCAATGCCTCCTGCCGGTCGGCGAAGGCCCGCATCCGGATCGCCTTGCCGTTGCTTATGGTGTAGACGTCGGCAAGCCACACGTCCTGCCATTGGTTGCTGTCTTTGGCTCGGACCCTGGCGTGAACGAAGACCACGATTCGGTTTCCGGAGGTGATGAATCGTTCGGGTTCGCTGCTTGCCTCGGCCCAGGCAGCTCGCGACTGGGTTAAATAGCGCTTCACGGCTTCCCGTCCGTGGTAGGTGCCGCCGCCGGGAAACTCCGCAGGCTCGCTCCAGTCGATTTGCGGATCGAGTGACTGCACGGCCGCTTCGATATCGCCGCGGTTGAATGCCGCGTAGGCGGCCGGAGGTCGCTGATCGCCTGGGTCATTGAGCCGCCTTGGCAGTGTATTGCAGATCAACGTCAACGGTTTTGTCGCGAGTGATGGCGGTGACATGGGGGTCGACATCCCAGTCGAGGGTGGGTGGGAGCAGCTTTCTGGCCAAGGGCAGGAACTCCTTGAGGTAAGTGGCGTCGTAGACGTCGCCGGGCCGGAGCTTCCAGGCGGAGCGCAGGCGGGCGGTCAGACTATTGTCGATGCCGCGAAATTCGAGTTCTCCCATGTGGTAGAGGGAATCCTCGTGGACAACGAGGTGGAAAGCCACTTCCGCGGTGACGTCGTCGAATTCGGCGCCCACCTTGACGCTGGCAAGGATGTATCCGTGTGAGCCGTAGAGGGTCTGGACGCCGCGCAGGTCGTTTTCCAGCTGAACCGTGTTTGCGGCTTGTCCAGCCTTGGCGTGGAGGAACGGTTGAAGCTGGTCGCTGGGGATTTCTTTATTGCCCGACCAATCCCAGCGAGTGAGCTTGTACTGCAGGCCGGGGGTGACGGGGAAGACGATGTCCACGAAGGTGGGCGGCTGTTTATTGTCGGTTGAGTCCGCAGCGACCGCTTTGACGACCTTGGGTTGGGGCGGAGCGCAGGAGGCCTTCAGGTATCCGTGCTCATGGAAGACGGGCAGCAAAGAGTGCTCGATGAAGTTCGTCATGTAATCGCGGGAGTATTCGCGATTGGATAGTCTTTCAGCGGCAGTTCGCAGCAGGGGCAACTCGTCTGCTCCTGAGCCGGGGAACTCGGCGCCGTGGATGCGGATGCTCACGCCGGCGACGTTATAGGCGATCGATTCGATGCGGTCGTCCTTGCCATTGGTGCGCTGGTATTCGACGTGGCCGGGGACGCCGTTTTCGACCAGCATGGCCTGGAGAACGTCGGAAATCTGGTCGGGCATACGCCCGTTGGTGGGGAGTTCTCCGTTAAAGAGTGGAATGCGCTCGTGGAGCTTGTGGAGCAGTTCTTCGTCGGAGAACCAGACGAAGTCGGCAAAGCGCGCGGGGACAAACTTGTCGGCGTCGGTGACATGAAAGACAAGCTTGGTGCCGGCTGATGAGTAGGAGTACGTGTAGGTGATGTCGCCGAAAGCTCCGGTCTCGCCGAGTTGGCGGGCTGCCTTCTTGAAGTCTTCTTCGTGGGCGATGGTGCCAATGGGCAATCCGCTGGCGGCTGCGACTTCCTCCGTAGTGAAGCGTTTGCTGCCGGTCACGGTGACTGCTATGAGCTTGTAGGAGGTAGGTGGTTGGACCTGGGCGGCGGCCGGGAAGCAGGGAAGGATGAGGAGCAGGGAAGAGAGCAGGAGACGCGGCGAAAATGCTTGAGGGAGGGGCTTCATTTACTTCGATCTGGGCGAGACACATCGCTGGATTTGTGTTTCCTGGCAATTTCGATGAAGGCGAGAGCGGCGCGGCTAAGGGCTTTGTCTTTGCGGAAGACCAAGGCCAGGTCGCGGCGGAGTTTGGCGTCGGCCATGGGGATTGCGGTGAGAAAGCCGGCACGAACGTCTTCCTGGACGTTGGAGCGGGCGATGAAGCCTACGCCGACGCCGGCGGCTACGAAGCGCTTCAGGAGTTCGCTGGAGTCGAGTTCCATACTGTAGTTAGGTTTCAACCGGCGCTCGCGAAACAATTCGTCGAGTGCGTCGCGGGTGTGGCCGGCTTTGGGAAGGACCAGCGGATACTTTGCCAAGTCTCCCACGGAAGCTGACTTCATTTTACCCAGCGGATGGTGCGGCGGGGCGATGATGACCAGCTCATCCTGATGGATGAGGACTACGGTGAGGCGGTTGTCTTTTACGGGGAGGGAAACCACGCCAAAATCGACGGAGTTGTCAGTGACCGACTCGAGAACCTTGGCGTAGTCGGCGCGCTTGATGTTGACCGAGACGTCGGGATATTGCTTCTTGAAGTCGGCAAAGACTTCGGGAAGGATGTGCAGGCAGGTGCCTTCGTTGGCGCCTACGGTGATGGCACCGCGGGGAACGTGCTCCATTTCGGCGAGAGAGGTAAGCATGGCCTTGCGGGCGTCGAGGGTTTCCTGGGCATACTTCTGAAAGGACTTGCCGGCAGCAGTGAGAGAGACTTTGCCGCCGGAGCGGTCGAAGAGCTTGGCTCCGACTTCGTCTTCCACAGCGCGAATCTGGGAGGAGATGGCGGGCTGGGTGCGGAAACGCTTCTCCGCGGCCCGGGAGAACGAGGCATGGCGGGCTACTTCCAGGAAGGTTTGGAGTTGGTCGAAGTCCATGGGCGGTGGTCAGTGGCCAGTGGTCGGTGGCCAGTTCAACCCGGGCGCGATCTGAGAACGACGCAGCATTTGGTTTTGGCTGTCTTGCGAACCGAATTGTAGCAGGGCGCTGTCTGTTTAAGTGCGGCGCCGAGTTGGGACGCTGCATGGCGCTGGATCGGATTTCAGATTGTTCGTCTTGCCAGACGACGCGTAGACTGGTGATTCTCTGGGGGCGCGTTTGACGATATACCACGCATTGCTGGCATTTACTCTGGCTGCCGGGCTGCTGACGATTACGCCGGGGCTCGACACGGCTCTGGTCCTGCGGACTGCGGCGGTAGAAGGGTCGCGGCGAGCTGTGCTTGCTGGAGTCGGCATCTGCTGTGGTCTCTTGATTTGGGGGCTCACGGTGTCGTTCGGGCTGGGGACGCTTCTTGCAGCATCCCAGGTTGCGTATAAGACACTGCGCATCTCGGGCGCTTGTTACCTGATTTTTTTGGGCACGAAGATGCTGCTGCGCAAGTACCAGCCGGCGGCTGTGGTGGACGAAACTCCGTCTCCACAGGTATTTGCAGGCCCCGTCAGCCCAAGCGCGTCGCGGTGGTTCGTTCGCGGGATGCTAACAAACCTGCTGAACCCGAAGGTAGGAGTTTTCTACGTCACATTCCTGCCGCAGTTTATTCCGGCCGGCGTTTCCGTGATCTCGTTCAGCATGTTGCTTGCGGCGATTCATGCGACCGAAGGTATGCTTTGGTTTCTGGTGCTGATCCTTGCGACACGTCCGCTCTCGCGATGGTTGCGACGGCCGTCCGTGGCCAAGACGCTCGATAGAGCTACGGGGACGGTGCTGGTGGGTTTCGGGCTCGGGCTTGTGCTTGATAGGCAGCGTTGACGGTGCGGGGATGCTGAGGCTGCGGTGGATTGCCTAGGAGCCCAAGAGGGTGAGAGTTGTGGAATCCCACTTCTCGCAAAGGAGGCGAGAAGTGGGGCACCCTGGCCATAGGCGGGCGGATCGCTGATACTACTGCTTCAACTGCTTCTCAATTGCCGCGATTACTTCTTTTGAATCGGGCGTGACGGCTGGTTCGAAGCGCTGAATCACGTTGCCGTTGCGGTCTACTAGAAACTTGGTGAAGTTCCATTTGATATCGCCGGTGATGCCGGGTCCGGTGTCTTTGGTTAAGTAGGCGTAGAGCGGAGCCTGGTCTGCGCCTTTAACAGAAATCTTCGAGTACATGGGGAAGGTGACGCTGTATTTGCGGGTACAGAAGGTCTTGATTTCTTCATTGGTGCCGGGTTCCTGAGCACCGAAATTGTTGGCGGGGAAGCCGAGGATTACAAAGCCCTGATCTTTGTATTTCTCGTAGGTCGCTTCGAGAGCGCTGTACTGCGGAGTGTAACCACACTGGCTGGCCACGTTGACGACAAGGACTACCTTGCCCTTGTAGTTGGCCAGCGGGGCGGGAGTGCCGTCGATGGAGTTGAGGGTGAAGGTGTAGATACTCGAGGCGGCAAATAAGGATCCAGCCATGATTAACAGCGCTCCGGCAAGGAGATAGGCACGAACCGTGAAGAGGGACTGAAGGTACGAAGATCTCATTTGTGACTCCTGACTGGACTTTGCCTCAAAAGACGCCGCCAGCGGCATGGTTGGACTCTGGGATTGCTGGACCTGAGGATACTGGGCTCGAGGGGACGCCGCAAGCCTGAGTTTGTAAAATCTTTGTCAGACTCAGGCGGTAGTGCCGAGGGATGCGGGCTTGGCGGTCTGCTTTACGATTCTATCGACCAACTTGAGGGCCTTAGCAGAATCGGATGGGCGAACCGGTTCACGGTGAGTTACGTCCATCAAGCCCTCCTCAACGGCGTCGAGCGCCTGACCGGAGCGCTCCAGAACGGTGAGCAGATACTTTTGCGCGACGGGGCGGTCGGCGGGGTGAATGAGATCCCACCAGCGACGGATGGACTCCTGGATCTCAACCTCTGTCTTCTCGCCTACGACCAAGGCGTCAATCAGACGGTACACCTTGCTCTTGATGGCCTGATAAGAGACAGAAACTTCCTGGGGCATGGGATTTTGGAACTTTTGCTGCGTGTGGGCAAGCAATCGTCCAGCCAAACCGTAGATGGTTGCATCGTAAGTCCTTTTGGCTACTACGCCTGTGTACTAATCCTGCGAATGGAATAAATCCAAATTTTGGATATGAATTCTGGAATGTTGTAAAAGGCAACGGTAAGACCCGGGGTCACTCTCGGGCAATCAGATTACAGTATTCAGCTTCAAAATTACGTATTGTAGTGACGAATCTCATTCTTACGGGTGTAAGAGCGGTGGGCTACTTCGATGTGCAGCTCGCTACTGCATATAGGAGCGAACTTTGCTGGCGTGATACGGTCTTAGATTCTCGTCAAAGCAAAGAAATACAAATTTTTGGAGGCCTGGATGAAAAAGTTGGCACGGATTCTGGCGTTTCTTCTATCGATCTCGGTTATAGGCAGAGCCCAGAGTGGGGCGCCTGCGAGCAGTCCACAAAGCACGGAGCCGGTTTTGACGGGAGATGTGATCCACGGCATGCCAGCGAAGCCAGACCAAGCAGAGGCCCAGCCACGGATGTTCTTTCCTCGCGATATGTTTTGGGGATGGGCGCAGCTTGACCTGGCGCCTCCGCATAACGAGATTGACCCAAACCTCTGTGCCGGAAACGCGGGGCAGTATGGCGGGGCGAACGCGCCCTGCAGCATGTTTGCCCGCTACATGCTGTCAGGAATGCTTGAGGTGCGTCCGTTTGGCCGGGGGCAACTGCGGCGATTTATGGTGTTTGGCGCACCTACGTTCTTGTTCGGCAAGACCATTCCGCAGACGCTGTACACGTGGTCGCCGGATGCGATTGGCATTGAGCACTCGTGGGGCGGGGGGATCTATATGGGAAAGGGATTCGAGTTTCGCATCACGCAACATTTCCTGTTCGATCGTCTGGGGGCGCGCGACACTAATCTCGGCGTGGCCGATCTGGGTAACAACGGACCATGGGGACGCTACATGACGCTGGGCGTCCGAAAGTCTTTTGGGACGAGGCGCTGGTAATGCGAAAGCGTCTTTACGCTGGCACAAAAGGGGTTGAAGGCCTGTGGGCGCGTTGAATCAGCCATACTACGAGTGCGATCAGGAGGCCGAGAATAGCGAACGGGACCAGCAGGATGGGAATGATCCATCCTCGCCCGCCTACATTCGTTACATCGCCGGAGATGGTGGCCTGCGGGTTGCGACGGACTTCGCCACCGACAACGGTAACGTCGCCGGCAACCTTTACCCCTTCGTCGAGTCGAGCATCGCCGGCGACGGCGGTGATGTCTCCGGCAACCTGCCCTTGATCTTCGAGGAAAATGCTGCCTCCGACGGTGGTAACGTCGCCAGATACCTGGCCTCGAATGCGAATGCTGCAACCGATGCAGGTGACCTCGCCGACCCCTTCGTTGGGGCCGACGGTGATATCGTGGCCGAGTTGCGTGCGGTCCGCCCTGGCCGCGGCAAACGCGACGGTCGAGAAGGTGAAGAAGCAGGCGATAGCTGCGGCTGGCAACCAGCAGCGGCTGACGTGAAGTGCCATGTACTTCATAGAAACCTCCGGCTGGAATGCAGCCCTTGAAACGGGATTATGGCACAAGCGCGGCACAATTAGTTAGTGGGGCGGTTCCCACCGATTCTCGATATTCTCTATAATGAGAGGTTTTCTAGGCATGCGCGGATCTAATAGGCAGGAGGCTGACGATGGCGGGCTCTTATAACGGTGTTGCGGTACCGTCCGATGGAAAGAAGATTGGCTATGCGGGCGGGAAGTACGACGTTCCGGATAATCCGGTCATACCCTTCATTGAGGGTGACGGAACCGGGCGCGATATCTGGAAGGCATCGCGGAGAGTCTTCGACGCGGCCGTGGATAAAGCGTACAAGGGCAAGCGGCGCGTGGCGTGGTACGAAGTGTTCGCCGGGGAGAAAGCGAAGGCGAAATTCGATACCTGGCTGCCAGATGACACGATCGACGCGGTTCGTGAATTTCGCGTTGCTATTAAAGGTCCGCTGACCACGCCAGTCGGGGGAGGGATTCGGTCTCTCAATGTGGCGCTGCGTCAGATACTGGATCTGTATTGCTGCGTGCGTCCGGTGAAGTATTACAAAGGTGTGCCGTCGCCGGTGAAACACCCGGAGCGCATGGATGTCGTGATCTACCGCGAGAATACAGAGGACGTGTACGCCGGCATCGAGTGGGAAGAGGGAACTGCGGAGTGCGCGAAGCTGATCGAGTTTCTCAACAAGGACATGTTGAAGGGCGGCAAGAAGCAGGTGCGGCTGGATTCGGGCG
Source organism: Candidatus Sulfotelmatobacter sp. (assembly GCA_035486795.1). GTDB lineage: Bacteria > Acidobacteriota > Terriglobia > Terriglobales > Acidobacteriaceae > Sulfotelmatobacter. The sequence continues at coordinate 50,304 of DATHMS010000105.1, read as the reverse complement.
TGGGCATCAAGCCGATCTCCGTGACTGGAACCAAGCGCCTAGTGCGGATGGCGATCCGGTATGCGCTTGAGACAGGCCGCAAGAGCGTAACTCTGGTGCACAAAGGCAACATCCAGAAGTTTACTGAGGGTGCGTTCCGCAAGTGGGGATATGAGTTGGCTACAGAGGAGTTTCGCGACGACGTAATCACTGAGCGCGAGAGCTGGATCATCGACAATAAGGACAAGAATCCAAACCTGACGGTAGCCCAGAATGCCGAACTGGTTGAGCCGGGGATGGAATTTGCTCCGCCGGCCTTTCGCAAAGCGGTGGAAGAGGAAGTGAAAGACGTACTGGACCGCATCTATGCCACGCACGGTAAAGGTCAGTGGAAGAAGAAGATCATGATCAACGACCGCATCGCCGATTCGATCTTTCAGCAGGTGGTGACGCGGGCGGATGAATACTCGGTGCTGGCTTGCCCTAATCTGAACGGGGACTACATTTCGGACGCTTGCGCAGCGCAGGTGGGCGGGCTGGGCATTGCTCCGGGAGCGAACATTGGTGATGGCTACGCAATTTTTGAGGCTACGCACGGCACGGCTCCGAAGTATGCCGATAAGGATGTGATCAATCCCGGTTCGGTGATGCTCTCAGGAGTGATGATGTTTCGTTTTCTGGGATGGAACGAGGCTGCCGATTTGATCGAGGGCGGGATGGAACGGACAATTCTCCAGAAGAAGGTAACCTATGATTTTGAGCGGCTGATGGAAGGCGCGACCAAGGTGAAGACCAGCGAATTCGCGGACTGCATTATTGAGAATATGGGCGCAGCGGTGCTCGCTGAAGCGAGATAACACCTTAAACACTGAGGACACTGAAGGGTACAGGGTAAATCATTGTTCGGTAGATTGTGTTCACGGGAGATCTCCCTGTGTGACTCTGTACCCTCGCATTAAAAAGCTTGAGCGGTTCATAGAAAGGATTCATTCATGAGAAAGAAAGTAACCATCGTAGGTTCGGGAAACGTGGGCGCGACGGCGGCTCATTGGATCGCTTCGAAAGAACTCGCCGATGTTGTCCTGATTGATATTATTGAAGGCGTGCCGCAGGGCAAGGGGCTGGACTTGCTGGAGGCGATGCCGATTGAGAAACGCGACTCTTACATCACCGGCACCAACGACTATAAAGACACAGCGAATTCCGACATTGTTGTGATTACGGCGGGCATTCCGCGCAAGCCGGGGATGAGTCGCGACGATCTGCTCAACACTAATTACGGCATCATGAAGGCGGTGGTGGGCGAGGTGGTGAAGTATTCGCCGAAGTGCATTCTGATTGTGGTGTCGAACCCGCTGGATGCCATGGCCCAGGCGGCTTACAAGCTGAGCGGATTTCCGCGGGAGCGCGTGGTTGGCATGGCGGGCGTGCTGGATTCGGCGCGCTTTCGAGCGTTCATCGCCGATGAGTTGAAGGTGAGCGTGGAGAATGTGACAGCGTTTGTGCTGGGCGGACACGGAGATACCATGGTTCCGCTGCCGCGCTATTCCACAGTGGCGGGCATTCCGATCACCGAGTTGATTGAGAAATCTCGGCTTGAAGCTTTGGTGCAGCGCACGCGCGACGGCGGAGCGGAGATCGTGAAGTATCTGAAGACTGGCTCGGCGTATTACGCGCCTTCGGCAGCGGCGACTGAAATGGCTGAGGCCATCCTCAAGGATAAGAAAAAGATTTTGCCCTGTGCCGCGTACTTGCAGGGCGAATACGGGATCAACGGCCTCTACGTCGGGGTTCCGGTGAAGCTGGGCGCGAAGGGGATTGTGCAGATTATCGAGATCAAACTTACTGCGGAGGAGAAGGCTGGGTTGGATAAGAGTGCGGCGGCAGTCAAGGAGTTGTGCGCGGTTATTGGGGTGTAGGAATCGCCCGAAAAACAGCCGCCAGCAACCGCTTGCCTCAGGCGCTGAAGCGCGGCTATTTCCTTCACGTCTTGACGGCACGACTGAACGTCGTGCCCTTCCCGATCCGATCCCCTTCAGTTCAACACTTGTCCCTATACCTTCTCGATCGTGACCTTCTTCACCACTACATCCTTGTTCGGCTTGTCCTGCCGGCTACGCGGGACTTCGGAGATCTTTTTGACGATGTCCTGCCCCTCGACTACCTCACCGAAGATTGTGTGCTTGCCGGTGAGCCACGTGGTGGGCGCGACGGTGATGAAGAATTGCGAGCCGTTGGTGTTGGGGCCAGCATTGGCCATGGCGAGTTTGCCCGCCTTGTCGAGTTTGTGGGGCGAGCCTTTAGTTTCGTCTTCGAACTGGTAGCCAGGCCCTCCCATGCCGGTGCCTTGCGGGTCGCCACCCTGGATCATGAAGTCTGGAATCACGCGATGAAAGATCGTGCCATCGTAGAGGCGATCTTGGGATTTCTTGCGGGTCGAGGGATGCGTCCACTCGCGCTTGCCTTCGGCAAGATCCACGAAGTTGGCTACGGTTTTGGGCGCGTCTTTCTCGAAGAGGCGGCAAACGATGTTGCCTTCACTGGTTTCAAAGGTGGCGTAGAGTCCGGGTTGGCGGGTCATGAGGTCCTTTCAGTCGTTGGTGGTTTTTCGTGTGTGAATGCCGCTTTGCAAATCGCCTGGCTTCGCCACGGCGGACAGCCGAGTCGGCTGTCTCTACTTGAGTCAGTTCGGAGTGGCTGGTGCCTTGGGTGCGCTGGCCGCTGCGGGCTTCGCTGGCTTAGCCGCAGCCGGTGCGGCCGTGCCGTGAACAATCGTGATATGAACAATTTTTACTGGCCGAAATGGCCGGTCGTTTTGAGGGTCGGTAGCCATATGCGCGATCTGCTTAACGAGCGCCACGGTGGCTTCGTCGCACTGGCCGAAGATGGTGTAGTGCCCATTCAGCATGGCCGCATGTTGCCCCGTGAGGGCTTCTTCCATTATGAAGAACTGCGATCCGTTCGTGTCAGGGCCAGCGTTGGCATAGGCGAGACGGCCGGGCCTGTCGAAGAGCAGGTCGGGGGAAACCTCGTTCTTGAAGTTGATCCCGATATCGCCCGTTCCATCGCCTTTAGGATCGCCGCCCTGGATCATGAAGCCGGGTATCACGCGATGAAAGATGGTCCCATCGTAAAGCGGGACCCCGTGCTTGGTAGCTCCGCTGATGGGATTTTTCCAGTCCTTGGTTCCGGTGGCGAGGCCGATGAAGTTGGCGACTCCGATCGGGGCTTTGTCAGGAAACAGCGTACAAGTCAGCTTGCCTACGGTAGTTTCGATGACAGCAGTGGTTGTGCCCGCCGCCGCATGGTGAACGGGAGGCTTGGCAGGGGCCGGTTTGGCCGCAGGCGCGGCCTGGGTGGTTGATTGCGCCCAGACAGCGAGGGCAGACATTGAAAGAAGCGTAAGAATTATAAAGGCGTTACGCATGAGTGCTCCTTAAACAAACGGACATAAACGTTGCATCGCGGTTTACCAGCAACGCTCGATTGTAACGTTGCCTTGTAAGTTTTGCATTGTACGACAGAGAAGCTGGCAGACGCTGCTAATGTGACTGAGTCTGCATTTCGCGGCTGACGGTCTCGACTTGACGGAAGACTCGAAGGATATTGCCTCCAAGAATTTTCTTGATGTCGTCGGCGCTGTATCCGCGATCGAGCAGGGCTTGCGTAATCTTGGGCAGGTCGGCGGCGGAATCCATGCCCTGCGGGGTGGCGCCGCTGACGCCGTCGAAGTCGGAGCCCAGGCCCACGTGATCGATACCGGCGACTTTCGCGATGTGATCAATGTGATCAATCAAAACCTTGAAGGGCGGACGCTGAAGTTTGGCTGTCCACTCGCGCTCGATGCGGTCCGTATCGATGTAGGTGACGGGTTGTCCATCAGATTTCTTTTTCTCGATGAAGGCTTGGATGGCTGCGTCCTTTTCTTTGGCTTGCGCCCTGGATGCATCCCAATAGGTCTGATCGTCGAAGCCGGAGAAGAAGTTCACCTGTACGACCCCACCGTTCTTGGTTACCGCGCGCAACATGTCGTCCGTCATGTTTCGCGGTGCGTCGACCAGGGCACGCGCGGAAGAATGCGAGGCTATGACAGGCGCCTTCGTGGTGGCGATTGCGTCCCAGAAAGTCTTGTCGGCGACGTGTGAAATATCGACCATCATCCCGAGGCGATTCATCTCGAGCACGACCTGCTTGCCGAAATCGGTGAGGCCGTTGTGGTGTTCAACCTTGGAATCGTTGATGTCGCCGGAAGAATCGGCCCATTCGTTGGTGTTCGACCAGGAGAGCGTCATGTAACGCACGCCGAGGCGATAATAATCGCGCAACAGGTGCATGTCGTTCTCCATGGAGTGGCCGCCTTCGATTCCCATCAGGGCGGCGAGCTTATGTTCTTTGTGAGCGCGTTCGATATCGGCAACCGAGAAGGCCATCATCATGCGGTCGGGATGCCGAGCGGCTTGCTCGTAGACCGAGTCGATGAGATCGAAGGTGTGTTTGGCAAAGTGGCCCTGGTTGGTGCCAGGTTCTACCCAGATGGAGAAGAACTCCGCGCCGAGATTGCCGCGGTGAGCTTTGTCGAGAGTGATGTGGCCAATGTCGTTAGGATCGGTTGAGCCGATGTCGAAGCCTTCGTCGAGAAAGCGCTGGGGCGTGTCGGCGTGGGTGTCGACGACGATGGCGGATTCCTGGATGGCGCGTGCCTTGGCGCTGACGGTTATGTCCGGTGGGTTTGTAGATTGGGCGACCGCCGCGGAAACGGCAAGAATCAGGCATGACAGCAAGAGAATTCTGCAATGAGTCATAGAGTTGGAGCTCCAGCGGGTTGACCCGTGGGCAAGCCAATGATTGTATAGGCGGGCGAGCGAGGAAGAAAGTGCGATTCGCGAATGACGATTAGCGGAGGGACGCCAGCGCTTGCTCGACGCAATCCTGCAACGGTCGACTGGTGTCGATGACAGTCTTAGTGAGAGTGATGGCCTCGAAGCCGGATTTCACTTCAAGGTAAAGCTGGAAGCCGCGATTGCCGGCAGGATGCACTCCGGATGCTGACTGCTGTTCAAGACGCTGCCTGGCGATTTCTTCTGGGCACACGCATTCGAGGATGCGCCAGGTTTGGTGCAGAGCGACGGCTACGTTTATCGCGTTGTCGATCTGGTAGCGGCGGGAAAACGGGCGACCGTCAAGAAAAAGAACACGGTGTGGATTACGTTGTAACAGGTGCGCGGCGGTTTCGAGCATCACGTGCAGGCAGAAGTCATCCTGCCGAGAAGAGTATTCGATTTCGTCTGCGGGAAAGAGGGCGTGGCGAATCTCGTCTTTATTAAGTATGCGGCCCGAGGTACGGGCCGCGAGTTCGTGGGCAAGCGTCGTCTTGCCGGCGCCGGGAAGGCCGGCCATGAGGACGATCATGATCCATTAAAGCATGCTCACTGGTCCGCATATGAATCGCCTTGAATAGAAGATTCATCCATTCGCTTAGCGGCACTTGGCGTGTCGACTCTAAGAGGAGGCAGGAATGCCACTAGTTCGAATTTCATTGCGCGAAGGCAAGACCGAAGAATACAAGAAGGCGCTGGCTGACGGAGCGCATCGAGCGCTGGTGGAGGCTATGGACGCGCCGGCGCAGGATCGATTCCAGGTGATCACCGAGCATCCAGCGAGCGGGCTGATCTATGACCCCACCTACCTCGGGGTGCTACGGACGGACAACATCGTCATCGTGCAGATCACGTTGTCGACTGGACGCAAGCTCGCACAGAAACGCAAGCTGTTTAAACGCATGGCAGAAATTCTGGCGGAGAATCCCGGACTAAAGCCGCAGGATCTGATGATCAATCTGGTGGAAGTGGCCTGGGAGAACTGGTCGTTTGGCAACGGCGAAGCGCAATATACCGTGTGAGAAATGTGCGGGACTATTCGGGGCGGCTGTCGGCGGTGACGAGAGCGGGCTCGGGGCGATCAACCGGAATGATGTCCTGGGTTTCGCGCCAATCCGCATAATGGCCTGAGACCATGATGTGGAACACCCACTGGCGCCGTTCTTCCTCCGGCTCAACCAAGCCGAGGGCCTTCATGTAGAAGAGGTAGTGCTCCATCCAGTGAATCTGTTCCTGGGTCATGCCGCGGCGCTGCAAATCCACGGTGAGGCCGGCGAGATGCGACGAGGCGGTATCGCCCTCAGCCGGAGCCGCGTTGCGATTGTGGCGGCGGAGTTTTTTCTGGACCTTCACGGTGCGTACCGCGGAATTCACCTGAATCTGTTCGTGGAAACGGTTGTAGTAGGCCTGAGCAATATCCTGGACAAAGTCGCGGGTCCAGGGGCGGCAGTAACGTCGCGAAGGATCGAGGCGGGGGTCGAAGCGCAAAGACTCACCGGCGATAATGGGCTGAAGCGCTCCACTGGCTTTCAGCGCTTCCAACTCGTCGTCATCCTGAATACGAGGCAATTCCAGCCGGTCGACTTCCGCGTTCTGCGCTAAAAGGGATTCGTGCGACGGACGGAACATGGGATGCCATAACGTCCAATGCAGCCGCGGAAACCGGTGATGATGAACAGACTTGTGCACGGCAGTGGTTGTCGCCGCAAACAGCGGGCTGCCCAGGCAAGCCAGCAACGAAAGAAGAATCAGTTCACGCTGTAGTTTTATTCTCAATGAGTTCCGCAGTCTTCCGTAAGGCTTAGTTCACAGCCGTCCGGACATTGTAAGGCATCATGTCAAGCGTCCCTACTTCCGAATTACAGGGCGCTCATTACCAGAGTTTCCGGCAGGTATGACACCTGCCTGGTTACTGCTGGTTACTTGCCGGTTCCGCAAACTTCTTCCCCAGAGATGAGAGCACGCGAAACGCCATCCCAGCGCGGGATTGCGGCTAACCCATGTGCCCTTGAAGCAAGCAGTTAGCGCCTGCCGTGGAATAGCAGAATCGGGCTTTCGGGACAGGAGTGACAAAAATCAGCGCCGGAAAAGGTCACCAACCGCTTGCTTCATCACAGCGCCTCCGACCTCGGAGATGGAGCGGGTCAGCGGGATATCCTTGGGGCAGACTTCGACGCAGTTCTGCGCGTAGCCGCACTCCTGGATGCCGCCGTCGCCCATCAGAGCCGCCAGACGTTCGCGCTGCAGCGCCTTGCCCGTGGGATGAGTATTGAACAGGCGCACCTGTGCGATGGTGGCCGCGCCCACGAAACCTGTATCCTCGTTGAACTGCGGGCAAGCCTCCATGCAGCAGCAGCAGGAGATGCAGCGGGAAAGCGGATAAGCCGCTTCCTGCTCTTCGGTCGACAAGCGCGGGCCGGGACCGAGGTCGTAAGTGCCGTCGATGGGAATCCAGGCCTTGACGGCTTTGAGATTTTCGAAGAGGACACTGCGATCGACGGCGAGATCGCGGACGACGGGAAATTTTGAGAACGGCTCGAGTCGGACCGGTTGCTCGAGATTGTCGATCAAGGCGGAGCATGCCATGCGGGCGCGTCCGTTGACGAGCATGGCGCAGGAGCCGCAGACCTCTTCGAGGCAATTCGAGTCGTAGGTGATGGGCGTGGTCGCTTTGCCTTCGCGGGTGACGGGGTTCGCTGCGATTTCCATGAGAGAGGAGATCACGTTCATGCCCGGATGCCAGGCGAGTTCGAACTCTTCCCAGTAGGACTTGGAAGTCGGGGTGCTTTGGCGCTTGATCTTAAAGAGGACGGATTTATCAGCCATTGGGTCTTAGCTCAGTGCTTCAATGAACGATAAAGATAAATAGACAATATAAAAGCCCACACTGGTGCGAGAGACCACCCAAAATCGTCGTGGTGGATGATCTTGCGAATGCCGTCGGTGAGCATAAAGATTGAGAGCATAGTCATCATCCAGGTGCCAATATCGGCCCATTTTTGCCGGCGTGATTTACCATTCGCAGCGATATCCATTATCGCTCCTTCACAATCCCTAGCCCCCAGCAGCTAAAGCCGGAATTCTTAAGAGCTCCTAGACGGCACGAGTTGAACTCGTGCCCTTCCCGATCTTTCCCGAGCCATTTGTCACTTCGCCGCGTCATACTTCCTTGCCCGCGGCGGGATCAGCGACGTATCCACCGGCTCGAATTCAAATTTTGGCTCATCAGCATCCGGTGCGAAATAAGCTTTCGTGGTCTTTAGAAAGTTCTTGTCGTCGCGGTCGGGGAAGTCTGGCTTGTAGTGCGCGCCGCGGGATTCGTCGCGCAAACGGGCGCCTTGGGCAATCACGCGCGACAGCTGCAGCATGTTGTAGAGCTGGCGGGTGAAGACCACGCTGGTGTTCGCCCACTGCGTGCGGTCGCTCAGGTTGATGTTGCGGAAGCGTTCCAGCATTTCGACCAGCTTTGCATCCGTCTGCTGCAGATTCTTGTTGTAGCGGATGACGGTGCAATCCTTCGTCATCAGCTCGCCCAGTTCGCGCCACAGCCGGAAGGGATTCTCAGTCCCCGAGTTGCTCATGAGCAGGGAATTGCTCTCTTCCTGTTTTTTCTTTTCGGCGTCGAAGCAACCGTTGCCATCGGACCGCGCCTGCAATCCGCGCGCATACTTCACCGCATTGGGCCCGGCTATGCTTCCGCCGTAGATGCAGGAGACGAGTGAGTTCGCGCCCAGACGATTCGCGCCATGATACTGATACTCACACTCGCCGGCGGCGTAGATGCCGGGAATATTCGTCGCCTGCTTGAAATCCACCCACAGCCCGCCCATGGTGTAATGCATGCCGGGGAAAATCTTCATGGGTGTGTCGCGCGGATCGTCGCCCACGAACTTCTCGTAGATTTCGAGAATGCCTTCCAGCTTGCGGTCGAGAATCTTGCGGTCGATGTGAGTCAGATCGAGGTAAACCATCGGCTTGCCGTCGATGCCGAGGTTGTGCTCGAACACAACTTTAAAAATGGCTCGGGTCGCGATGTCGCGCGGAACCAGGTTGCCGTATTTGGGATACCACTCTTCAAGAAAATACCAGCGTTCTTTCTCCGGGATCGCCTTCGGATCTCTTTTGTCGCCGGGGGTTTTCGGAACCCAGACGCGTCCGCCTTCACCGCGGGCCGATTCCGACATCAGGCGCAGCTTGTCTTCGCCGGGGATGCAGGTGGGGTGGACCTGAATGAATTCGCCGTTGGCGTAGTAGCAGCCCTGCTGATAGAGCGCGGACTGCGCCGAGCCTGTACATACAACCGAGTTGGTGGACTTGCCGAAGACCGCGCCGTTGCCGCCGGTGGCGATGATGATGGCGTCGGCCGGGAAGGTACGGACTTCCATGCTCCGCAGATCCATGGCGCAGATGCCGCGGCAGACGCGGTTTCCGTCGAGCACCGCTGAGAGGAACTCCCAGTGCTCGTACTTCTTGACCTTGCCTTCGGATTCGTGCCGCCGAACCTGTTCATCCAGTGCATAAAGCAACTGCTGGCCGGTGGTCGCACCAGCGAAAGCGGTGCGGTTGTAGAGCGTTCCGCCGAAGCGGCGAAAATCGAGCAGGCCTTCAGGGGTCCGGTTGAAGGGAACACCCATGCGGTCGAGCAGGTCGATGATGCCGGGCGCGGCCTCGCACATATCTTTGACCGGCGGCTGGTTCGCCAGAAAATCGCCGCCGTAAACCGTGTCGTCGAAATGCTGCCAGGTCGAATCGCCCTCACCCTTAAGATTCTTGGCGGCGTTGATGCCACCCTGCGCGCACACGGAGTGCGAACGCTTCACCGGAACAATGGAGAACAGATCGACGTTGGCGCCCATCTCGGCGATCTTTATGACGGCGGAAAGTCCGGCGAGGCCGCCGCCTATGACAATGATTTTGGGAGCTGCTGCCATCTTTATCTTCTATCTATACCGGATCGATCTTTATCTCTAATCTCTATCGGCTTTCTGTATTCTGTGCAGCTTGATTCCGATTCCTAGCTGGATGGGTCGATTGCGTTGCGGCCGTCCCCGGCTCGAAAAGCTCCTGCGGGCGAGACCGGAACGCGGAAAGGCTGGCCAATCCCGCGCCGGTCAAGACAAAGAAGAATGCTAAACAGACCACCAGAAACCGTTTCCGCGCTTTCTCCCCGGAAACGATGCCCCACTTGGCGGAGAACAGCCAGATGCCGTAAGCGAAGTGCCAGGAAGCCGCGATCAGGCCCACAACATAAAACAGGAAGAACGGAGTTTGAAATACTTCGGACTGTACCTTGCCGAACGAAGCGTTCGGGTAGGCGTGCAGATCGACTCCGGTGAAGCGCATGGTCCAGGTGTGCCAAATGATGTAGACGAACGCGATGCCGCCGGTCCAGCGCTGCGCGGTATACATCCAGTTGCCGGACCAGGGATATTCGATAACGTTTCCCTCGCCGCGGTACCAGATATAGAAGCCGTAGAGCGCATGGAATAAGATCGGCAGCCAGATGCCAAACAGCTCAAGGAAGAATACCAGCGGAAGATTTGCCAGAAAGCTCACCTGCCGGGCATAGGCGTCAGGCCCGCTGATCGCGGTAGAGTTGGAAATCAGAATATGCTCGAACAGGAACGCGCCCACGGGGACGATTCCGGAAAGCGAATGCAGGCGGCGCAATACAAATTGCGTACCCTGGCCGGCGCGCAGGGGGGCCACACCGTGAGTTTCAGCTTTCGGCACAACTGGAGCAGCAGAACTGGCTGCTGACGCCACGAATCGCTCCTTATGAATTCGTATTCGGTTTGCTTAACGCTTCAAGAATGACAAAAGAACTTTTTATTATCAGGCGGCGAGAGAAGTGAAGTCAAGAAACCGGTTGTAACGGTAATGGTGCAGTGTGACATTTCCGGAGGGGAGCAATCCTCGGCGGCCTGCACCACCCAAAGCCACATTATTAACTTTCAGACACACTGCACAGGCTAACAATATGGTAGGGCCTGACGAACTCCATTAATGACACTTTTAGACCAGACGCTTCCAGTAGAGCTCTGCTGTTCGTTTCATCGAAAACATGATGATGCACGCACCGATTCTTAAAGTTGTCAGCCAACGCGGCCCGCAGTCCTTCCGGGTCCATCGGCGACAAGGAGAAATCATGCAGCGAGTGCATTTCTTCAACGTGGGTCTGGTCGTGCTCGCTAACGTCGCGTTTTGAATCTTCCAGCATATGTTCCAAAGAGGTTAGCGGTCGACGATGGTCGAAGGTATGACGGAAATGAGGAAGTATCACAATGATCGCACCGCCAGGGTGAACAACTCGCCGCCACTCCTTGAGAGCTTTAATGGGGTTGGCACAGTGCTCCAGACAGTGAGAGGAGAGAACGAAATCATAGGATGCGTCTTTGATATAAATGAGGGCCGACGACTCAAGAATCAAATTCTTGCCGGCTGCTTTTCGGGGGTGAAATTGAAAGTCGCTTCCGCGCGGATCGTTCGCGAACGGCGTGGATGCTGAGTACACGGTATTGTCCAAACTCGCGACGTAGCGATAAATGGGAAGGATTCCGGTATCACCGAATGTCGGACTGGGACCGCCAATTTCAAGCCCCTGCTTTTGGCGCGTGGCTTCAATGAACGGCTCTGAGTTGTGAACGTATCTGCCAGTGATTTCACGTCCGATCCTGATCAACGAAGGCGACTTCTTAGCCAAGTCGTAGATGGCGGACGCGAAGCTCATAATCCACTCTTACCTCATCGGATGCTTGATTGCGGCCCTTAGAATGGCGCCGGTCTAGAAAGCGTCGCCGTCCTTTAAGTCTAACGCCGAGGCTAAATCTGACGAAATTCAAACTGGACGACTATCGTTGAAAGTGCCGGCCGTTAGTCTTCGCCAAGACGCTCGCACCAGTCGAGGAACTTGCGGAAGGCTGCACCGCGGTGGCTGTACCTGGACTTTTCCTCTGCCGTCAATTCCGCGAATGTTTTGTTGATCTGCGGAAAATAGAACAACGGATCATAGCCGAAGCCATTCGCCCCGCGCGGAGCATCGAGAACAATTCCCTCCGCGACGCCGCGAAATGTGGCCAGCGTTTTGCCGTCGCGAGCGGCAGCCAGCACGCAAACAAATCGTCCAGTGCGTTCGGCGGGCGGGACGCCCCTCAGGTCGCGCAAGACCCGCGCGTTGTTGGCCTCGTCGTCGGTGTTGGCCTCTGCTTTGTCGGGCTGGTCGGCGGCGTAACGGGCAGAGTGCACGCCGGGAGCGCCATGCAGCGCGTCAATCTCGAGGCCAGAGTCGTCGGCGACAACCGTTTCTCCCGGAACATACCGGCTGTACGCTTCCGCCTTCTTACGGGCGTTGGCCTCGAACGTGAGTCCGTCCTCGATGACGGGGGGCAGGGAAGAGAAGTCAGGGATGCCGGCGATTTCGACGTCGTGCCGGAGAGCGGCGCCTGCGAAGTCGCGCAGTTTGCCGGGATTGGACGTTGCTATCAGAATTCTCTGCGTCATTGACTTGTCACGACCGATTCATCACGATCGCTTTGCCGGCGTTGGATGACCGGCCATCGCAGCAGCAGCACCAACACTAATACCGTCGCGAGGGCCGAGATCCAACCGCCTGCCGTGCGATCCCAGGTGCGAATGAAAGTGATCTGCACGCGATTTTCTCCCGCTTCGACCGGAACCAGCATTTGCCCTGTGGCCTCGCGCGTGCCGCCCTGCACCTGGCGTCCATTCACATCGACCCGCCATGCTGGATAGTTGAACAGCCGCAAAGCCAGGTTATCCGCGGTTGACATCTCCGCCGTGAAGAGTTTGATCTCAGGACTCCATCGGGAAACGTGGATTGTGGCATGAGCCGGTCCGTCGACGGTGACTCGACGAGCGTCTTTATCGACCGAATAAGCATCGGCGCCGACGGGAGTGTATTCGTCGGTGCCCTCGTATCCCACGTCAGAGGCCATGTTGCCCTGCATCTCGCGCAGGTCAGCGGCATGGTCCCACCAGGGAGGTTGGAAATGGTGTCCGGCAAACGCGAGCACAAACAGCATAGCCACATAAATGGTCAGACGCGCGGCCCACCGCGGTACGCCCAGCACGATCAGCAAACTCAACGGAGTGCCCAGACAAAGCAGCCACCGCCAGGGAAACTGCATGAACTGCAGTTTGGGGAGAGTGTTCCACAGCACGGTCGTGATCGAGAACATAAGCAGCGCGCATGCTGCGGCCCAGGCCACTAGCGAGTACCAAAGCGCGGGATTGCGGCTGCGCCAGCCGCGCGCCGCCCAGGCCGCTACAACGGTTAGCAGGATCTCCACGATCGCAACCCAGGAAACCAAGTTGTTGAAGGCATTGTGGTCCGGGTCGGCAATGCGGGTGAACAGAAAACTATCAGCCGGCCGAACTCCCGCGGAGACCGCTTCTGCAATGTTGACCCACTTCTGTTCGTAGATCGCGGGGAGCAAATAGAAAGCAGCGAGCGCGGCTCCCAGGGCCACCGCGGCAGTTGCAGACAGTAGTAAGCGTGGTGAGCGCCGCTGCCAGGCGATCACCACTGCCAGCAACGCCAAAGAATAATGGATCATGACCGCCGCGGGTTCGTTGATCAGCCATGCGGAAGCCAGGAGCAGAGCCAACAAAACACTCATCCGCCGGCTTTTCTCGTCTGCTCTCAACAGCAGCAAGAGCAGCAAAGGTAGCAACGAACTGGCCAGCAATTCGGCGAACGCGCTTCGCCAATAGACGATGACCAGATGATAAGGATTGACGGCGTACAACACGGCGGCGAGGGTTGCGTCGCGCCGGTCAAGCCACTGCCGCGCCAGCAGAAACATCGTCACGCCCGCTGCCGCCAGCGCAAGCCAAATGTAGATGCAGGCAGCCAGTGTCCAGGGAAAGATCGCGCTGATCACCGCTCCCAGAGTCCACGATGCCGGGGGATAAAAGATGAAGCGCGGCTCACCATAGCCGAAGTGTGCCAGCGCAGCCCAACGCGGATAAATGATGCCCAGCTTCCATTGCGAAAGAACTTCCAGCCAGGAGTACAAATGGAATTCGACATCGTGTCCCGAAGGCATGCCACGGAAAAAGAAAGGAATTTCAACCGCGAACGCCGCTGCCGCAATCGCCACAAGCGGCGCCCACGCCAAGCTGCCGCGACCTGCGGTGCTCGGGATGTTACGAGGTAAACCGACCGTTATCCGACCCAGCTGCGGGGAACCCACTTGTATTTAACCTAGATTTAATATTGCTGAAACCATCGCGCAACAACGATCAGCTACGGTACTCCCAATAGGGTGGAACAGACAACGGTAGGTGAAGGGCCTGCGCTATAGACGGGGCGTGGGCTCTTCGCTTTCCGGGGACAGTTCCCCTCAGCCTCTCGCGACCTCGTTACTGCCGCTGCCGGTCTTTATTCCTGCCCACGCGCTACTCCGTGAAGTTCCCAAGCCACTCAAAGCGAGAGGCTTTTCTTAAAGTAACAATTGAGGGTTCGAAGTAATTCGAGGGTCTGGTGAGGAAACTGCCGGCTAGGTCGCGACGCTCTCGCCCGAGCGCTGGCGGCGAAGTTCAGCGAGGAAGTCATCCTGTTGCAGGGAAGACCCATGTCGCAGCAGTTCGAGCAGGGGATCTTCCAGGGGTTCGGCGGTTTCATCCAGTTCTGGAGCGTGCTCGAATTGGCTCAGGTCCGCGGTTAGAGCGCGCGGGGAAATAATTAGTTCCGGCATGGATTCAGGACAACTTTGGAGAAAGCTGATCAGGTTGCCCACCTGGGCACGCTGCTCCGGTGTGCGCGAAGGGAATTCCAATCCCATTCCGTGGCCCGGGTGCGTGACCCGTACCATACCCTCGGTGTGGATGGCCATATCTCGAGTTCTCAGGCACAGATCAACCAGCGCCAGCTCAGGAAATGGCGAATCACTCTCCAGGTAGCAGCCGCCGAGGCTCAAATCGGTGAGCTTGCAGTGGGGAACGGTCTCTTCCGGTCCCGCGCCCTGGGTCACCGCAGCGGCATGCAGCCAGTCTTTGAGTTGCGACTTCATGGACTCATCCAAATCCAGAAAATGGACTCCGGTTTGTCCGTTCGGGTTCGCCCAAGCCACCTGCCCGTGAGCTTCTACATCAAGACTTCCGTCGGGCAACTGAAAGCGAAAATTCAAGAGCGCTCCAGGAGCCTGAGGTTCAGCCGTCAGAACATCCATTCCCGTTTCACTCAGGTCCAGAAGAATGCCTTCGGCTTTGCGGGTATCGGGCAGGGTGATCTCTACCGGAGCCTGCACGGGAACGCGATAGGAGCGTCGACGTTCGCGCTTCAGCAACGCAGCTACCGCACGCAGGCCCGCTTTGGCTTTCTCATCAGAGAGCGGTTTGTAGAGCACGAAGTGCGCCCCGTTGCTAAGAATGGCGCGCGCTTTGGCAGGTTCTGCAACCAGGGCTACAGTGACAGCAGCGTCGCCCGAATTCAGCCTTCGGGCCTCGTCGAGCACTTGACCAGCAGCATCTGGGTCGTCGAAGTCGACCACGAGCGCGTCGAACCGTTGCTGCTGCAGACGGTCGATCGCGGTGGCGAGATCACTGAAACGCTCCATCACGATCCCCTGGGCCGGCAGAACCCGGCCCAGGATCTCGGATGCGGAATCGTCAGTGGAAACCAGCAATGCCAGAAGGGTCATAACTACATTCCCCACCATTTACGGCGAGATTATGGCCAACGAGGTGCCGCCGGCCGGGCTGCCTTGGACGCTTGTGCGCCCGCGCCAGTCGCGCCCGCTTTCGCCGCCATACTGTCGGAAGTCTCGTCGACTTCCATCAAAACCGCGTTATCTTCCTCGTCGTTTTCCGCAAGCAAGGGAGCCACTTCGCGCAGCTTCTCCGCCGCTTGCTGGAGCATCTCGATCTGCTTGCCCAGTGCTGCGTACTTGGTCTGCTTCTGCCGCAATACTTCATGAATGTCCTTCATACGACCCCCTGTGGAGAATGTAAGTAGGAGGACTGGTAGGGGTCAACGGTAATCCCAGATTAAGGGTTACTGCAGTAATCGTTGGGTCAGCGGAAAAAAGAGCGAGTTGTGTACTCAACGGCCCAGAGTTAAAAGAAGAGCCCCGCTCGGGACGAGGCTCTGCGAGGCGAATAGAGAGAAGCTGGCCTTTTCGGCTTGCCGCCAACCGCTCCAACCTACCGAGATCCCTGTAGCCATCTCGTGCCATCCCATGGCACAAAAGTGGAGTTCACAAGCGAGCGGGCTTCGAAGTAGTGTAATGATCGAGCAGTTCTGGGGGAGGGCTGTTCGGGCGCTCCGAAACTCGACAGAGTTTCGGGGCGCTTCTTAGTTTCCGGAGAGTTATTCTTCCCAGCTTGTCCGTCCGGACCCCGACGTTGTCAGGATAAAGGTTTTGGCCTGCCGGCGGGCGCCTCTGACCTCGGACCGATCAGATCGCGGAGACGGCGCGAGAGATTCGTGGCGAGCGACCGGTAAAAACGCGAAGCGAGGTGGGGGAACAACTCGAACAAGCTCAGCAAGGTGGTGCGATCAAGGTGATAGGCCTCGACTTCTGCTTCGGCAACAACGCTGGCGCTAGCTGGCGCGTCTTCCAGGAATGACATTTCGCCACAGATCTCGCCCGGCCCGATCGCCGGAACCGTGGTCTGGAAGGGAATCTGCACTCGCGCAGTACCTTTTAACAGGAGATAGACACCGTTCGCCCGTTTGTCCCTTTGAACCAGCACTTCGCCGTTCTTGAAACGAACCCGGCTCGCTTTGTCGGCGATCAGAGCCCAATCGTTGGCCGTTAGATAGACCAATCCGTGTTTCGACGACGACAGGATGGATACTTCCTGTTCAGTACCCTTCGACATGGCGCGCGACCCGAGTTCCGGAGAACTTATCCGGTTAATGACAGAAACAGCACGAAAGACATCGCAAGCAGAAACAACAGGGCAAAGCAAGACTAACAGAAACCTCCGCCAACGCAACCCGGCCCGCACCATGCAAGTACTCTCTATCACGTCTCTCCGTGATATAAGGATTCGATCTTGAATTTCTCCAGCCCCGAAGGGTATGAACCCGGGGCGGCTTTCGGAAACACCGGCATGTCCGACGCATCCGAGAATGCGATTGTTTCCAACCTTCGGGGCGAGTTCCTGGCAGGTGTAGCGCTGCTTCTTACGCTCCTGCTCAGCGGCTGCGGCGGCAATGGCTCCTCCGCACCTTCACGCGCATCCGTTCCGGTCATCACCAGCTTCGGCGCCAGCCCGGCTGCCATTACGGCAGGGCAGACCACCACGCTTGCATGGCAGGTAAGCGGCGCCACATCGGTGCAGCTAAGTGATATAAGTGCGACGCCACAAGCGTCTTCCTCTTCCGTCGTGGTCGTGCCCGCAGCCACCACCACCTACACGCTCACGGCGACCAACTCGGCCGGATCGACACAACAAAGTGCCACGGTCACGGTGACGGTTGCGTCCCAGATCGCCAGCGTGCAAATTAATCCCACAGCCGCAGCGGTGCCGATCCCGCTGAACTTCTTGAGCATCGGTCAGCAAATGGGAGATACGTTGACCATGGTGGGCACCTCATCGACCAACATGAACCCGATCTACGAGCAACTGCTCAAGAACCTTATTCAATACGCCAACGGTCCTTTGCTGATTCGCGAACTATCCGACGGAGGGAATTCCGATGTCTACGATGCCGGTAACCTTTCGGCGCTGTCCCAGCTAAACCAGGATCTGGGCGCGCAGTTCTTCATCGGCGTCGACTTCGTGGATGACGACGTAACCACGGCCACGGGCGAGGCACAGCAACTGGTAGCCGGGTTGCCCGGAGCCCAGTTGCAGGCCATCGAACTAGGAAACGAACCGGACCTTTACGAAGCTTCCTATGATGACTACCTTGGGCAGTACGAAGCGTTCGCTCCTGCTCTCGTCTCCGCTTCCGGTGGCATCAGGCTGTCCGCCCCCGTCTGGGCCGGTCTGAGTTCCAGCTTTATGGATAGCCTGGAGTCCTTCATCTCCACGCAAGCGTCGACCATCGCCATCGTCACTGTTCATCACTATTCGGGAACCGCTTGCAACGGAGCCACCGAACCTCCAAATTACCTGCTCACCGAACCGGCCGTCGATGGCGACACTCAGCCTCTGACGGGTCCGGTTGGAATCCCTCCGTATTTGCCGGCGGCGCAACAGGCGAAAATTCCGTTTCGCATTGGCGAACTTAACTCCATCAACTGCGGCGGTCAGTTGGGCGTGAGTAACAGTTTCAGTTCCGCCCTCTGGGCCATGGACATCGCGTTTTCCTACGCCAATGTCGGCGTAAGCGGTATCAACTTCTTCGCTCCCGGCGATCCGAACACGCCCAATGCCTACACGCCTTTTGATTTCACCTCTACATCGAACGGAGGGGTGAGGACATACGCCGTCCGAAACATCAATCCTCTATATTATGGGCTGCTGCTTTTTGCGCAGACCGTTCGGAACAACGCACAGCTATTGCCGGTGACGCTGACTACACCCACCCAGTCGAAGATCAAGGCGTGGGCGACCATCGATACCAATCAAACAATTCGCCTCCTGCTTCTGAATAAAGATCAAACCGCGAGCGGACCAGTTTCCATCGCCCTCGCCGGATACGGGCAAGCTACGATCAGCCGCCTGGCTGCTCCCTCATTTTCCTCAACCACAGGCGTAACCCTGGCTGGGCAGACGTTCGATGGCAGCGCGGACGGCACTGCGCAAGGAACTGCGTATGCCGAGATCATCCAACCGTCCAGTGGCGTGTACACTGTCGCGCTCCCGGCTGTCAGCGCGGCGCTGGTCAGCATCCAACCCTAACTCAGACCCGGGCGACTGACGCCGACGGGGCGAGTCATCGACTGGAGTGGCAGATCTTGCCGGTTCGCCGGATTTGCTTTCGAAGCTGGCAGCGCCTAGAGTGAAAAAGTCTATTGTTCATCTCTCCGTCGCATTCTACCTACCCACCTCACGACGGTCTCCTGTGCAACCGACAGAAAAGCGAGGCCCCCACGGAACCTACCCTGTTCCATCGTATCGTTCGGTCCGTCATCCCTCGTCGGCTAAGGAAGGGGACTTTGTCAGCGGGCCCCATCGAAAGACGTCCCCAGATCGCCGCTTACGGATCGCAAAGGATGTGCCGGTCGTGCGGAGCAATCACAGCTTGCTCCAAGCCATTGTGTCTGGAGTGTGGAGCGTTGCTGCCCGTCGTCTAGAGGGACACTTGCCCATTATCGGGATAATACATTTGTACTAATCTAATGGAAGTAGCTTCACGGCGTAGCGTAGAAGACTAAGCCACGTGGGGACTTGTACGGATCGCGCCAGCAGCTAGAGTTGCCGCAGCGCGTCCCTAAGCTGATTCCTCCTCCGCCAGCCATGGGCGCGACTTTCAGGAGGAATTCGCATGAACAAACTTACTTGTACATTGCTTACCTTGGCTGTTGGCATGGTGCTCGCAGTCGGCACCGCCACGGCTCAAGATTATGTTTACGACGTGGGCTACTTTACGAATGCCAATGCAGCAGGCTCGCCCGCTGCCCAGTTGCGGCTCACCAACGACGGCGCTGATGGAGCCGCCAACCTGTGCGCGAACATCTATGTCTTCGACACCACTGAAGAGATGGAAGAATGCTGCAGCTGCCTAGTAACCGCCAATGGGTACCTCGACCTGTCCGTCAACACGAACCTCCTTGGCAACATCCTGGATCACGGCACCAAGCCCACCCGGGGAATCATCAAGGAAGTTTCCAGCACTGTTCCCCCGAGCGGATGCAGTCCTGTTTCCTACACCGTGTATCCTGGAATTAAGGGCTGGCTCACTCACATTCAGAAGGGTGCAACCTCGGGCGCGTTCAGCATCACCGAGACGACTCTGACGGATTCGACTCTTTCGGCGACTGAGCTCGATTTCAACCTGCAAGAGACTTGCAGCTTTGTACAGTCACTGGGCACCGGCACCGGCGTTTGCTCTTGCGCAGACGCAGGCGACTAAGCTGAGTGAAACCATAGTTGTGCGCGGCCAAGGAACGTAGGTTAAACGCCTGGCCGTCCCGGATCGCGGGACGGCCAGGCACGCGCATCTCTCCTTCCTTCTCCCGCCGACCGACTCCCACGCTTATTCGAAAAAACTCTATCGGCCCATGTCAGTAGGCCGCATCAAACATCTCCATATCACTCATTGACTGTTCGTCGCGATGCCAGCTCCCCAATCGCGACCTGCTGTTTGCCACGAATTGTGTCGAAAATTGCGCTGTTCGCATCAGAAGACCATGTACCGAAATCCGCGGAGGTTCCGATGTCCGAACCTAGCTCGATTCCACCTCGCGTTAACGGTGTTCTAGAAACGTCGCTGTACGTCCAAAGCGCGGCGCGTTCGGCTGAGTTCTACCACCGTGTTTTCGGCTTTGAGCCGCTGGAACAGAATGAACCGCTTAACGATGAAACGCGCTTATGCCCAATGCGTGCCGGCGACAGAAGCGTGTTGCTGCTGTTCAAGAGAGGAACTACGCCCGACACTGACGCGGTTGGCCCGATTCACATTGCTTTTGGGATACCTCGTTCTGATTTGACGAGATGGGAACACTGGCTGGCAGAACAGGGCATCTCAATTGAGCTACGCAAGACGTGGAAATATGGGGGCGAAGCGCTCTACTTCCGCGATCCAGACGGCCATCTGCTGGAAGTCGTGACGCCAGGCGTATGGAGTATCTACTGACGCCACCCAGGAAATGAACGCCAGCAAGTGCTGTTGCAAAATCGCATTGCGCTCGTTGACTCCCCCACAAGTATCGGCACATGTTTCAATGTTTCCACAGATGATGCCTCGCAGGCGGTGCAGCTGAGAGCTTCTCGTCTGCCCCACAACGTGAGAGAATTAGATCATGACACAGACCAGCCTGCCCCAGCCGCATGAGCAGCGCAAGGTTGAAAAACTGCTCGTGAAACTCTCGAAAGTGAAACCGCTCTCCGCCAAACCTGCCGCGAAAGTGCTACGTGCCGCCTGCACAGCGAACTCGCAAGTCTTTTTCTCGACATAATGAATAAGTCGTTGGAACCGCGCCCACAGCTCAGTCTGTGGGCTTTTTTGGTGGTTGGCGATAAATCTCTATTTCCCTATTGATCCCATTGAACGGGGTTATTGAGTGTAATCGCCTGCTTATGTCAGCAGTCGCGTACACTCGTGAGAGCAATTGTGAACGCGGCCAAACCTATCTTGCTGGCTTTCTCGCTTCTATGCGCCGGAAGTGCCCTCGCGCAGGAGGTCGAGAAGGAGCCCGTTGCCATTGTGGAGCTAGGAGGCGCAACAGACTGGAGCATCACAGAAGGCGGATCGGGCTTCGGCCCCACCGTAGCGGTTGAAGTTACGCCGATAGAGAATTGGCTGGAGCTCGAGGCCGGGATCACGCCGCTCTTCAGGCGTCACTCGACAGAATGGGATATGGACTTTCTTTTTAAAAAGCCTTGGACGCTCTCGAAAAAAGCGGAGGTCATGGCTGGTGTTGGGCCGGAGTGGGTTCATGCGACAAAATACAGCGCGGCCATGAACTCCGTCAGTGGCGAAGCCGCGCTGGATTTTATGTTCTGGCCATCTGCAAAACGCAGGTTCGGTTGGTACCTCGAACCGGCCTATGAATACAACTTTGGGCGAGGGCATGAGCAATCGCTTGGAATCAGTGGCGGTCTGCTGATCTCGATCCCATGAAAGCGTTGTCAGGTTGCCTCTGACCAAACTGGCCTAACATCAACGGGCAAGTCAATGAAAGGGAGTCGGTTCGCGGTTGTTTCAGAGGGATGGTCGGCGAGAAATCGCGACGATGTGGGTTGTCGTGATTCTATTAGTCCGGAATTGGGCCACGCTGATAGCCGATGGACTTAGCGCCTTTGGCGGCGCACTCCCGTTGATACTCATGTTCCTTGCGGTCATTTTTCTGGCGGGCATGGCAGTTGGTGGGGTTTTCACCTACTGGGCTATACGGCGAAAGACGAAACCATGAATATCCGCGATGCTCACGAAAACTTCGCAACTGACGAGCAGTGCTTTAGACCGGACAGGAGCGGCGCCTGAGAATTACGGACCCTCTGGCGCAATGGCAAGCCAGTCCGAGACAAGAAACTCCTGAAAAAGTAGTTTTGCTTGGACATGGCAGTCGAATTCTAGCAGGGCTCCTATAGGCATTAGATCTCAGAATCCTGATTTTGTTTGCAGACCTATCCCTCAAAAACGCAACACAATGCCCGTCGACAGGCGCACGTTGTTCTGCGTGGCGCCGAACAAGCGCGTCTGCACGTAATCTCCCTGGAATCGCCAGGCGATTGGACGGATAATCCTGTAGTCGATGCCGCCGCCTAACGCTGTGGCGAATGAGGTGTCAGAAGGGCCGCTATTGCTGACACTGACGTGCGCGGCCCCAAACAAGGCCTCGGCAAACGGACGAATCTTTCCTACGGAAACTGACACTCTCGGGCCAAACAGATAGTTGTGTTCACTGAAACTGGCGTTGAATGTGCATGCTCCGAGAGGACAGAGTGTCGGAAAATTCTGCGAACCATAATGGCCGTCAAAATCCCCCGCGATCCCGACCCAGGGGAGAATCTTCCCTTCTACGGTGGCCTCCCATCCGTTTGTATTGGCGCGGTCGACCAAAGAAAGATTCGTATTGTAAAAGGAGTAACCGAAAAAGACGTTGCCCGTGGGAATCTGCGCGCTTCCCGCACAGGCGAACAGAAGCAGCGCAACAAAGATCAAACCGATTTTTCGCATGACAAGAGACCCTACCTTTCCGAGCGATCGAACAGTGTGAATCCGATGTGACTTCTATTAGATGCTCGCCGGCACAGGCGGGGTCAACCGGGGTTACCTTCGATTCTTGCAGGCAGAGCTGTCTCAGAAAATGCCACACCAGTCCAGTCGATGCTCGGTATTCATTCTGGTTGGCGCTGAGCAGGTGAGTGCGGGTGCGGTCGAATTGAAGTCGCAAGTGTGATAAAACGTTGTGGATCTGATAGGACCTCTGGGGTGAAAATGCATCCATATTCTTAATCGATTGCGCCAGCTGTTGCCTCACACGTTTTCGCAATCGACGACCGATAGCCTGCTCCGTCCCCGAGTGTCCGAACTGTAGAGCCAGGACATGCGTTTTCAAAGCCCAGACGCGCAATTTCTGTGGGAGACAACATGAACAATGTCCAGAAACGCTATTGGATCGGCGGTGTTCTTGGCTTGATCGCGCTCGCTCTGATCGTTGGAGCCCTTCGGCCATCCAAACGAGCTATGGGTGCGCCGCCAAGCACTCCGGATGTCGAGGTGGTGCAGGTTCAGAAAGAAGATATTCCCATCTACCTGGAATGGATTGGCACCCTCGACGGACTCGTCAACGCTGACGTCCGGGCACAGGTCGCTGGGTACTTGCTGAAACAAGGCTATCAGGAGGGGGCTTCTGTTAAGCAGGGTCAACTCCTTTTCCAGATCGATCCGCGGCCTTTTCAAGCGGCGCTCGATCAGGCTCAAGGCCAGCTTGCTCAAGCGAAGGCCGCGCTCGCTAACGCCGAAGCGGTTCAGCGTCGGACCGAACTTGACGTCCAGCGCTACAAGCCATTGGCAGAGCAACAGGCGGCCAGCCAGCAGGATCTCGACAACGCGGTGCAGAACAATCTTGCCGCGATCGCAACCGTAGAAACCGCCAAGGCTCAGATCAAGACCTCCGAGGCTGCGGTTGAAACGGCGAAAATCAATCTCGACTTTACCCGCCTGGTTGCGCCTATCGATGGTATTGCCGGGCAGGCCCAGCTCCAAGTCGGCGCTCTTGTCAGCCCCAGCAGCGGCGTCGTGACTTCCGTCTCTACAGTGAATCCGATCAAGGTCTATTTCACCGTGAGCGAACCTCAATACCTTTCATGGCGGGCACGTTTTCCGACCGAGGAGAGCCGCTTGCAGGCCGACAAGGAACTGCGGCTGCAACTGATCTTAGCGGACGGCTCAACCTATCCGCACGAAGGGAAATTTTATTTTGCCGACCGCCAGGTCAACGAGACCACTGGAGCGATACGAATCGCCGGGCTCTTTCCCAATCCAAACAATATTTTGAGACCCGGAGGCTATGCCAAAATCCGCGCGGTAATCCGGACCCAGCCGGGGGCGTTGCTTGTCCCACAACGCGCAGTCTCGGAGCTGCAGGGCGGCTACCAGATTGCTGTCGTTGGCGCCGACAACAAAGTTGACGTTCGAACGGTCACTGTGGGCGACCGGGTTGATAACCGATGGATCATCGAGAACGGGCTGAACCCGGGAGACAGAGTCGTGGTTGAGGGAGTTCAGCGGATGCGCACCGGTGTGCGTGTAAACGCCAAGCCCTTCGTCGCCGAGAATCAAGGATCGGCGACTCGATAAGGACGGATGACCCATGTCGAAATTCTTCATCAACCGCCCCATCGTTGCCATGGTGATTTCCATCGTCATGGTGTTGGTCGGTGTGCTCACTGTGCTGAGCCTGCCGGTCGCACAGTTTCCGAATATCACTCCACCTGAGATTCAAGTCGTCGCCACCTACGTCGGAGCTGACGCGCAGACTCTTGAGCAAGCGGTGGCCACTCCCATCGAGCAGCAGATGAATGGAGTGGACAATATGAATTACATGTATTCGCTGAATGCCACGGGCAACTCAAGCACGAGCCTGATTGTCGATTTTGACGTTAAGACCGACCCGAATACTGACTTCATTCTTACTCAGTCGCGGGAAACCCAGGCTGCTTCTCAGCTTCCGGTGGACGTCAATAACTATGGCGTCACGGTGCGAAAATCAGTGACCGCCCCGCTGATGTGGGTTGCGCTTTACTCTCCACATGGAACGTACGACGCCAAATTTCTGGCGAACTACGCCTACATCAATCTCACGGATCCGATTCTTCGCTCGCCCGGCATCGGCAATGTGCAGGTATTCGGCGCCGGTCAATACGCGATGCGTCTTTGGGTAAAGCCGGACACGCTGGCGAAACTTGGCATAACCGTTCCGGAGATCGTCAGCGCGATTCAGGCACAGAACACCGTCAACCCTGCCGGCAAAGCCGGAGGCGAACCCGCTCCAAAGGGCCAGGAATTTACTTATTCGGTTCTGGCGCAAGGGCGCTTGGTTTCGCCGGAAGAATTCGGCAACATCGTCGTCCGCGAGACGCCTGACGGCGCGACGGTACGCGTGCGCGATGTCGCTCGCATCGAACTGGGCGCCCAAGACTACAGCGTTGCCGGACGTTTCAACGGCAAACCGGGCGCGATTATTGCAGCCTACCAATTGCCCGGATCGAACGCAGTCGATGCCGCTGCCGGGATCGAGAAGCTGATGGCGCAGATGAAAGAGCGCTTCCCTGGGGACATGGATTTTGCCGTTTCTCTGGACACAACTCTTTCCGTGACCCAGGGAATCAAGGAAATCGTTGAAACTCTCGTGATCGCGCTGGTCCTTGTCATCATTGTTGTTTTTCTTTTCCTTCAGGGCTGGCGCTCAACCCTGATCCCGCTGCTGGCTGTGCCGGTGTCGCTGGTGGGAACTTTCGTGCTTTTCCCCCTGTTCGGTTTCTCCGTCAATACACTCTCTCTCTTCGGGCTCGTGCTGGCGATCGGTTTGGTGGTAGATGACGCGATCGTGGTCGTTGAGGGCGTGGAACGGCATATCGAAGAGGGCATGACGCCAAAGAATGCTGCGTTAAAGGCGATGGAGGAACTCTCGGGTCCGGTAGTAGGAATTGCCCTGGTTCTCTCCGCTGTATTCGTGCCCACCGCCTTCATTCCTGGGATCACTGGCAGGCTCTATCAGCAATTCGCAGTGACGATCGCCATCTCGGTAATTCTCTCCGCTTTCAACGCGCTTACGCTCAGCCCTGCCTTGGCCGCATTGCTTCTTCGACCGCGCGAAGAGAGTCATGGCCTGCTTCGCAGATTCTTCGATTGGTTTAACCGGGTGTTTGAACGAGCCACTGAGGGCTATGTCAGTTGGAGCGGTGTCCTGCTCAAGAAAACAGCAGTGGTGATTGTGCTTCTGCTGGTCTTTTGCATCGCTGCGGGATTCTTCGCCAATCGGGTGCCGTCAAGCTTTCTTCCCGATGAAGATCAGGGCTATGCCTATGTGAATTTGCAATTGCCGAATGATGCGTCGTTGGAGCGAACATCGCAGGCAGCGGCGCAGATCGAGAACATTCTCGCTAACACGCCGGGTGTGAAGTACACGACCAGCGTCATCGGCTTCAGCTTGCTCAGTTTTGTTCGCACCAGCTACAACGCTTTCTTTGTCGTCACTCTTCAGCCGTGGGACCAGCGCACGTCCAGAGCCGAGCAGTTTCAGGCGATCAAGGCGCATTTGAATCAGCAGCTTTCCAAATTGCCAGCGGGAATCGCATTCAGTTTCTCGCCTCCGGCCATCCCGGGCGTTGGCACCTCGGGCGGATTCACCTTCATCCTCGAAGACCGGTCTGGCGGCACTATCCAATTCCTGTCGCAAAACTTGAACACGTTTCTTGAAGCGGCCCGAAAGCGGCCGGAGATTGGCAGCCTGAGTACGACGTTTCTGGCGAGCGTTCCACAGAAGTTCGTCGACGTCAATCGTGACAAGGTATTGAAGCAAGGCGTCAATCTTTCCGACGTCTACCGCACTATCCAGGCGTTCATGGGCGGATATTTTATTAATTATTTCAACCGCTTTGGCCGCCAGTGGCAGGTCTACATCGAAGCCGAGAGCGATGATCGCGCGAGCGCGGAGAACGTTGGACGCTTCTATGTCCGCAATACCAAGGGCGAGAACGTGCCGCTGTCTACGCTTACCTCGATCAAGTCGCAGCTCGGCCCGGAATTCACCATGCGCTTTGACGAGTACCGTTGCGCGCAAATCAATGGGAGCGCCGCGCCGGGTTACAGCGCCGATCAGGCAAGCGCAGCCCTCGAGGATGTTTTCCGACAAACCATGCCGCGAGAGATGGGATTTGACTACTCCGGGATCTCGTTTCTGGAGCAGAAAGCGCGCCAGGGAGTGCCACCCGCGGCCATCTTCGGCCTGTCCCTGTTATTCGTGTTCCTGATTCTGGCAGCACTGTACGAAAGCTGGTCGCTTCCTTTCAGCGTATTGCTCAGCACGCCGGTGGCGGTCTTTGGAGCGTTTCTCCTGCTTTGGCTGCGCCGCACGCTGCTCAGCGTTTTCCTGCCGCCGTATATGGTGCAGATCGAAAGTGACATCTACTCCCAGATCGGCTTGATCATGCTGATCGGCCTTGCGGCGAAGAACGCGATCTTGATCGTCGAGTTCGCGAAGGATCAGTACGAACACGGAAAGCCGCTTGCCGATGCGGCGCTCGAAGGTGCGAGGCTGCGGCTGCGACCGATCCTGATGACCTCGTTCGCGTTTATCCTCGGCTGCGTTCCACTGTGGGCAGCGAGCGGGGCAGGTTCGGTAGCCCGCCAGATCATGGGGACGGCGGTGATCGGCGGGATGCTCGCTGCGAGCGCGATTGGAATCTTTTTCATACCCGGCATCTTTTATATGGTCGAGAAATGGTCGGGCGCGGGAAAGGAACCTTCATCTGGCATCGTTCCGGCGACTCCTTCACCGGCGCCGGGAGATTGAGATTGTTTGACGGGGCGACGATCCGTACAGATTCCAAACGGAGTTTTGCGTTCATGAAAATCGCCAAATCCCTCACCGCAACTTTGCTCTCCACTATGTTTTTTGTGGGCTGCATGGTTGGCCCCAAGTATCAGCGGCCCGCTGTTCAGACTCCTGCTGCATATCGTGATCTGGCAGAGAATCCTCAGCTTCAGGCCCAAACTGCCTCGTATGCCGATCTGCCGTGGTGGCAGGTATTTCAGGACCCAAAGCTGCAGGAACTCATTCGCGGGGCGCTCAAACAAAACTACGATCTGCAACTGGCAACCGAACGCATCAATGCCGCCCGCGCTCAACTTGCTATCACGCGATCCAGCCTGTTTCCGCAGGTCTCAGGCAACGCCAACTTCAGTGGGGGCAAGGAAAATCTTGAACAGTCCCGGTATAACTTCCTGACCTTGACCGCCGACGCGGCGTTTCAGTTGGATTTCTTCGGCCGCTTGCGCCGTGCCAGCGAAGCCGCCCGCGCTCAGCTCCTGGCCAACGAAGATGCACGTCAAGTCGTAGTGCTTACCCTCGTCAGCGATGTAGCGGACGACTATTTCACGCTGCTCCAACTTGATCTGCAACTCGCGATCACACGTGAGACAGTCAAGACACAAACCGATTCGGTCAAACTTACCCAACTGCGGCTTGAACACGGAGTTGCCACGAAGTTGGATGTGCTCCAGGCTCAGCAGGTCCTCGATACTGCGAATGCGCAGATTCCTGACCTGGAGCGACAAATTGCCCAGGCAGAAGACGCCATCAGTATCTTGCTTGGCAATTACCCGCAAGACGTCGCACGCGGCGTCCCTCTCGTTGAGCAGATGCTGCCGCCAGAAGTGCCAGCCGGCGTTCCATCTTCGATCATCGAGCGTCGGCCTGACATTCGCGAGGCGGAACAGGTCTTGATTGCCGCGAACGCCAACATTGGAGTCGCCAAAGCTCAGTTTTTCCCGCAAATCGCCCTGACCGGAGGAGGCGGCGGTTCATTTGGTCGAAGCTCCGTCTTCTCAAGCCTTATGACGACGCAGCTAGGTGTCTGGTCCTATGGCGCGCAGGTTAGCCAGCCAATCTTTACAGGAGGGGCACTGAAAGGGAATTTGCATCTGGCCGAGTCTCAACACCAACAAGCTCTGATCGGCTACCGGGAAGCAATTCAGCACGCCTTTGGCGACGTTTCCGATGCGCTCATTGGCTACGAAAAACTTCATCAGGTTCGGACACGCCAGCAGGATTCCGTAGCCGATTTGCAAGAAACCGTCCGCATTTCCACGCTTCGCTACAAGGGCGGCACGACCACATACCTTGAAGTACTCGACGGACAGCGGTCGCTTTATGGCGCTGAACTGACGCTCGCAGCAGCGCGGGGAGATGAATATCGCAGCCTGGTCCAACTCTACAAAGCGCTGGGTGGAGGCTGGCAACAGTGAAATTAACAGCCAGTCTTAGAAAGAATGTATCGAAGCCGGCTTTTGGACCGTTTGCGATGCCGCGCCAAGACACTCATTGACTGGCTTCGAGCTTCGCACGGAGGTCTCGAGGTTGGAACGCCAGGGGCAGGGAGGCCGCCGACCACCACAGTCTCCACTAAAATGCTTCTCGATGTGCGCAAACGCGTCATCTCAGGGCGGCTGGTCCGCGGCCTGCTGTGGTGGTGCCCTGCGCTGTGACACTGGATGCTCGGGAGCAGCCATGCCCTGCGGGACTTGGCCGCTGCTGGCAGTCGCTAGGGCGAGCGATAGGCCCCAGCAATATAAGAACCGATTTGTGACCGCCATAAACTTACACTACCTACCTGTAAGTACAACAAAAAGATGGTGCGCCCTGAGAGATTCGAACTCCCGACCTTCTGGTTCGTAGCCAGACGCTCTATCCAGCTGAGCTAAGGGCGCAGGTTTTGCTTTGGCAGGAAGAACTTGCCCAAAGATTATAGCGGAAGTCGTTCCTTGTCGCGACGTCGCTCGGGGCCGTCGTGAATCTACCACAATAGCGGCCTCGATCTATTGCTGCCGCGCCGCTGCCGGTAAGGTCTTTCGCCTACCACGCTGCCGGAACGACTCAGATGTCCAATCGTTTGGCCCTTTCCACAAGCCTTCGGCCCCCGCGTTGCCCGCGTCCCGCGCCCGAAGTAATTCTTTCCCGGCCCGAGCAATTCCTACAAAGCGAGCCAGAGAACGCACCTGTATTTTGAGTGGCTTAGAGACGGCACGCTATGTGCTTATGTAGAGACCAGACGAAGTGGCGCGCAACGGGGCGTTCCAACGACGACTTCGGCCAGAGGTTTTCTTGGGCGCCCCTTGCATTCAGTTTCTCCCCCACAGCCTTCCCCCAACCCCTCGTCCGCGCTGGCTTTTAGGCCAGCGCTATGTTTTCTCGGACGTCCACTCCAGCCTGACGCAGGAGTCGAGCCACAGCCTCCGTCTTAAGGCGGGAAGCATCAAACTCCACGCGTACCGT
The DNA here is from genome assembly GCA_035486795.1 of Candidatus Sulfotelmatobacter sp. Lineage (GTDB taxonomy): Bacteria > Acidobacteriota > Terriglobia > Terriglobales > Acidobacteriaceae > Sulfotelmatobacter. The sequence continues at coordinate 20,360 of DATHMS010000105.1, read as the reverse complement.
CCGCTCTGCCTCGTTGAAATCCACACGCCGTACGCCGTAGACTTCGCGCATGCCATCAATGGCCCGCAATTCATTCTCGCCGGGCGCGGTGCCGTAACGAAAAACCACGTCCAGATAAGTCATGGGATAATCCTTGCTCCGATCAATGCAGACGACCAGGCTGTCCGCCGGGCCTGAATCCAATATAAAGCATTGTCCATCGAAGCATGTAGCCATGAAGATTAGCTGACGTCTGCGTCTCTGGCCGGTCCCAGACCTCATGTCCACAAATCCATCAGACCAAGCTTCCACGCTCGAACGCGACCCGGTCTGCGGAATGAATGTAAATCCCGCAACCGCCAAGCATGTCTACGGAGACGGGGAAAAGAACTACTTCTTCTGCTCCGCACCGTGTGTGGACAAATTCAAAGCGGAGCCGGCGAAATATCTCAGCCCGACTGTACCTGGGCGCGACTCCGGTCCCACGATGATCGGCGCCTCGAAATCAGCCCTCTTCACGGATCATCACGGGGAAAGCTCGGCGCAAACCAGTCGCCAGGCCCAGCCCTCACCGCGCCCGGCCGCTGCAGCCACGACATACGTCTGTCCCATGTGTCCCCGGGTACGCGCAAATGAGCCCAGCGCTTGCCCTTCATGCGGAATGGCGCTCGAACCGGAAGTCCCGGCAGCCTCCGCGCGCACCGAGTACACCTGCCCCATGCATCCGGAGATCGTGCGGCCCTCGCCCGGTTCCTGTCCGATCTGCGGCATGGCGCTCGAGCCGCGCACGGTTACCGCTGTCGCCGAAGACAATCCCGAACTGCGCAGCATGACGCGGCGCTTCTGGGTGAGCCTTGCGCTCACCGCTCCCCTGATGTTGATCGACATGTACCAGATGATGCCAAACTGGCCGGCCGTGCAGGCAACGTCCCAGTCCGGATCGCTCTCCTGGGTCGAGTTGGCGTTGGCCACGCCCGTTGTACTCTGGGCAGGTTGGCCGTTCTTCCAGCGTTTCTGGACTTCGCTGGTTAATCGCAGCCCCAATATGTTCACGCTGATCGGCATGGGCACGGGCGTTGCCTACCTGTACAGCGTCGCCGCCACGTTTGCCCCCGGCTTTTTTCCTGTGACTCCGCCCAACCTGCGCGGCTATCCCGATCTATATTTTGAGGCTGCTGCCGCCATCACCACTCTGGTCTTGCTCGGGCAAGTCCTCGAACTGCGCGCCCGCAGCCGAACCAGCGCAGCCATTCGTGCGCTCCTCGATCTCAGCCCCCGAACCGCACGCCTGCTCAACTCTGACGGCAGCGAGAAGGATGTTCCGCTCGAGCAAGTCAAGCCCGGAGACCGCCTGCGCGTGCGCCCAGGAGAAAAAGTACCGGTCGATGGCGTTCTGCTCGAAGGCCGCAGCTCGATCGACGAGTCCATGATTAGCGGGGAATCCCTCCCGGTCGAGAAATTGCCAGACAGCAAAGTCATCGGCGCGACGATCAACGGCACTGGCTCCTTCGTCATGCGCGCTGTGCGCGTAGGCAGCGACACATTGCTGGCGCGCATCGTGCAACTGGTCGGCCAGGCCCAGCGCAGCCGCGCTCCCATCCAGCAACTTGCCGACCGCATCGCTACATGGTTCGTGCCTGCAGTAGTCGCTGTTGCGGTGGGCACCTTCCTCGCATGGTTGTCGCTCGGTCCGCAGCCGCGTCTCGCGCACGCGCTCGTGAATGCCGTCGCCGTACTCATCATCGCGTGCCCCTGCGCCCTGGGACTCGCCACACCCATGGCAATCATGGTCGGTGTAGGCCGAGGTGCGCGCGCCGGCGTGCTCATCAAGAACGCTGAGGCTCTGGAGATCCTCGAAAAAGTCGACACTCTCGTCCTCGACAAAACCGGAACGCTGACCGAAGGCAAGCCGACAGTCGTAGGCTGCTCGCAGGCGCTGTCAGACGAGCCCGAACTGCTGCGTCTCGCCGCCAGCCTCGAGGTTGCCAGCGAACATCCCTTAGCATCGGCGGTTGTCAATGCCGCAGCCAAACGCGGCCTGAAGCTTTCTCAGCCTGAAGAGATCACTTCCGTCACCGGCAAGGGCATCCAGGGCATCGTCGGGGGAAAGCGAGTCGCGGTCGGCAATCTCGCTCTGATGGTTGAGCTCGGCGTAAAACCTGGCGCGGGTCTCAGTTACGGCAAGGTGCCAGGCAGCACACCTATTTTCGTGGCCATCGATGGCAATTACGTCGGCAACCTCTCCGTCGCTGATGGGGTAAAGGAATCCACGCCCGATGCGCTTCGCACCCTCAAGGCTCTGGGCGTCCGCATCGTGATGCTTACCGGTGACAACAAAGAAGTTGCGCAGGCAATCGCCCAGAAACTCGATATCGAAGAATTCGAAGCCGAAGTATTGCCAGAAACGAAGTTGGAAATCGTCCGCAGACTGCAGGGGCAGGGAAGAGTAGTCGCGATGGCCGGCGACGGCATCAACGACGCCCCCGCGCTCGCCCAAGCCGATGTCGGCATCGCCATGGGCACCGGCACCGACGTAGCCATGGAAAGCGGCAGCATCACGCTGGTCAAAGGCGATCTTACTGGCATCCTGCGCGCCCGCAAGTTAAGCCAAGCCACCATGCGCAACATCCGGCAGAACCTATTCTTCGCCTTCGCCTACAACGCAATCGGCGTGCCCATCGCCGCGGGAGTGCTGTACCCGTTCTTTGGCCTTCTCCTCAGTCCCATCATCGCCGCCGCCGCCATGAGCTTCAGCTCGGTCTCGGTAATCGCCAACGCTCTGCGCCTGCGAAACGTGAAATTGTGAACTGTGCGAGTCGGACACTGATTGTGTGGATCGGATACTCCTGTCCGACGCTTTTGACTTTGATTTTGCCTTGCAGTTCCTGCGAACCCGAAGAAATCTGTGACTGTTGGCGACTCCCAAAACACTTTATAGTCTCCCCAGAAAGTCGATGACCTCCGGCTCCGTCCAGTCCACAGCGCCAATGAACTTGCGCCTGACTACGCCGTTCCGGTCGATCACATAGGTCTCGGGAAACTTGAAGGTTCCGTACAATTCGTTGCTCTTCTGGCTTGCATCCCGCACCGAGAGCAGATTCACATTGTGGTCTCGCAGAAACCGCCGATAGTCATTTTCATCAGCGTCAACGCTCACCGCCAGTACGGTTACGCCCTTCGATTTCAACCGTTCCTGCATCTGCACCAGCGAAGGCATTTCCTCGATACAGGGCGGGCACCAGGTCGCCCAGAAATTCAATACCACCACCTGCCCCTTCAACTGGCTTAGCGTAACCGTCCGGTCAGAGTCGTGCACCGTGAAATCGGGCGCTGCCGAGCCGATTCGTGACGGACGCGACCCGCTCCAGCAGCCGGACAGCGTCAGCAGCGCTGCGAGCCAGACCAAGCGCTGCGCATTAGCGCCCGCCAAACAAAAGATGCATCGCACCCAGCTATAATAATTGATTCGGCGTATGCTTGCGACAGACTCAGCTTCGGCCCGCCCCACCGTGTCAGTAATAGTGCCGGCTCGCAACGAAGAAGCCTGCCTCGGTGCCTGCCTGCAGTCACTCGTGTCCCAGAATAACGCCACCCAGAACGGCGTCGTGCCTCTCGAAATCATCGTGGTCGACGATCACTCCACCGACCGCACGCGCGCCATCGCTTCCTCGTTCTCAGAACAGCAGGTGCGAGTCATTGAAGCCGGCCCTCTCCCCGCAGGTTGGACCGGCAAGAACAACGCTGTCACTGCTGGAGCCAAAGCGGCCCGCGGCGAATGGCTGCTGTTCACCGACGCCGACACCATCCACCTGCCAGGCTCCCTAGCCCGCAGCCTCGAAGAGGCCAAACGCCGCGGAGCGGCTTTGCTCTCCTACTCGCCCGAACAGATTGTGAGAACTCCGTGGGAGAAGGCCGTCATGCCCGTGATCTTCGCCGAACTGGCCGTAAGCTTCCGGCCATCTCAGGTGAGCGACCCCAACTCGCCCGCCGCAGCCGCCAACGGCCAGTACATCCTGATCACGCGCGAAGCCTACGACGCCGTCGGCGGACACGCCGCCATCGCCGGCAACCTGCTCGAAGACGTAGCTCTCGCCCGCGCCGTGAAACAATCAGGCAGAAACATATCCTTCCGCTACGGCGGTGATGCCGTTCGCACCCGCATGTACCGCAATTTCACGCAGCTCCGCGAAGGCTGGACCAAGAACCTCGCGCTGTTATTCCCCGCACCCACGCGGCTGGCAGCGCTCCGCGGCATCGAGTTTGTCCTCATACTAGCCAGCTTTGCCATCAGCCTCGCCACCGCTCTACGCGGACACTGGAATCCCGCCGTTCTAGCGGGGCTGTTGGGCGTGATCCTGTATGTCTTGTTCCTCTCGCGAATCCGCCGGGCGCATTTCGCCTGGGATGCAAATGTCTCTGCTTTGTTCGGCCTTCCTCTTTTCTCTTATCTGTTGCTGCGTTCGGCGAGGGCGCACGCCAGCGGCAGTGTCCCCTGGAAGGGCCGCACATATTCTGACGAAGGGTGTTTACTGGCAACCGGCCACTGACAACTGGCCACTGGTTCTTATGGTTTATCTCACGCGCAAAGCAGAATTCTCCGCATCGCACTTTTACCACAATCCGGCGTTCGCTCCGGAAGAAAACCGCCGCATCTTCGGCAAATGCAATAACCCGAACGGCCACGGCCACAACTACACTCTTGAAGTCACGGTCAAAGGCGAAGTCGATCCACGCTCCGGCTTCGTAGTCGACCTCAAACAACTCAAAGAAGTCATGCACCGCGAAGTGCTCGACGCCATGGACCATCGTTTCCTGAACAAAGAGGTACCCGAGTTTCTGCATCAGATCCCCACCACGGAAAACTTAGCCATCGTCATCTGGCAGCGCCTGGCATCCAAACTCGAGCGCGCAAAACTGCACCGGGTGCGGGTTTACGAAACCCCAGACCTGTTTGTTGATTTCTACGGGGAAGCATGAGCCGATGACGAGGTCATAAAATGAAAGCCCACCTCTCACGCCGCTATCTCTTTTCCGCCTCGCACCGCCTGCACAGCGAAGCCATGTCGGAAAAGGAGAACCGGTCAACCTACGGCAAGTGCAACAACCCGTACGGCCACGGCCACAACTACGTCGTAGAAGTCACGGTGAGCGGACCCGTCGATGAGCAAACCGGCATGGTCTGCAACCTGACCGATCTCGATGCCTTCATCGAAAGGGAAGTGCTCGCTCGCTACGGCCACGAGAATTTGAATACGATGAAAGAGTTCACCAAAGAGGTCCCTACCACTGAAAATCTTTGCATCCAGATTTACGAAATAGTGCACCGTGGCTTCCTCTTCGCGCATCTGGAAAAGGTAAGACTGGAAGAGACGATGATGAATTCCTTCGAGTACGCGGGCGAATCGCAACCGCTCCGATAATTGGGCGAACGAAAAAATAACGGGATGAACCTCACCATGAAAACCACAGAACAGCCAACCATAACCAGCGCCAGCTTCGAAGACCTGGTCCAGGAGATGCTAGTCCGCCTCGGCGAAGATCCGCAACGCGAGGGCCTCCAGCAAACTCCCCACCGCGTTCGCAAGTCCCTGCAATTCCTCACCCGCGGCTATACCGAAGATCCCGAGGCCCTGCTCAAAGGCGCGCTCTTCACCGTCACCTACGACGAAATGGTGATCGTCAAAGACATTGAAATGTTCAGCCTCTGCGAGCATCACTTGCTGCCGTTCTTCGGCAAAGTGCACGTAGCCTACATCCCCAACGGCAAGGTGATCGGACTAAGCAAAGTCCCACGCCTCATCGAACTCTTTTCCCGCCGCCTGCAGATTCAGGAACGCCTCACCACCCAAATCGCCGAGACCATCCAAAAAGTAATCGAGCCGCAAGGCGTAGGCGTAGTCATCGAAGCTCGCCATCTCTGCATGATGATGCGCGGCGTGGAAAAGCAGCACTCCGCCGCCGTAACGTCCTCCATGCTGGGCTGCTTCCGCAACGAAGAAGAAACCCGTTCCGAATTCCTTTCGCTGATTCGCCAGCGTTCTAACGGCATGTAGCGCTGGTGAAGGTTGTCCGGATGCACGGACCGTGTGGGTCGGACACTCCTGTCCGACGCTCTTGATGTTGCCCTTGATTGTCGATTGACTCAAACGGACCCAACCATGAAACAACCCGGCGTGCTCGTCGCTCTTGCAGGAACCATCGTCCTGGCCTCAACTGCGCTGCTCTCCGGCGGAAAGGCAGCAACGCCACCAGCGGATAATCCAACATGGCCAACCAAAGGCTGGGCAAGCGCGAGCCCCGCCAGCGTCGGACTGGATGAGCAAGTTCTCCTCAGGCTGGATAAAGACATGGCCTCGGGAAAATATTCGCAGATGATGGACAGCTTTGCCGTCTTCCGCTGCGGCAAGCAGGTTTTCAATCGCACCTACCCGCATGACTACGCGAAAATCTATGCCAAGGAGGCCGGGGAACGCGGCCCGTGGAACATGCGTCTTACCGGGCGGTACAACTATTTCGATCCCTACTGGCACCCTTATTATCACGGCACAGATCTGCACACCATGCAATCGATCAGCAAGACGGTGACTTCCGTGATTATTGGCGTGGCTTTACAACGTGGTGACTTCAAAGCCGGTCTGGATACGCCGGTATTGAAATACTTCGATGCATCCAAAGTGAAAAATGTGGACGACCGCAAGCGCCGCATCACCTTGCGCGATCTGCTGACCATGACGGCGGGCTTCGATTGGGACGATGATGGTTTCTACGCCGGCGATCCACGAAACGACACGAGCATGATGGAAGTCAGCGATGACTGGGTGCAGTACGCGATCGACAAGCCCATGGCTGCCGAACCGGGTACGGTCTGGAACTACAATAGCGGCGCTACCATGCTGCTCGCCTATATCTTTCAGAAAGAAACCGGTCGGGACCTTGACGACTACGGCCAGACATATCTGTTCGCACCGCTGGGGATCAGGCACGAATGGAAGCGCACCTACCTGGGAGTCGTGGACGCCGAAGGGGGCCTCTATCTGAACGACAGCGACCTGGCGAAGATTGGTTACTTGTATCTGCACGATGGCATGTGGGGCGGCCAGCGGATCGTTTCCAGTGAATGGGTGAAAGAATCTTTGACGCCCTACTTCCAAACCAAAGCCGAGCCGCAGTTCAAGGCTGGATTCAAGTACGGATTCCAGTGGTGGTTGTTCAAACTGCCGGATTCCACAGAGTACGTCTGGATGGCTCGCGGGGTCGGCGATGAGCAGCTGATGGTGTTTCTCAACGAGGGTCTGATTGTGACCTTTACCATGTGGGACATTCTCCCCAGTTCGACCGGTACGGATCCGACCCCGTCCGACTTTCTACCTCTCGTGAAGACGAAGACTTGCGGCGCCCAATGACGCTGCCACCAAATAGAATCCAATAACAAAACAGATCTACCCTGTGTCCCCCCGTGCCCCCTGTGTTAAGAATTTATTTCACCCCTCCACCGCTCCGGAGTTTACACAAATAAAAAGTAAGACTAAGATTGCGCTCGCCGATCACACCATACAGGAGGAACCATGCGAAAACAGTTAGTGCTCGCGGCCGCACTCTTGGCCACAACGATCTTCAGCTTCCCAGCCCACGCCCAAGACGCCATGAAGCAAGCCGCCGTAAAGCCCGCTGACAGTCCGTCGCAGGCCGTGCTCGCGGCCTGGAACGACATTGGCCGCAAACTAATCGCCATGGCAGAAGATTTCCCCGAGGACAAATACGACTTCAAGCCCACGCCCGCCCAGCGCAGCTTCGCCGAACAACTCCTCCACGCCGCCAACACAAACTATTTTTTCACCAATCTAGCCTTGGGACAGAAGCCTCCGGCCGAAGAAGATCCCAAACGCGCTGACTACAAGACCAAGGCTGACGTAGCCGCCTTCGTGAAAAAAGCCTTCGCCGACGGCGCCGCAGCCATCAAAGCCAAAGGCGACAAGGGAATGTCCAACCTCGTCACTGATCCCTTCGCCAAGCAGCAGGTCCGCGTCTCCGACCTGGCCTACGGTTTCATCGAGCACTCCGGCGAACACTACGGCCAACTGGTCGTCTACTACCGGCTGTCAGGACTAGTCCCCCCAGAGTCGCGCCCCAAGAAGTAGCCCCGTAATCAAGCCCTCAAAAAATAGGCCCTGTCATCCTCAGGCCCGCGCACTTTGCGGGCCGAAGGACCCATGCAACTTGCCGCTATCTCTACTGCCGCCGGCGTCTTACTGGTATGCATACGGATACCGCCGCGACCGCTCCGGAAACAGCTTGATGATCAACGCCCCGGAAATAAATCCGCCGATGTGTGCCCAGAACGCCACTCCACCCATGTTCTGCCTGTGGATGGCCAGCATCGTCGCCGTCCCACTCAGGAAATTCAAAAAAAACCAGTAGATCAGAATGATCCACGCCGGCACCCACACCACCAGAATCAGTAACTCAAAAAACCACGTCAACACACGCGCCCGCGGATACAAAACGAAATAAGCTCCCAGCACCCCCGCGATTGCTCCACTCGCTCCCACCGTCGGCGCCGTCGAGTGGAGGTTCACCGCGACTTGGGTGGCCATGGCAATCAATCCGGTGAGCATGTAAAACACCAGATACTTGAAATGTCCCAAGTAGTCCTCCACGTTGTCGCCAAAAATATAGAGAAACCACATATTCCCAATCACGTGTGGCCACGACCCATGCAAAAACATCGAGGTGAAGAAGGGAAGCACGATCGCCGGCAGAGGATACCGGGGCGAACCTGCAAGAAACAAACCCAGATGCGACGGCACCACGCCAAACTGACGAATCAGCAACTCTAGGCTCCGAGGATCCAGCGTGACCTCAAGAAGAAAAATCAGCAGATTCAGCCCAATCAAAAAGTAGTTCACCCAGGGAGTGCTGTAGCGAGGCTGGTCGTCACGAAGAGGAAGCATAAGAAGTCTGTTAACGTTGTAATTAAGGAATTTGGTAAATGAAAATCGCCGCGATCCAGCCTGCGCTTTTCAATTACTAGATTACCCGATTACCAAATTACAAATCTTCCGTGAATGGCGTAATCATCGTCGACAAGCCCGCCGGTTGGACCTCGCACGACGTGGTCAACCGCATGCGCCGCATTCTTGGGCAGCGCTCCGTAGGCCATCTCGGCACCCTCGACCCGCTCGCCACTGGCGTCCTCCCGCTCGTCACCGGCAGCCTCACTCGCTTGGCACAGTTCTACACCGCATCCGAGAAAGCCTATGAAGGCGTGATCCGCTTCGGCTTCGCCACCAACACCTATGACGCCGATGGCGAACCCCTGAGCGATCCGCATCCCGTCACCTTCAGCCTCGAGCAACTCCAGAAACTAGCCGCCGGATTCCTCGGCCTCATCGAGCAAGTCCCGCCGCCATTCTCCGCCAAGAAAATACACGGCGTCCCAGCCTACAAACTGGCAAGAAAGCAAAAAGAAGTGGTTCTAGAGCCAGTCCAGGTCGAGATAAAAGAATTCGTCATTCTCTCAGTCGATGGCGACCGCGCCCACTTCCGGGCCCGCGTCGCCTCGGGCACCTACATGCGTTCTGTAGCCCACGAAATGGGCCAGAAGCTCGGCTCCGGAGCCCATCTCGAATCCCTCCGCCGCACCTCCGTCGCCGAATTCGATATCACCCAGGCTCACACCCTCGAAGAAATTGAAGGACAAATGAAGGGCAACCAAGAGGGACAACAAGAGAGGAAGCATGAAAGGGAAGAAGCAAGACAAGTAAGAATCAAGCCTCGTTATTCAAAGGCGGCGGCAACAATCAACCCTTGTCATTCCGAAGCGGCGCCAGCCGAAGAGGAACCTGCTGTTTCCCGCCAGGAAGGTATAGCGGCCTTCTTCATCCATCCCCGCCAACTCTTGCCGCAACTTCCGTCCATCACCGCCGACGAAGCCACTGCCGCCCGCATTCGCACTGGCCGTCCCGTCAACCTGCCCGAGCTTTCCCGAGCCCGCCAGGTCAAAGTCTTCCAAGGCCAAAGCGACCTCATAGCCATAGCCACCCGAGTAGCGGGAACCCTTTTCCATCCCAAAATCGTATTCCCAGGGCAATAGCGCGCACATGTGAAATGTCGAGGGAGCAGTGGGCAGGACGATGGACCCTGTATCAATGTCCGATAACAGGTATTATGTAAACCAAGCTAGGGAGAGGTTGGCGCCGTCGCTGGTTGTCCTTACTGATAGCTGACAGCTGAGAGCCGCTGCTGCCACTACATCTTATACTTCCCCAAATCCTCGTCGTTCAGCCCTTCCAGATACTTCCGCAGTTCCTCGGCGGTAACGCGATCCGACATATTCGCCGCCTGCTTGGAGTTCTTCAGCACCACTTCATCCACAAATATCGGACAATCCACCCGCAGCGCCAGCGCCAGCGCATCCGAGGGCCGCGAGTCAATGCTGATCACCTCGCCGCTCCGCTCCAGCCAAATCACCGCATAAAACGTATCTTCCTTCAGTTCGGTCACCACGACCTTATGCACCTGCGTCTCCAGCCCAGTCAGCACATTCTTGATCAAATCGTGGGTCATCGGCCGCGGCGTATTCACCTTCTCCATCTCCAAAGCAATCGCGTTCGCCTCATAAACCCCAACCCAGATCGGCAGCACACTTTCCCCCGCCACATCCTTAAGAATCACAATCGGCATATTACTCACGGGGTCCATCAAAAGACCTCGGATCGTCATCTCTACTTCCATGTCAGACTCCTTCAAGCGCAGCCCCTGCGCCCACCGTTCTTCGCCTCTTATACCACCATTTCGCCCACCAGACTGTTGGGAAAGCTGGTCGTTGCCCTCACCGGGACATACATTCCCGCCTTGGGAGCCGTCGTCTCCGGCGCTGTAAAATTCAGGGTTTTGTTCTGCGACGTGCGCCCGATCCACTGCCCGCGAGATTCATTTCGTCCTTCAACCATTACTTCTAATATCGTTCCTATATACTTCTTATAGTGAGCACTCTGTATTTCCCTCTGCCTCGCCATCAACACTTCCAGCCGACGCGCCTTCTCCTCATACGGAATGGCATCCTCGAGCGCCAGCGACGGCGTATTCGGACGCGGAGAATACTTGAACGTAAACACGGAGTCGTAGCCGACTTCGTCTAACAACGACAAAGTCTCGCCGAAGTCTTCTTCTGTCTCTCCGGGAAAGCCGACGATGATGTCGCTGGTGATGCTGATCTCCCGCTTCGCCGCCTTCATCCAGGCAATGCGTTCCAGATATTGCTCCCGCGTATAGAGGCGCTGCATGGCGTTCAGCACGCGGTCCGAACCGCTCTGCACCGGCAGGTGTACGTGATCGCACAGCGTCTGGACGGCGTCGATGGCCTCGATGATGTCGCGTCCGAAATCTCGCGGATGAGAGGTCGTAAACCGCACCCTTCGGATTCCCCCAACCTCGCCCACCGCCGCCAGCAATTCGGCGAAAGACCGCTTCCCTGCCGGATCTTTATAGGAATTCACATTCTGACCAAGCAACTGGATCTCGGTATACCCCAGATCAGCCATCTGGCGGGCTTCGGCGAGCACTGACTCCGAAGTGCGGCTGCGCTCTTTGCCCCGCGTAAACGGCACCACACAATAAGCACAGAACTTGTCGCAGCCTTCGATGATCGTGATGTATCCGCGATGCGGATTCGTCCGCGCCGTGAACTCCGTCTCAAAGCACTCGTCAGTCTCGCGATCGTCGAGCCCCGTGATGCGAACCAGGCTTCCGGGCTCCGGCTTTCGGGCTTCGGACTTCCCCGCTGGCGAGGCGACCTCCAACTGTGCCAGCATCTGCGGCAGCTTCCGATAGCTGGCTGATCCGCAAACCAGCGACACATGCGGCGCGCGCTCGAAAATCTTTTCGCCCTCCTGCTGAGCCACACAGCCCAGGACGCCAAACCTCTTGCCCTGGGCCAGCAGCTTCTTGTAATCCGCCAGCCGATGAAATACTTTCTGCTCCGCCTTATCCCGAATGGAGCAGGTGTTGTAAAGAATCAAGTCAGCCTGCTCGACAGTCTCCACCTGCCGGTAGCCCTCATGCACCAGCGTGCCGATGACCTTTTCCGAGTCATGCACATTCATCTGGCACCCGAAGGTTTCAAGGTAGAAAGTCTTGTGGGAATCAACCGGCATGTTCACAGTATAAACCGCTCGACTCGGGATCGCCCGTGTAACAGGCTTGTCATCCTGAGGCCCGCGTTCTTCGCTCGCCGAAGGAGTCTCCCGCGCCGTCCTCGGGGCGTCAAGTAACCGTACGGGCGTAGGCGCGGCATCGCGACTCCACTCCATGGTCGGTCTATAAGGTACGAACCTGGGCGCTCTGCTTAGGGTGAGTTCGAAGGCTGGCCACCCAACTGCTTGACCTGCTCCGGATCGTAGGCGGTGCGGAAACGTTCGGCTAACTGGAAGAGTGCTTTTTCCTTGTGCTGGCGGGCTTCAATTCCCTGCTCGTTGAGCTCTACAGAAACAACGTTTCTTCCGAGTCTGGATCCGAGGTTTACGGTTTCCCACCGTTCGAAACCAGATCCAGAAACGCCCGATGCACCCGGGTATCCGCCGACAATTCAGGATGGAAAGTCGCAGCCAGCGTTCTTCCCTGCCGCACGGCGACTGGAGCTTTATCCGTGCCTTCGGTGGCGATTACTTCCACATCAGCGCCAACACGCTCAATCTTCGGCGCGCGGATGAAAACCATTTCGAGCGTTGAGCCCGGCTTACTGTTGAGAGAGCTCTGCAGCAGCTCGCCTTCGCGAATCGAGCTATCGATCTGGCGTCCGTAGGCGTTGCGGCGGATGCGGATGTCGATGGCGCCCAGCCCGGCCTGCTTCGGGTTCTCAACCTCGTTCGCTAGTAAGATTGCGCCAGCGCAGGTGCCGAAGGTCGGCTTCAAGCGCACGAACTGCTTCAACTTCTCAAAACCCTCTTCCCCCAGCAATTTCAGAAACGTGCCACTCTCGCCTCCGGGGATGACTAGCCCGTCGATCTGGTCGAGTTGCTCGGGCTTTTTTACGAGCACAACTTCGGCGCCCAGCTCTTCGAGCCGGCGGCGGTGAGCGTCGAAATCGCCTTGCAGCGCCAGGACTCCTATCCTCATGCTGACTCGATTTTACCGGATGGATGCCACGAACTCCGTCCGCCCTTAGGAGAGCCAGCAGCGGTCTCCTTCGCTTCCCGTCTTACTCTGTGCTACAATGTAAGCATGACTCGACAGATAACATCGGTAAGTACCAAGGGTCAATTCGTGATCCCTTCGGAGATCCGCGAGTCACTGGGAATCAAGCCTGGCACACGCATCGCTGTCACCCAGGAGGGTTCGCGCATTGTTCTGGAACCAGTGTCGGAAGAACTGGTCGACAGAACACGCGGCCTTTTCTCCGGCACCCCTTCGCTTTCTGAAGAACTGAAGCGCCAGCGGCGGCAAGAAAAGAATAAATGGTGACCTACATCCTCGATTCGAGCGCAATCTTGCGCTACCTCGATGACGAGCCAGGCGCGGCGCGGGTTGCTGAGATCATTAAGTCTCATCTGGCGGGAAGGTGTGCGGCCATGATTGCGGCCCCGCACTGGGGCGAGGTCGCCGGAATTACCTGCAAGGCTCATGGCCGAGATGTTATGGAGTTCGTGCTCTCGCGACTCAGCGCGTTTGCATTTGAAGTGGTTCCGGCGGATGCAGAGCGGGCAGTTCGCGCGGCACTGATCAAATTGAAACGGCAGATTCCTTACGTAGATGCTTTCGGGCTGGAACTCGCCGCGGAGTCAAGCGACCGGATTTTCGTGACAGCGGACTTCGACTTCAAGCCCGCCGGCCGCGACGTGAAAATTGAGTTCCTGCCTGTGAAGTCGTAAGTCCAGCCCATCGGTGAGTCAAAACACGCCTCAGGGTTTCAGCCGACCGGCTCTCCTCGGTTCCCATATATACTTTTCCCGTGTCCCTGGTTAAGCACCTCCTCCAGACCGATGTGCGCCGTTCGGCGTGGGCCAACCAGAATTTACTCGAGGGCTGCGCCGCTCTCACTGCGGCGGAGACGGAGCGCGACTTCCGCATCTCGCACACCAGCATTCTCTCCACTCTCAGGCATATCTACGATGGCGAAAGAGTCTGGCTCGACTGTTTGGAGACGACCGCAGACCTTGGCACCTGGCGGCTGCCGCAAGGCGCCGCCCCGGAATACTCATTCGACGCGCTCCTGCAGAGGTGGCCGCAACTCTGGGCCGACTTCGGCCGATGGCTCCAGGGCCAGTCAGAGAGCGGCTTGGAGGTCGAGCTGAATTTGCAGCTCCCTGGCGGAGTTGAGCGGCACCTCCCGCGCTGGAAGATCCTGCGGCACGTGCTCGAACATTCCACCATGCATCGCGGCCAGGTCGTCGGCATGATTCGCATGCTCGGTCACCAGCCGCCCGCTACCAGCCCCATGGATTACTATCTCTCGGGCGAACAGTGACCCGACCAGCGGATTTGTTGTTGTCAGCACGACCCCTCTCACCATAGTCTTCTTGTTCCTTCTGGAGGGTAAGAAACTATGACCAGGCTTCGCCAGCGCATATTGCTCACGGTCGTCTTCTGCTGTTTCGCAGGAGCGATACAGGCTCAACAGATACAAGCCGAACAAGAAAATCAGGCTCCAACTCTCGCCGTCCACGCCGGACACCTGATTGACGTCCGCACCGGGAAGGTTTCGACCAACGCCTACATCCTCGTCGCAAAAGATCGGATCCTTCGCATAGCTGACTCTGCCCCTGCGGGCTTGCGCGTCGTGGACCTTTCCAAATACACCGTCGTGCCCGGCCTCATCGATTCTCATGCCCATGTGCTGGGCAATCCCAAGGATCAGACTTCCACTTCGAGCCTACGTATGTCTTCGCCGCAGAAGGCGATCTGGGGTGTGCGCAATCTGCAAGTGTGGCTCGATCACGGGTTCACCGCCATGCGTGACGCCTGCGAGAGCGACGCGGCCTACGGCCAGCTCGCGCTCCGCGACAGCATCGACAAGGGACTGATCCGCGGCCCTCGCATGGTTTCCGCCGGAGGCTGCATCTCCCTGAATGGCGGACACGGCGATGGCGACGTTCTTGCTCCGGACGCAGGTTTGCCGCGCGGACCAAACATTGCCGACACCGTCGAGGAAATCAGCGACGTCGTTCGGCGCGACATCAAGTACGGTGCAGACTGGATCAAGCTCATGGCCACCGGCGGAGTCATGGACCCAATCAGCGATTATCGCGTGCAGGAGCTGAGCGAGGAGCAAATGGCCAAGGCGGTCGAGATCGCGCACCGTGCCGGCAAGAAAGTAATGGCACACGCCGAGGGCGCCGAGGGCATTAAAGCGGCCGTTCGTGCAGGCGTGGATTCCATCGAACATGGCACGGTCATGGATGAAGAAGGCGCGCGTCTAATGGAAGAACACCACACTTGGCTGGTGCCCACGTTGTACTGTTTTCAGCACGACATGCTCACCGGAACCTCGCAAGGACGCGATCCCGTCAGCTTCGCAAAGGGCGTCGCCATTCTGAAGGAGCAGGAGCCCGCCTTCCATCGTGCACTGGCTCATCACCTCAAAATTGCTTACGGCATCGATGACGATCCTGACGTGGTGTCGAAGGAGTTTGGAGCGCTGGTGAAAGGCGGCATGACTCCACTCGATGCGCTGCGCGCGGCCACCATCAACGGCGCCGAGCTGACTGGACGCGCCAGCGATATAGGCAGCATCGAATCCGGCAAGTTCGCCGACATCGTCGCGGTCGATGGTGATCCGCTGGCCAATATCACCGTGATGGAGAAGGTTGTTTTCGTGATGAAGGGTGGAGAGGTCTACAAGGATAATGCGAAGTGACCGGGACAGGGACAGGGACAAAGATGGACGGCGGAAAACTGTTCGTTACCGTACCTCGGCCGTAGCTCCAGCGATTTTTTCCCACGGCTCGGACCGGCCCCCAAGATGTTTGGCGAGGAATTCGTCCACTCGACCATAGAAATCGAGGTTGTTCTCGGGACGTACAAATCCGTGGCCTTCATCCGGATAAACCACGTAGATCACGTCACGTTTCTCCTTTCGCAACGCCGCCACCATTGAGTCCACGTTCGCGATTGTGACCCGCGGATCGTTTTGGCCCTGTCCGATCAGAAGTGGCGCACGGATATCGTCGGCGTGGTAAAGCGGCGAGACGCTGCGGTTCAGGGCATCGTCATGATCAAAATCGCCGGCCCGCCGCCGCCAGCGAGTCATGATATTCGACCAGTAGTCGGGAAACGAGCGGAAGAGCGTTGCGAGATCGGCCGGGCCAACGCCATCCACGCCGCAGACAAATAAGTCAGGTCGCATCTCCAACGCGCGCAGCGTGGCAAAACCCCCGCCCGACCAGCCGATCGCCCCGATCCGCTTGGGATCGGCGGTACCGTTTTCGATGGCCCACTGCACTGCGTCGAAAAGATCCTCCTGAGTGCCGCGGCCCCACTGGCTGTTTCCGGTGTTAAGAAAATTCAGTCCAAAACCCGTTGAGCCGCGATAATTGACCTGCAGGACGGCATAGCCGCGGTTCGCGAGAAATTGAACTTCCGGTTCGTACTCATCCTCATCCCTCGCCCACGGGCCCCCGTGGATGCTCAGAACGAGAGGAAGCTTTTTGGCTTCCACGCCTGGCGGAACTGTTAAGTAACTCACCAATTCCAGCCCATCGCGCGCGCGAATGACGACTGGCCTCTTCGGCGCCAGCACGAAACGCAGCAGAGCTGGATTCTCGCTATACAACAGCGTGACCTTCTTCGTGTCGCGGTCAAACGTGTAATAAGACGTCGGCCCATCACTGCGAAGAGCAGCGACGATCCATTTCCGGTCTGCACGATCGCGGCTGATGAGATGTAGAAAGCCAGGAGCGTCGCGGCCAATCGTCTTGAAATCGGCCTGAACTTTAGAATCAAAAAACGTCCAATGCGGTGTCGTGTAATCGAATTCGACCGCCTCGATCGCGTGCGTCGCCGGATTCCTCAGAACCACGGGCCGAAGACTCCCGTTATCCGCGACATCAGATTCCGGATCCTGCGCGAGCACACTGTGCTCTTTCCCGCTCTCGAGATCGACCCGGACAAGCCGACCTTTATCCGAATGAAGCCCTGAGTGGATGATGAGGCTCTTGCCATCCGGATCGAATCCCGCGATCAGCGAACCGTTCACGACCTGGCCCATCAGAAACGAGCGTTCGAACGGCATCACCACCAGATCGCGCCAGGGTTTATCAACCGCGTCGCGCACCCGAATGATCGTTTCGGCGTTTTTGCCGTTGAATGCGGTCGCCGCGCGGATGACAAAATCGTTATCCGTCGTCCACGTTAGAACGTCGCCTGGATTGGTAGCCTCGAGAGTAGTCGCGCCAGTCTCGAGATCGACTCGATACATGTCGAAGGCATGGCGATCGCGGAGGTTCAGCGCAACCAGGACGAAGCGCGGATGTTGCGGGTCGGTCAAGACATTCTGCGCCCGCACACCACGGAAGGGCGTTAGATCACGCACGTTGCCCGAGGCTAGGTCGACCGAAAAAAGGTGGTCGACCTCGTCGCCGCCGTTATCCTGCAGATAGAGAATGTGTTTCCCGTCGGCAGCCCATGTGTACCAGAAGATAGGACGATGCGATTCGTTGGTGATCGGTTGAGCATGACTCGGCGGAATGGAATCCGCCCAGACGTTGAGCACGCCATTCTTATCCGGCGCAAGCCAAGTGATCTGCGAACCATCGGGAGAGATCTGTGGGTGCGCCCGCTCGGGGTTTCCAAAAAGAACTTCGCGTGGAATGAGCGCAGGCAACTCGGCTCGTGCGCAACAGGCTGCAAGTAGCACGAGAGACAGAGCGGTGAATCTGTTCATCAGTAAAAAAGTGGATGCCAAGTCTCACCCCCCTGACCTGATTTTATCCGAACGCCGGCCAGCGCCGCTCTGAGATTGTTTCAAGTTGGCAAGAAAAAGCCCCACTCCTCGCAAGCGCGCGAAGTGGGGCTCAGTTCGTGACGAGTGGCTACGCGCAGCTAGTGCGAGGCGGTCGCACCCTCACACGTCTTCGAAATGTGTTTAAAGGTGCTGATCTCGAGAGTTGGGCTCGCTTGGCTCATGGTGCCGCTGTCCGATGATGCGGAGGCCGCACCCTCCGTCCCGGTCACCTTAATTTCATGGCCGACATGATCGCTTAACTTCGAAGTGTCTCCCGTCAACTGGAAACTCTTGCCGTTCTTGTCGGTCAGCATGTAGTTCCCGCCGGAGTTGCTCAAACAACCTTTGACAGTCTCCTGGCCTGTGCTTCCGCCCGTTCCCTGGCTCGGAGAAGTTTGCGCCGCGGCCCATGAAACGCCGAGCAGCAGTACTGAAAACAGCAGCAGATGTCGCATAAAGAACCTCCCTATTTATTGTTCACGAAACGGCGCAAGATCACTCTTGGAATGTGAGTTGAGAGGATAGAGTTGAAGAATAGACATGTAAACGTATTCTCGGCTCTGACTCGGTAAGGCGCAATACAGGCTTTGCCCGAGGGACCAGCTCCACTTGTATTAGGATTCAAATCCGACTGGCAGGTCAAGAACTCAAAAGCAAGAAGGAGGCACTCTGTCACCTCAGATCATTGCCTGGATAGCGATAGGAATTGCCAGTGACGCGGCCGACATCTTATGGGAGCTGCACACCGGACATCGCCTTCCGCTCGCTGCGGAGATCGTCCGCGCATTAGCGCTAGTTCCTTTGGCTGCTTTCGCACGCGGGTATCTTCGAGGTTTCGTCGTTACCCTGATCGCATTTCTTCCCGGCAATTGGCTGCAACGAACCGTCGAGCAGCATTGGACCTGGTTCCAGCACGGAAGCATCTCCGAGCGAATGTATTTCGACGCATGGCTTGCACTGATTCCCTCCCTTTGCATTGCCCTCACACTTTTTTCATCCGACCTGACGAGAAGGGATATTTTTCTCGCGATCGGCAAACTAAACGCCCGTGTCGCCGGCCTCGGACGTATTCGCTGGAGCATCGTCGCGCCGGCCGTTATCCTATTTATGATCGTCGGCCTGCGCGAGCAGCTCCGCTTCATGCTCGGCGACGTACACGTCGCGCGCCATGCGGGCTGGGCGGCGATCACGGCACTCTCCCTCAGCTTTGCCGTGATCAATGCCGCAAATGAAGAGTTCAGGTTTCGATTTGTTCTTGTCGCGCGCGGCAAGCGCGCCTTCGGCCAAAGGGCAGTCCTTTGGATGACCAGCATCAATTTCGGTCTAGCGCACTGGGACGGGCACCCGGGCGGCCCAACCGGCGTACTAGCAACAACATTGTTCGCGATGCTGCTTTGCCAAAGTCTTTACGACACGGAAGGCGGTCTTTGGGCGTGGCTGATGCACGCAGCCGGTGACGTGATCATCTTTGTTGTGGTCTTGCTTCGTGTTGGATAGAGCGGGTCGCATAGAGAAATCAACTTCCTCACCTCTTCGGACACACCACGCACCGCACCGGCATCTCCTCGCATCGGCATCGCTTCGGAATGTCGCCCTTGCCCCGCGCCCGTGCCGAACAGGCCAGCAGGCACCAGGTCTCCCGGTATATCTCAAACATCCCCTGGCTGAGCGGACCATAGTTAAAGTGCACCGTCACTCGCGGTACAAACGCATCCGCCGGAACCACATACCACAGATTCTTCTTAATCACATACGCCACCAGAAAATCGATGTCATCCAGCGTATAGACTTCCCCGCTGCCCGCAGCCCTCGACTCACATCGCGTCCCTCGATGGCTGGTCGCGCACTTCACCTGCACCCGCCAAAGACGCCGCCCACTTTCCACCGCAAAGTCATAAGGACGGCTATCTCCCCAAGGCTTCAGCACAGGAAACCCCAGCATAGTGGCCTTGGCCAGAAACGCAGCCTCCACCGCCTCCCCCAGCCGCTTGCGCTCCGGCACACCAACGGCGTGTATCTCAATCAGGTTCGTGTGCGCCGCACACTCCTGTCCGTCGTTTTTGACGTTGGCTCCGACTTCTCCACCACTAGCTCCCATCTCCCTACCCGAATTGTCATTTTCCTTCGCCATAAACAAAAAGGGCGCAGCCAGGAGGCCACGCCTGAAGAACACTCCTTTTAAGAAATGTGGATCCTGAGAGACTCGATCCCGAGAGACTCGATCTTGAGAGACCTGATCCGAGAAACTTGGATCGGGAAGGGCACGGCTTCAGCCGTGCCGCCCAGAGCCGATAAAGAGCCAGGGCTTTAGCCCCTGAGGGAACGCGGGTGCCCCATCCTTCTCGCGTTCTTAGCGAGAGGGTGGGGATTTTGACTTCCATCCCACCGGCCGCCCTACCCCCCAAAAACAAAAAGCGCAGACCAGAGGGCCTGCGCCACTATT
>DATHMS010000104.1:0-2668 GCA_035486795.1 Candidatus Sulfotelmatobacter sp. | reverse complement strand
AGGGGCGGTGGTTTGCCTCATGCTGGAAGCGATGAAGAACGCAGTGCGGCCGGGGATCACGACGGCGGAGCTGGACGAAGTGGGTGCGGGCGTGATGCGGCAGCACGGAGCGCGGTCGGCGCCGGCGCTGGTTTACGGATTTCCGGGGGTGAACTGCATCAGTCTGAATGAGGAAGCAGTGCATGGGATTCCTGGCAGACGCCAGCTGCGAGAGGGCGACCTGATCAAGCTGGATGTCACCGTCGAAAAAGATGGATTCATGGCGGACGCCGCGGTCACGGTTCCGGTTGGCGAGGTGACCGAGGAGTGCCAGCGCCTGGTGGCATGCGCGGAGCGGGCCTTTGCCAAGGCCATGCTGGTAGCACGTGCTGGATTTCGGGTTTGCGAGATTGGGCGACTGATCGAGCGCGAGGTCAGGCGCAGCGGGTTCTCGGTGATTCGCGATCTGGGAGGGCACGGCATTGGGCGCACCATTCATGAAGAGCCTCGAGTGCCGAACTTTGCTGATCCGGAAGCAAATCAGGTTCTCACCGAGGGGCTGGTCATTACGGTTGAGCCGATCATTGCCGCGGGCTCGGGCAGGGCGTTCGTGGCGCAGGATAAGTGGACGGTCGTCACGGCAGATCACCGGCCCTCGGCGCATTACGAGCATACTCTGGTGATTACGAAAGGTGCGCCGATGCTGCTGACGGCAAACTGAGACTGCCCGCGCGGCAAGCGAAAGAGCTTGCCCCAGCCTTCTGGCCCGCACGAAAGTGCCATTTACCGGGATTTTCCTCAAACCTAAACTGTGGTTAAACAACCCTTGGGGAAGTCCCATCTTTGAATCCCCGGCAAGAAGGGAGGGGGGACTATGGCTTCGCAACCTCGCCCCGAGATTCCCGCCAGCTTCAGATTTGAGTTCGACCGAGCGAGCAAGATCATGCTGATCCGGTTCAAGGGCCGGGTCACGAATGAACTGCTGGCGGTGTCTTACCGAACAGCAAAAAGATACGCCACCGTGATGGACGCGAGCGCCAGCATCATGGACTGCTCGCTGGTCACGGAATTTGACGTGTCCGCCGACCTTATCCGCCAACTGGCAAACCAGGAGCCAGTGCTGTCAGACCCTGCCAGGCCGCGCTTCATTGTGGCCCCCAAAGCGCTTGTTTTTGGTCTGGCTCGCATGTTTCAGATCATGGGAGAGCATTCACGCCCGCTATTGAAAGTGGTGCGGACCATGGACGAGGCTTTGGCGGCACTCGGCGTTCAATCGCTGCACTTCGAGCCGTTAGAGTAAGGGTTGGGCCCGTTCGTTCCTACGCCTTTTCGTCCCTACGCCTTGATGTGGCAGCTTGCCAGGCCGCGTTTTTCCAGATACTGCTGGTGGTAGTCCTCGGCGGGATAGAACGTTACTGCCGGGGCGATCTGCGTAACGATTGGCTTGGAGAATCGGTGAGCCTTTTCCAGCGTTTCTTTTGAGGCCTGCGCGGCGGCCTGCTGTTCCGGCGTGTGATAAAAGATGGCAGAACGGTATTGCGTGCCCCAGTCCGGGCCCTGGCGGTTCAGTTGCGTGGGGTCGTGATTCTCCCAGAAGACTTTCAGGAGGTCGGTGTAGCGAACCTGGGCGGGATCGAATTCTACTTCTACCGCCTCGGCGTGGCCGGTGCGATCGGTGCAAACTTCTTTATAGTTGGGATTGTCGGTGCTTCCGCCGGTGTAGCCGACGCGCGTTGACAGCACTCCGGGCATCTGCCGGAAGGTGGCTTCCACTCCCCAAAAACATCCTGCGGCGAATGTGGCTTTTTCCATTTTTAAGATTGCTCCTTGTGGCGCTCCTATTAGATGACGAATTCAGCGGAAAGTCACGCGCTGTGAGTACGGTGTGGCGGCCCGGGGGGCGAGCTTCGCTCGACGAACAGCCGAGGACGGCTGTCCCCACATTGATCCTCACATTAACATTTTCGCCGGGCAGAGGTTACTAAAGTGCTGATGACCCTATCGGGTAATTGACGTTTATTAGAAATTCATTATAAAGTGCGGCAAGGTTAGTCGCAGTCGGTGTCCCAGGAGAAGTCCTTTGGTTTTCACATCCAGCCGCGCCCGGGGTGTGCAGAAACTTGCCGCTTTTCTGCTATTGGCGCTGGCCACTGCGCCTGCTGCGCTGGCCGTTTCAGGCTTCACTGCTGCGCGCCGTGTCGG
The DNA here is from genome assembly GCA_035486795.1 of Candidatus Sulfotelmatobacter sp. GTDB lineage: Bacteria > Acidobacteriota > Terriglobia > Terriglobales > Acidobacteriaceae > Sulfotelmatobacter. Next base: position 487 of record DATHMS010000104.1, on the reverse strand, counting down.
CTTCAGCCCAGGGGACCAATGGGAACCCGCCCTGGCTACGGACGCCCACGGTCACATCTACATTCTCTTTCCTCAGTACGGCCCGGTGGCGCAATGTCCAGCGTGCACCGCACCAACAATGGTCCTGCTAGTCAGCAGTGACAACGGCACGTCCTGGGAAGCGCCGCACTCCCTGCTGGCCTCGTCGTTGGGACAATTCGACGCGCAGATCAAGGTCGACCCCAACGACGGGCAAACGCTTTATGCCTCGTGGATGCAAGGCAGACACGTCATCATCGTGGCGCGGTCGCAGGATTTTGGCCGCTCCTGGTCGTATGCCGTCGCCGAACAATCTCCGGAAATCAGGATCGATAAGCCGGTGCTGGCGGTTCGCGGCCCTAACGTCTACGTGAGTTTTAACCACGACCAGACGCTCGCGGTAGCTGCATCGCATGATTACGCCCAGACTTTCTCGGCCACTGTGCTGAATCCCAACGCTGAGACGGGC
>DATHMS010000103.1:0-27069 GCA_035486795.1 Candidatus Sulfotelmatobacter sp. | reverse complement strand
GGGCTTCAATAGGACCAGCCGAAATGCCTCCAGAAAACCTACTGCGGCCAACATCAAGACACCCGGCAACAATTGCAGCAGAAACGGAAACACATAGCGGACGAGGCGCGTCAGTTGGCGCATAGCGCTCCCAGCAGGCCGAAGTGGCTTACTGACGGTGGCATAGTGATTGAGTGCAAGCGCCTATTTTACTGCGCGGCTGTGGAATCCCCAAGTAGCCACTTTAGGTTCTTGTGAGCATGGGCTCCTACTTCGGCATATCCCGATGCACGACCTTCACGCGATATCCGGCTTTGTGCAGACGCTTGCTTACCTCCTCGGCGATCATCACCGAACGGTGCTGGCCTCCCGTACAGCCAAAGCCCATCGTTAGATAGCTCTTGCCTTCGTGGATGTAATGCGGCATCAGGTCAACCAGCAGATCAGAGATGCGGGGGATCAACTTCTTCGTCTGCGGAAAAGACCGGATGTATTTGGCCACTCGCGGATCGCGGCCGGTCAGCGGCCGGAATTTCGGCACGAAGTGCGGGTTGCGCAGAAAGCGAACGTCGAAGACCAGATCGGCGTCTTCGGGTAAGCCGTGGCGGTAGCCGAAGCTCACGCACGAAACCAGAATGCTCTTCTCCGTTGCCTGTTCGCGGAAACGCTCCGTGATGTGAGCGCGTAATTCGTGCACGTTGAACTTCGACGTATCGATAACGATGTCGGCTAGCGCACGGATACTCGCCAGGTGGCGTCGTTCGGCTTTGAGCGAGGCATTGACCGGCGTGTCTGTCCCCAGAGGATGTGGTCGGCGAGTCTCACTGAATCGCCTCATCAGCACTGCGTCAGAGGCTTCCAGGAAAGCAACCTTGGTCGGAATCAAGCGCCGTACGGCTTTCAGAATGCCGGGAAGTTGCTCGAGCTGGGCGCCTTCGCGGACGTCAACCACCAGCGCGGTGCGGCGGATCTCAGCCGACTGCAAGGCCATTTCCGCGAAACGCGGGATCAGCTCGACGGGAAGATTGTCGACGCAGTAGTAGCCCAAGTCCTCGAAAGCCTTCAGCACGGAGGCTTTCCCTGATCCGCTCATTCCCGTGATGATGACCAGCTCCGGGGCATGTGCAGGCTTGCGCATAGGTTTGCGCGAAGCTTTATGCGACGCCCGCTGCGCTTTGTTCACTCCGCGCGGAGGGTTGGAGCGCTTTCGGGACTCCGACGATTTCCGGGCAGCCATGAATTCGATAGTAGCACTGAGGGTGGAAAGCTTCTAACCGGTTTCCGATTTGTCTAAGGTCCGCTTGGGAAGGTAAGCTAGGTCGCCATGAAGAAGTTTGAGGAACTCACGGAACGCGAAGTGCTGGCTCTGGCCATTGCGCTGGAGGAAGAGGACGAGCGAGTATACGCCGACTTCGCGGAAGGGCTGCGACCGGACTATCCCGCATCAGCGGCCATGTTCGACGGAATGCGCGAAGAGGAATCGGGGCATCGCAGGCGCCTGATCGAGCTTTACCGGCAGAGATTCGGGGAACACATTCTCCTGATCCGGCGGCAGGACGTGCGCGGATTCGTGGAGCGTCCGGCACTTTGGTTGATGCGTCCGCTGCGCATCGAGGCGGTGCGCAAGGAAGCCAGCACGATGGAAGTGGAAACGCGCCGGTTTTATGAGAAAGCGGCAGCACGCACACAGGACGCCGGAGTCCGGCAACTGCTCGACGATCTCATCAATGAAGAGCGCGAGCACGAAGAACGCGCTCAGGAACTGGATAAGGAAAAGCTTCCCGCGAATGTGAAAGCTGACGAAGAGAAAGCTCAGCGCCGCCTCTTCGTATTGCAGATTGTGCAGCCGGGTTTGGCGGGACTGATCGATGGTTCCGTTTCCACGCTGGCGCCTGTTTTCGCTGCCGCATTTGCGACCCGCAGCACGAATGACGCATTCCTAGTGGGTTTGGCCGCCTCGGCAGGAGCTGGAATCAGCATGGGATTTACCGAGGCGCTTTCCGATGATGGCAGCCTTACGGGGCGTGGGCATCCTTGGGTGCGCGGGGTGATTTGCGGAGCCATGACAGCGCTCGGCGGCATTGGACACACATTGCCGTTTCTTCTTAGCGATTTTCGAATGGCGCTCTGGGCGGCAGGCGCAGTGGTGATTGCGGAGCTGGGGGTGATCACTTGGGTCCGCCGCCGTTACATGGATACGCCCTGGGTTTCGGCTGCGTTGCAGGTGGGCCTGGGCGGGGTGTTGGTGTTGATCACCGGCGTGCTGATTGGACGGTCTTGACACATTTCCTTGCTGCCTAAACGTAGCGAGCGACGTCTCTACGAACGCGTTTCTCATCTCGTCTACGGCTGTGTGTCTAGCGGGTGTTTGCTCTTTTCGTAGAATTCGTTTTGCAGCTTTAAGCTGACATCGTCGGCTTTGATGGCTCGAATCGACTTGGCTACAGCGTCGATCCACCAATCCATCTGAAATTTTCCCAACTCTTTTGTCGCCGCTGACCCGTCGCCGGAATAGTGATTGGGGAAGCGCGCGTACCACCAGATTCCGGTGTAGACATCCTCGGGAAGATTTTGGCGGTTCTGGTCGGCGCCGGATTCGGTGTTGGCGCGGTCGATGTGGACTGTGTCGGGGCGGGAGATCATCATCTTCGAGGTTTCGCTTTCGCCGGCGTGCATGTCGATCGTCGTTTTCTTCGGTGGGCCTCCGGTTTCGGGGCTTCTTCGATCGAACACATAGACCACGTAGTCGTGGGGCTTGTCGAGCTGCGACTGCGCGAAAAACGGCAGCAGGTGCTCGTTGCCGCCGTGGCCGTTGACGATGATTACTTTCTTGCAGCCGTTGCGGGCCATCTCGTCGGTGGTCTCTTGCAGCAGGGCTAGCTGCATTTCGCGGCTGTAAGCTACTGTTCCGGGCTCGTGGCGCGCTTCGGCGATTTGTCCGAAATAATATTCGGGGAAGACGACTGCGTATTCCTGCTCGGCGGCGTGCAGGGCGGCGTAACGGACGTCGAGAAGATCAGTGCCCAGGGGGAGCTGCGGTCCGTGTTTCTCCAGGATGCCGAAAGGCAAGAGGCACGTGCCTTGGGAGCGGCGAATGCCCTCGCGGAAATCGGCGGCTGTTAATTCTTCCCAGTGAACGGAGAGCTTTGATGGCGGCGTGATGGCTTGCGATTGAGTCGGACAGGACGCGGCCAGGATCATCAGCAGGACGAAAAGGGGCGCGGAATGGGCACGAGTCGTCATAGGCATTTCCTCGGCGGCGAATTCTAGCACCATTGGAAACTTCATAGCACAAAGTGCAACTGAGATCCCCTTCGGCTTCGCTCAGGGCAGGCTCTCGCCCCGCATGAAGAGCGGTTGCGCTCGGGATGACGCAGACGTGAGGGTGCAGGCTTCTCCTCGAATGCAGCCAGTGGATTTCTGTGCGAAATAAACTTAGGCGGCGGCGTTCCCGGTTTAGGAAAGATGGTGCTGATGCGGGGTACCCCCCCTCCCCATACCCTCCGAAAGTCTTGCTGGGCGCGGGGTTTGCAAAAAGTGTTGGCAAAATCTTGATGTCAAAGAACTTAAGAGTCAAAATCTTGAGAACATTGAGCTTGGGGGTTCGCCAGTGAGGCTTGCTCTACCACTCCCGCTTCGGCCATGATCGCGCGATTGGGGTGGTGGGGGCAAGGTTGGATGTCACAGGACGGTGTGGAAAACTTTTGGCCTGGGGGGCTAAAGCCCGTATGATTCATGACGCTTTACGCGGCGCTGAGGCGCCGCTCTTCCACGATTCTGCGTGCGCTAGTGGAAACTTCCTTTCAGGTTCGGGCATTTCTGGCGGGATAGAAATCCTTCGACTGCGTGCCTGACTTTCTTCGAGAATCAGCCCCTCCGCTCAGGATGACAGGACTAGGCCACGTGGCGGAGTTTGGTTACTCTGCCTGATTCGACCCATTCCGCTACGAAGATGTTGCCGGAGTGATCGAAGCAGGCGCCGTGGGGACAAACAAATCTGCCGGGGACGAAGGTTCCGGGGGCTTGGTTTCGGACTGTACTCCAATCTTCTCTTGAATATTCGGATTCGCCCAGGGTTGCTACTACATTGTTCTTGCGGTCGAGAATGATCACCTTGCTTAGCAGGTCGGGGATTACGACTTCTCCGTTGCGCTCCTGCAGATTGCACGGCATCTTCGAGGTGCCAGCGATCGAGTCAACGTGTTTGCCCTCGAGCGTAAAGCGCTGCAGGCGACTGTTGCCGCGGTCGGTCACTACTAGCAACGGAGTTTCTTTGCTGGTTTCAACTCCGCGCGTATCGACCCAGAGGCCGTGAGGGCAATCGAGCTGGTCGTCGGCTCTTCCCAAACCGCCGAAGGTGCGAATGAATTCAGCTTTCTGGTTGTACTGGTTGATGAAGCTGGAGCCGTATCCGTCGCCGACGTAAATGTCGCCGTTCGGGGCTATCGCTACGTTGGTTGGCCGGTACGCTACGGTTGAGAACTTGTCCTTGGGTTTGTAGGCGTCGGATTCTGCGGGATATCCCAGCGTGAAGACCTCTTCGCCCTTCAAGGTGCGTTTGGTTACGATGCCGTGCTCGTAATCGCAGAGATAGAGGAACTCTTCGCTTCCCTCTTTGCGGAGGGTCAGGCCGTGGGCTCCGCCTTTGAATTGGCGTCCCCAGGAGCGAATGAATTTGCCTTTGTCGTCGAAGACGACCATGGTGTCGAGGCTGTCGCTGGCGGCATTGACCGTGTGGTGGATGTAGATGTTGCCCTGGGAATCCTCGCAGACGCCATGGGTGTTGCCGTACTTGATGGCGCGCGGGAGCTGGCCCCAGTCGTGGATGGCTTCGTATTGGTGGTCGCCTTGGCCGAGGATGGGGGCTTTGCTACCGGATTTATCGGTGGCGCGGAGGAATGCGGGGGCTGCCGCGGCGGCGGCTGTGACCAGGAAACTGCGACGGGTTACTTGCATGAGCAGGGACTCCTCATCGACTTACTTGCTTGCGACGGTTTTCTGGTCGACGAGTTTGGGATCGGCGAATTGCAGCCAGAAGCCCATCATCTCTTCGTCGCTCGGCTCGCCCCAACGGAGGGCTTTCGAGGGATCGGGATTTTGCGGGTTGTCGTAGGAATTGTCGTAGTAGGCGGTGGTCACCAGCTTTGTGCCTTTGGGCAGCAGGAACTGGTTTTTCAGGAAGTAAGTTTCCTGCCAGCGGAAGTCATAGTGCGGGACGTTGAGGATGACTTCGTGATGGCCGTCGGGATAGATGGCTTCGGTGGTCATGCTTTTCCCGCGAAAATGCATATGGGCGGTGTAGGCGAGAACCGTGACATCTTTTGGCAAGGTGTAACAGGAAGTTACGCGATGATTGCCATCGTTGGGCGGAATCAGGAAGAGGTCGTTCCAGATTTCGTACTGCGCGATCTCGTGCTTCACCGGTTCCCGGGCAAAGACCAGGCCGATGCTGGTGCGATCTTTCACATCCTCGCCGGTGCGATTGCTGTAGTGAATCTGATACTGAAGGTAGGCGCCAGCGGGAATTCTTAAAGCGTAGCCAGGCGGACGAGTCTCGGCCAAGTGGCCGGGGAGATAGATACCGGGGACGATGTTTATATATCCCGATGACATGCCCGGAACGCCGCCACCGTCGGGGGAGGAGCAGCCGTCGTCGACCACTGGCGCGTCTACCCGCAGGTGTAGAACCTTGCCGGTGCGGTAGTGGTATTTGTCGACTCCGGCATCGGGCTTGCCGTGTTCCGCTACTTCTTTTGCGACCTTGTCGGCGGTGATTACGGAAACGGTGGCGTGATGCACTACGCGGCGGTCTCCAGGAAGCACCTCGGCGGCCTGCACCCACTTGTCCTCGGTGAAGTTGGTCGGAACGTAGACGTATTCGTAGTCGTCCTGACTGGCACTGTTCACCATGAACTCGGGGATGGTAAACACGATGTCGGGCTTGATATGCCAGCCTTCGGCGAATACTGGAGGGGGAGGCAGATCTTTGGGATCACCTTCGCGGGCGCCGGTTCTGACCCAGGCGTCGATGGTTGCGATGTCGGCGTCGCTGAGACGGGGATCGTTGAGGAAATCGCCTACCTTGGGATCGGCGTGCCAGGGCGGCATCTTGCGTTGCACGACTGCCTCACGAATTGCGCGGCCCCAGGGACGAGTGTCTTTATAAGTGAGCAGCGACATGGGGGCGATGTCGTTGGGGCGGTGGCACACTACGCAGTTCTTGTACAGAATGGGAGCTACGTCGCGGTTGTAGGTAACTTCCTTGGGAGGGCCAGGGTTCGAAGAGCTGGGGTTGTCCTGACCGGCGCCTACGAACAGAATGCAAAACGCTATTGCGACAAGGACCAGAACGATTCTGCGTGGAATCATGTGCCCCCTCCAGCCGAGGTCATTCTAAGACGCAGTCTTCTGGAGCACAAGGAGTGGAGGCGAGGCGCGCCGGCTCCTAGGGCCGTTCTTGCTATGGCATCTCTCCCTACGGCGCATCTTCCTAAGCCGCTTCTTGCTATGGCGCTTCGATTAGCTCCATCTTGCCGTCTCGGGTGCGGTGGAGGACCATGACTTTGCCTTTGGGATCGCGGAAAACGAAGACGTCGCGGTCGCGGAAGTGGGCCTCTTTGATGGCCTCTTCGAGGGTCATGGGTCGCATGGCTACGGCTTCATCGGAACGCACGAGGTGGACCTCGGTGGTTTTGGCTACTGCGGGATAGCGGTGCACGACTACTGCGACGGCTGTTTTTTCGGTCAGGCCGACGGCGGTTTGGACGGTGACGGCGTCTTGCGGGGAGTGGCCGTTCCACTTCTTTACTTCTTCGCTCTTGCGGGCGGAGCGCTTTTTCGATTGCCAGCGGGTCTTGTATTTCACCGCCTGTTTTTCGAGGTGGTCGAGCGCTTCGCCGACGGCGATGGACATGTCCTTGGCCTGGGCGAGGCCTACTAGCGGGCCGTTGCGCGGGCTGATGGTGATTTCGGCTTTGTGGCGGTGCTTCTCTACGGTGAGGATGACTTTGGTCTCAAATTTGTCGCCGAGGATTTTGCGGAGTTTGGTGAGTCCGGTTTCAACTTCTTTGCGAATGGTAGGAGTTACTTCGTAGTGCCTGCCGGTGTATTCCACGTTCACGAGCGGCCCTCCTGAGGTCAGACGTTAGAGGTCAGTGCTGCAGTCAAAGTCAAGATCCTTAACACAGGGGACACAGAGGTCCACAGGGTGAAGCCTTTACTCCTTATTCCTTTACTCTGCGTTGGTGCGTGCTTGGGATGCGCATATCTTCACGATACTTCGCTACTGTGCGGCGCGTTACCTGGATGCCTTGTGATTGCAGGATGCGGGTTAGTTGTTCGTCGGTGAGCGGACGGCTGGGATCTTCTTCTTCGATTAGCTTTTTGACGCGGCGTTTCAGGATCAGGAGCGAGGTGTTGCCGCCCTCTGGGCCCTGCACGCTTTCGCTGAAGAAGTAGCGCAGCTCGAATACGCCCTGTGGTGTGTGGGCGTATTTGCTGGCCACGGCGCGGCTCACGGTGGAAGGATGCACGCCGATTTCTTCGGCCACCTCCTTGATCATCATCGGTTTTAACTGGTCGATGCCTTTTTCCAGAAAGTCCTGCTGGCGGGCGACGATACTGTAGCAGACCTTGGTGATGGTCTGCTTGCGTTGCTCGATGTTCTTGATGAGCTGGATGGCGCTCTTGTAGCGCTCTTTCACGTAGTCGCGGGTGTTTTTGTCGTTGGTGTCGCGAGTGATCAGCTTTTTGTAGGCTGGGTTGAGGCGGAGTTGCGGCAGGTCATCGTCGTTCATCAGAACCAGCCATTCATCGCCGTGCTTGATGAAAGCGACATCGGGCTCGATCAGGCGCGCCTGGACTTTGTTGTATTGCAGGCCTGGGCGGGGATCGAGGGTGCGAATGTAGTCGAGGGCTTGCTGGACGGCGTCGGCGGGGCGTCCGATGGCCTTGGCGATTTCTTTGTGCTGCTTGTTCTGGACGGCGCGCAGGTGCTGGTCAACAACGGCGATGGCGTCGTCGAGGACCTGGGCGGTGCCGTTGCCGGGTTTTTCTGTGACGTGGGTTCCGTTTTTTTCTCCGTTTTTGTGCAGAACGAGTTGTTGCTGGTGATGGTGCAACTGGAGAAGAAGGCATTCACGCAAAGTGCGGCAGCCTACGCCGGGCGGGTCGAGCTGGCGAATCACTTCGAGGGCTTCCTGGAGATCTGCCGGAGTGAAGTTGGACTTGTAGACAGGACGCGGGTGAGAGGATGCGAGCTCAGGAGCCGGAGCAGCGGCTGCAGCGGAATTTCCGTTCCGTCCGGGAAAAGAGATCTCGGCCGGGATGCCAGCGGATGGCAGAGCATCTGCTTCGCCAAGAGAATTCTTAGCGGTAACATCGGCGGCGGAGAATTCGGGGGCGGTGGACGAAGTGCTGATCAGTTCGTCGATTTCGGTTGCGGAAAGGTCTGGGTTGAGATCGGCGTCTTCGGCCGCTGCTTCGGCCAGTGGCTCGCCCTCCAAGCCTAGAGCCTGGGCTTCGCTGGCAATATTTCTGGCGGCGGCCGCGTCGGCTTCGGGAGGCGCAGGCGGGGCTATGCCCAGCATTTCTTCGTCGCTGGCAATCAGGTAACCGTCTTCGTTGAGGTTGCCGATGATCTGTTCGGCGGCCTCACGGACTTCGCGGCGCAGGCTGAGCGCACCCAGTTGCCAGGCGAGATGGTCGGTTAGATTTGTGGGTTTCGAGAGGAAGTTTTCAAACGACGGGCGTTCGATCTCTTCCATTTCACCGCGGGTGCGATAGCCGGGATCAAGATAGTCCTGAAAGAAGGATCCGAAATCGATTTCTTCGAATGGATCTTTCTTTTCGGCGGTGATGGGTGCTTCTTCGCCTGAGGCGGGGGTGGGACGGTCGCGTTCTTCTTCTTTGCGGCCTATTTCGTCGATTAGCGGGATGGAATCTTCGAGCTCTTCGAGAACCGGGTTCTCGACCATCTCGGCGTTAATCATGTCCTTGAGTTCGAGTTTGTTGAGCGCGAGGACGGAAACCATCTGCACCAGACCAGGGGTGAGGATCTGGCGCTGGGATAGTTTGACGCTCAGTTTGTGCTGTAGTAGGACCATGTTTCAACGTTTCAAGGTTTCAAGGTTTTAACGTTTCAAGGTCTCAGACTCAGGCGCCATTTGAAACTTTGAAACCTCACACCAAAGAAAAACTCTCTCCTAAATAAACCCTTCTGACTTCCGGATCGGAGGCCAACTGCTCGGGCTGGCCCTGGCGGAAGATGCGGCCGTTGTCGATTATGTAGGCGCGGTCGGTTACCGACAATGTTTCGCGCACGTTGTGATCGGTGATCAGCACTCCGATGCCGCTGGCCCGCAAGCTGCTGATGATTTTCTGCAGGTCGAGGACGGCGATGGGATCGATCCCGGAAAAAGGTTCGTCGAGCAAGATGAAAGTTGGACTGATGCACAGGCAGCGGGCGATTTCCACCCTGCGGCGCTCACCGCCGGATAGAGCGTAGCCTCGATTCTGCCGGATGTGCTCCAAACCAAGTTCATCGATAAACTTTTCCATCTTCTCGCGGCGCTCGTGCCAGGACATAGGCTGAGCCTCCAACACCGCGAGGATGTTTTCCTCGACTGTGAGTTTGCGAAAAACCGAAGCTTCTTGAGGGAGATAACTGATGCCATACTGGCGAGCCCGCAGATACATGGGAACGTCAGTAATGTCCTGACCGTCGTACAGTACGCGGCCAGTGTCAGGGGGGATCAGGCCAACAATCGCGTAAAACGTAGTCGTCTTGCCTGCGCCGTTAGGGCCAAGTAAACCAACCACTTCGCCCTGTTCGACCCGCAGGCTGACACCATTTACGACGCGACGGCCCCGGTACGACTTGCCGATCTCATCCGTGGCTAGGGTACGCATTTATCTTGCCATTAACGGGCCACTCGCGTCTGAGTCACCACAGGAGTACTTGCTTCTCCTTCTACGAGCACCCTATCATCGGCCCTAAAGAAAGTCAACGAAACCCCGGTAATCTTGCCTCGTTCGGCATCAAAAATGCTGGGCGGTCCGCCGGTAAGCACGAATTTGTCATCGGAAGCCGTGTAAACCAGGTTTTTCCCTTCAGCGCGACGAGTGGGCTGCTGGACGACTACGTTGCCTTGGGCCACTATGTGATCGAGCTGACTTTGCTCCGAAATAGGCCTGGCAAGTGATTGATTACTTGGGGTTTGGCGGCGAGGCAAGAGGTAGGCGTCCATGATATTGGAGGACGCAGTGAAGCTGGTGCCCTTGGCTACAACGCCTCCTTCATAGTGAGCCAACCGCTCCGCATCGGCGTACGTCAATCGAGCCGCACTTATGGTCACGGGGCTAGTGTCGGCGGGTTTTTCCTCAGTTTTGGGCTTCGCTTTGGGTTCTGCTGCGTTCCGAGCGCCGGCGGATTGAGCCTTGTCGGGCTGAGTCTTGCCCGGCTGGGCTGGACGTGGCTCGGCTGACCGGCCCACGGGCGACCCTGGCTGAAGCAGTTTCGACTGGACCAAGACGGTGGAGACGGGTTGGGCGGCGGTACCTTGAGCCACCAGGAAACGGCGGTCCCGCTCGAATTGGATCGTCGGGGCCTCGACGATGTTCGCGTCCTGCCATAGACGTGCGTGGCCCCGGTAGAGAGCGACTGCCGGAGAGTTATGGGCCGTCATGGCGGCTGCCGTGACATGAATCGGCGAAGCCGACGCCAGGAGCGCTCCGTCCGGCTGCTCCTGGAGCTCACTGTAGGTGGTTTTGACGTCTTCGTCGGCGAACGCGTCGTCGGTGGAGCGATTGATGCGGATTGTCCTGGCGGTCGTAACCATACTTCCCTGGGCGACACGCGGGCTGCCGGTTAGGACGAGTATTTTGTCGGCAGGGGTGTAGAGCGCTTTGTCTGCCCAGGCCTGAGTGCGTTTACTGGGAACCTGGCCGTCACTGTAAACAACACTTCCCTGCTGGACGATGGATGCAATCCCTCCCTGCGGGAGAAACATGGCATCCAGGGTTTGACTGGTGCTCACGCGATCGGGCAGTCCGGGAGCGAGGTTCACGATCTTCGCATCGGGGGCACCGTGGATCGAAGTTAAGCGGCTGGTAGCGTCAGAGGTCGCGGCAAATTTCGCATAAAACCGGCCGGCGGTGATGACTGTCCGCTGGAGAGAAGCTTGCCGGTTGGCGGAGCTTGAGTTCTGGGCGGGAACCGGCGAAATTGTAATCTGCGCTGCCCCGGAAGTTTCTGCGCGGTCCAGGCGGCGCCCTTCCGCGACGAAGAAGTCCACGACTGGCGCAGTAAGGTCGAACTCCTGCGATGCCGAGTCATGTTCCGCCGGCCGATTGGTGGCGTCGGGGTGTTGCGCCAACCGAACTCCATCCGTGGCATGCACCTTCTGGAGTTGATTCTGGCCGAGAAAATCCAGAGTGGCGCGTCCGGCATCGCCCTGCATGGGTTGAGATCCAATACGCTCGACGTGGACATTACCGGTCAGAATAGCGGTCCGCAGGAGGTTTTGTTTGCCTGTAAGTAACAGGTCGGCTTGATCGGCGCGGGCCCGCATCTGATCGGCATCTTGTGCGGTGGACTCCGCTTGCACGTTCCCCGTGGCCAGCAGGCGCTGCACTTCGTTGTCCGGACCCAGGAAGAATGCGGACTCGTCCGCTTGCGCGGTTCCGCCCTCACGCTTCAACACGGCATGTTCCAGCACGACTACGTGAGGCTGGCGTGTGATTGTGCCACGAGTGGCGACCAGAGTGGCCGCATTCTGGCCGCTCAGCGTCATGTGAACCTGCGACGCTAGCGTGAGCACGTTGGTCTTGCCGGAATACTGCACACCCACAGCCCATCCGGTGGCCTGGGGTGTGCGGAAATCAACCCGCGCATCGGTGGAGGCGTCTCCGCTGTTTTGGTTGAACACGAGATCTTTGGTGTTGAGGTGAATGGGATTCTTGAGCTCCTTGGGAGTTCCCTGATCGGGTCCAGTTTGACCCGAAGGATTGGGTTCGAGATCGATCTGGACTTCTCCGTGAGCCGTGATGTTGCCGGATTTTTTGTCGTAGGAGAAATCGTCCCCGTAAATCTGGTCGAAGCGGGAAGAATCGCGGCCGTAGAGAATAATGCTGACGTTGTGCAGTTCGGCGCTGCCGTCGATCTGGAATTGCTTGAGGCTACCGGCCTGGACGGTGAACAGAGTTCGCTTGCCGTCGGACTTGGAGAACTGAAAGCCGGCTGCGGTCTGCTTGATGTCAATGCCAATCTTGTCGGGAAGTTCCTTCAGCACGTTGCGCTGGCGAAGGCGGGCATAGAAATACATTCCCGTCACCGTGGCAGTGAACAGCACTGCGATCACAACCAGCCAGCGTCGTAGTCGGTAGATGGGGAGCGGCATTTACAAGTACAGTCTAATGCAAGCCGCTGGCTGCGATTGGGAGGCGTGTAGTTTGGTGAGGAAGCGAACCAAACGGGCGAATATTGGTCGCAAAAAGCGTGACACCTCGCGCGGCACATCGCGCGCCTCGCCCAGACGCTTCGCTGCGCAAACAACGCTTGGTCAGGATGACAAGCAGACTGGGCAGGCGTGCCGGAATCCGGCATCTCAACTACACTTGGAGGCGATGACCTGGGAAACACCGCCACTGCTGGATCTCCGGCACATTCGGGTGATTCGCGGGCAGAAAATCGCGCTCGATGATTTTAGCCTCTGCATCCGCGCCAATGAACGTATCGCTATTCTGGGGCCGAACGGATGCGGCAAGTCGACGCTAATCAAGACGATTACTCGCGAGTGTTATCCGGTGGCGCAGGAAAACTCGTCGATGGCCATCTTGGGCCAAGAATGCTGGAACGTGTTCGACTTGCGTGCCCATCTGGGCATCGTTTCGAACGATCTGATGCTGTCATGTACGGGGGACGCGAGCGGGCGAGACGTGGTGCTGTCAGGGTTTTTCAGCAGCACGGGCATCTTCCCTAACCACGCCGTCGATCGCAGACATCAGGAACTGGCTGACGCGGCTCTTGCGGAGTTGAAAGTGTCATATCTGGCGGAACGGCCGGTTTGCGAGATGTCGTCAGGGGAAGCCCGGCGAGTTCTGATCGCACGGGCCCTGGTGCACAATCCTCGCGCGTTGTTGTTCGATGAACCATGCAACTCTCTGGACCTGGCGGCCCAGCAAAGTCTGCGGCAAACCATGCGCGCGCTGGCGACCTCGGGGATTGGAATTGTTCTTGTGACTCACGAACTGGCCGACATTGTTCCGGAAATCACGAGGGTCGTTCTAATGAGCCGGGGACGGATCGTCGCCGATGGCCCTAAAGATGAAATTCTGCAGGGCGAGCGACTGGCGGCTCTGTTCGGGGTACCGGTGGAGATAGCTCGACGCGACGGTTACTACAACATGTGGTAAGACCTGGCATTCTTTCATCCGCGACGAGGGCTAGCGAGAGTTGGGATATTCTTTCTCTCCTGGTTTGTGTGTTGGGTGGGTGGCGTTTCACTCTTGAAATCGCGCAAGGAGAGTTCGAGGCCGCCGAAGTCGGGATGATCGTTGTGGCCGATGGTGAAGGCGATATCGATGGCGTCTCCGGCAAGGAGCGGGGACTGCTGCAGGCGTTCGGCCATGTGCCAGCCCAAGGCGTTAAAGACAGTTCTCAGTTCTCGGTTCTCAGTTCTCAGTTGAAAACCTTTGGCTTCGGCTTTTTGTTCGCGGCTGATCGCGGCGCCGTCCGGATGACAACTTGGCGTGGCCAGGATTGATGCTGCCGTTAGTTCTTCTTTGGTGGAACCGTCTTCAGCCGACTCTTTCGGAGAAAATTCGTGTCTACCGTTCTCTCCGGCTTTCAACTTCAGTTTGATGTGTTTGTCTTTCAGAATTTTTGGTGGGGCGATCAGACGGACGCCTCGGGCGGCGAATGCGGGCTCGTGGTTTCCGGCGCCGTGGGGTTCCAGCAGGTGCAATACCTGGAAGAGTGAGGGAGTGATTTCATCGAGATCGAGCTCTGCTTCGACATCGAGCACGGGATCGAAATCCGCTGGAGCGAGCCGCGTCCGCGCGAAGGCATCCAGTTCGGTTCGCAGTTGAGGAACATTGGCGGCGGGCATGGCGAATCCGCAGGCATGGGAGTGTCCACCGTAGCGGGTAAAGAGACTGTGTGAGGACTCGACGGCCTGGAGCAGGTGAAAGGGGCGAATGGAACGGCCGGAGCCAAAGGCGTCCTCGCCTTCGCGCGCGATTACGATGGCGGGCCGGTGGTAGCGCTCGACCACGCGTGTGGCAGCAATACCGATGACGCCGCGATGCCAGCCTTCACCATCGATCACAATGCAGTAGGCCTCGCACAGCGCGGGATCACCGTTGATGCGCTCTTCGATGGCGCGCAGGATACGGCGCTCTTCCTCCTGACGATCGGCGTTGAGGCGATCGAGTTTCGCGGCCAGTTCCCGGGCGCGCACGGGATCTTTAACGCTGAATAGTTCGATGACGTCGCGAGCAACGTCCATGCGGCCGGCGGCGTTGATGCGTGGCGCGATGCGGAAGGCAACTTCGGTGGACGTTGGCGGACGCTTGGTGGAAATCTGCGCCACTTCGAGCAGGGCCTTCAGGCCGGGATTTACGGCGCGGCGCAGGGCATCCAGACCCAGCCTGGCAAAGACCCGGTTCTCGCCGGTGAGCGGGACGGCGTCGGCGATGGTGGCGATCGCTACGACTTTCATGAACGATCGCAACATGCGCGTCTGATCTTTCTGGTCGAGGCGGCGCTGCATCAGCGCTTGTGCGACTTTGAACGCGACGCCGGCCCCGCAGAGCTGTTTGTAGGGATATTCGCATCCTGCCTGATTGGGATTGACCACCGTCAGCGCGCCAGGCACGCCGTCGGGTCCGGGGAGGTGATGATCGGTGACGATGAGGTCGACGCCCAGCCGCTGCGCGGTTTCCGCCGGAGCAAAAGCGCGGATGCCCATGTCTACGCTGATGATGAGGCGAATGCCGGCGGCCGCGGCGCGCTCGATCACGTCGTCACGGAGATCGTAGCCTTCGCGAATGCGGTGGGGGACGTGAAAGTCCGCAGCGCCGCCGCACAGTTCGATTGCAGTTTTCAGAATGATGACTGCCATGGTGCCATCTACGTCGTAGTCGCCATAGATGAGGATGGGCTCTTTGTTCTCGATGGCGGCGTCGATGCGGTCGACGGCGGCGCGCAGGCCCCGCATTTCCTCGGGTGCGTGCAGGTGATCCAGAGATGGGAAGAGGAAGCGAGCGGCGGAGTCGGAATCTGTTATGCCGCGGCGGATGAGCAGGCGGGCGAGCGTGTGAAGTGAACTGGCTTGCTTCGCATCCCTGGCTCGATTGGAAATGGGGAGATCAGGTAGATCGCGGAGGGCTGCAGCCAGGTTCTGCACGAGAACTGGGTCTTCGGCAGACAATTCCCAGCGCACGCTAGTTCTCGTCGTCCTGGTCCGGTTCGTCGATGGGAATGCCGCCGAAATCTTCGGAGACTTCGAGCAGGCGCTGGTAGCGCTCGTACCAATCGGTGCTCACTTCGCACAAAAACATTGACCCCTGATAAGCCCAGCCCAACTGCAGGAATCCGACCTTGCCGAGGTGGGCGCGGAGCCAGCGTGCATCCTCGACATCGTCGCCGTCGGAGAACTCGGATTGAGTGAGGCGTTGTACCAGTTCGTCGAGCTCTTCGCGCTCCAGCTTCCAGGAATGCATGGTGAGAAACGGAGCGCCGGCGCTCTTGGCCAGTTCCACGAAATCCTTCCAGCCATCGGGGTTCGTGCCCATTTCCCACATGACACACTGCACTTCTTCGTAATCCACATAGCCGTGGAAGCGGCTCATGCCGTGGCCTTCGATGAAGGCGATCATGTCATCTTTGATAGTAGTCAAATCTTCGGGCGTGGGCGACATAGCAGGACTCGAACAAGTATTGTATGCCGTTTGGGCATGAACCTGCCAGCGGAGCCAGTTCTCGTAACGTGATGCAGAACCAACCCGCTTTTGGAATCAAGTACACTTAAGCGCAGCGCGCGCCGCCCATGTCTTTCTTCGGGTTGGTCGCGGTCCGTGCTGCGTGGTCGGAGTCTCGCGTTGTTCAAATCAAGACAGGAACATCGGGGGGAGGATCGTTGAGCGAAACCAAATCGGTTGACGGCTGGTCGGGCGTAATCAACGGCCGCCCGAAGGTGGGTGATTCGGCGGAGCGGACGCGCCGCACGAGAATGGAAGACATCCTACTGTTCACTGAAATGACGGGCGATCACAATCCATTGCATTACGACCAGAAACTCGCGGAAGAGTCAGTTTTTGGCAAACTGATCGTGCAGGGCGGTGTCACATCCGGAATCCTGAATGCCTTGGTTGCCGAAGACCTGCCCGGTCCGGGCACGGTTTTTCTTTCCGTCGAGTGGAAGTTCGTCAAAGCGGTCGGGGTAGGCGAGGAAATCACAGGCCGGGTTGAGGTCACGGACGTACGGCCGGATAAGCCGATCTGCAAGATCGCGACTACCGTGCGCAATCAAGCTGGTGACATTTGTCTCACGGGCACCGCCACGGTCTACACGGTTCCACTCCGGAGGTCCTGAAGCCGCGATGCCCACAACGTTGTCTACCGAGGCCGCGGGATCATCGCACGGGCGTGCTGATGCATCGCGTTGGCGGGTCTTGGCGCTACTAGCAATTGCAATTGTCCTATCACTGACGACCTGGTTTTCGGCGACGGCGATCACGCCGGAACTGAAACGCGAATGGCACCTATCGTCATTCATCCTCTCCTGGCTAACGGTTGGCGTGCAGATCGGTTTTGTCTGTGGCGCTTTGGCCGCCAGCCTCGTGAACCTTCCCGACATAGTCCGTCTCAACCGGCTGATGGCGCTATCGGCCTCGCTGGCTGCGGCAGCGAATGCGTCTCTGCTGGTGGAACCAGGTCCCGTCGTCGCGGTTGCGGCGCGAGTGCTGACGGGATTTGCGCTAGCGGGCGTCTACCCCCCCGCTCTTAAGCTGGTATCTACCTGGTTCAATCGTGATCGAGGCCTTGCGCTTGGGACCGTAGTCGGCGCGCTAACTCTTGGGTCGTCCATGCCACATCTTTTTCGCAGCCTTTCGGGCGCGGTGGACTGGCGATTCGTCGTCAAGATGTCCACCCTTGCAACCTTAATTGGAGCGATCCTCTTCTTGTTATTTGCCCGCGAGGGGCCATTTCCCTTTGGACGCGCTCTCTTCGATCCGCGGCAAGCCGGAGCTGTATTCCGCGATCGAAACCTTCTCCTCGCGAACCTTGGCTATTTCGGACACATGTGGGAGCTGTACGCGATGTGGGCGTGGCTTCTCGTATATGTGAACGGAGCTCTTGGAGCCCAGCACGCGTTGTTGGTTGGGCGGGCGTCGCTGCTCACTTTTGTGGCGATCGGGATGGGGGCGTTCGGCTGCATCATGGGAGGGATTCTGTCGGATCGCATCGGACGTACTGCGACCACGGCTGGGATGATGTTCGTTTCCGGAGCCTGCGCGGTTGCGATCGGCTTTTGCTTTGATGGGCCGTTGTGGCTATTCATCGCAATCCTGGTGATATGGGGCATCTCTGTGATCGGTGACTCGGCGCAGTTCTCCGCAATGGTTACCGAACTTGCTGACCAGCGCTTTATTGGAACCGCGCTTTCAGTTCAGCTCGGGCTGGGATTCGCTCTCACCGTAGTCGCGATTTGGCTTATGCCTCGGCTTGCCGACTTGCTGGGATCCTGGCGGTGGACATTTCTCATGCTGGTTCCCGGGCCGTCGATTGGCGCTTCTGCCATGCTGTTGTTGCGGAGAAGCCCTGCCAGTGCGCGGTTGGCCAATGGAATGCGATAAGGCGCCGTGGTGATGATTTCGTTTGCTTTGCGCAGCGCGATAGATTGAGATTGGACGGTCGGCCCCTGGGAAATTGACTGGAGAACCGCCCGTCCCTTGTGCTGGCCTCTTTTCCCCACTCCATTTAGAATCCTCTGTCCCGCTTTCACTGGCATATTTGCTAATAGCGACAGGAGCGAATCCGCCTTGATCTCGCGTTATACACGCCCGGAAATGGGCCGCATCTGGAGCGACGAAAACCGCTTCCGCACCTGGCTGGCCGTGGAAGTTGCCGCGACCGAGACTTTGGCTGAGGCCGGCATGGTGCCGAAAGAAGCGGCGCGGGCGATCCGCGAGCGCGCGGACTTCAGCGTGGAGCGAATCCACGAGATCGAAGCTGAAGTACGCCATGATGTGATTGCCTTCACCACAGCTGTGGCCGAGATTGTTGGCCCGGATGCGCGCTGGTTTCACTATGGACTTACCTCCAATGATGTGGTCGACACGGCGCAGGCGCTGCTCATCAAGCAGGCTTCGGCGTTGATTGCGCAGGATCTGGAACGGCTGGCGGAGGTGCTGGAACGGCGTGCCTGGGAATTTAAGGACACGCCGATGGTGGGGCGCACGCACGGAATTCACGCCGAGCCCATCACGTTCGGTTTCAAGATTGCCAACTGGTTTTCGGAGACGCAGCGCAACATTGCGCGCTTCGCTGCCGCCGCAGAGGACATGCGTGTCGGAAAGTTCTCTGGCGCGGTGGGAATTTTTGCTCATCTGACGCCGGAGATCGAAGAGAAGATTTGCGCGCGACTGGGTTTGAAGGCGGCGGCGGTTTCATCACAAGTGATCCAGCGTGATCGTCATGCGCAGTATCTGGCAACGCTGGCGGTAATTGCCTCGACGCTGGACAAGATCGCGACTGAGATCCGGCACTTGCAACGCACGGAGGTGCGTGAGGCTGAGGAGTTCTTCAGCGAAAAGCAGAAAGGCTCTTCGGCCATGCCGCACAAGCGGAATCCGGTGACCTTGGAGCAGGTCAGCGGGCTGGCACGAGTGGTGCGCGGCAATGCCCAAGCGGGGTTTGAGAATGTTGTCTTATGGCACGAGCGCGACATCTCGCACTCTTCGGCGGAGCGGGTGATCCTGCCGGATTCGACCACGCTCATCGACTACCTATTGAACAAGACTGCCAACCTGATCGAAACCATGTTCGTGTATCCGGAGCGGATGCTGGTGAATCTGGAGAGTACCCGCGGGCTAATCTTCAGCGGGCAATTGCTGCTTGATCTGGTGGAGCATGGAGTTGCTCGCGAAGACGCCTACCGAATGGTGCAATCGCACGCCATGCGGGCGTGGAAAGAAGGTCTGGATTTCCACCAACTTGTGCTTGCCGATAAAGAGATCACGGGAAAAGTCCCGCGAAAGCAGATCGAGTACGCCTTCGATTTGCAGCGTCAGTTGAAGAACGTGGACAAGATATTTGCTCGCGTGTTTGGAGCCGGCCGGCCTCGGCGAGGCGCAGGCCGATCGAATGCCGCAAAGCCGGTCAGGCACTCCCGCACATCCAAAAAGCGGCACTGACTCCTGCCGCAACTTTCCAGGCTCCGCCGGGTTCACCTTAATACGAGGCAATTAACCACACGGTTAATTCGTAAAGATTTGTCAACTGGGTCGGAGGTGACCTTATGATTGGAACAAGTTGGGTGAAGGCGGTGGGATCTCTGCTGGCGGTGGGGTTGTTGAGCGCGACGCTTGTCGCTCAGACCGAGGCTGCCACTCGCTACGACAATCAGATTCAAACTGCGGTAGTGCAGAAGCTGGCGAAGAAGAATCAGTTCAGTGACGTGAAATCGAGCGTGGAAGACGGCATCGTAACCCTGACGGGCACGGTGGATCTCTACCAGCGCAAGGTCGACGCGGCCAAGCTGGCTCGAAAAACTGCGAGCGTGCAGGGCGTGCGCAACCTGATCACGGTGGCGGGGCCGAACGTTCCCGACCAGCAACTGGAGCAGAAACTGGCTCAGAAGCTGGCTTACGTTCGGGTCAACTACGACAACACTTTCGATTATTTCGCACTCGGCGTGAAGGATGGCGTGGTTACGGTAGAGGGTGATGATCTAACCGGGATGGGCCGCGACGAGGCCCTGGCCGACATTTATTTCATGCCTGGAGTAAAGGATGTGGTCGCGAACGTCTCGGTCGAGCCAGTCTCTCCGTTTGATCAAGGGCTGCGCTTGCGGACGGCTCAGGCTATCTACCGCGACCCGGTGCTGAGCAAGTATGCGATGGACCCGGCGCGGCCGATTCGGATCATCGTGGTGAATGGCCATGTGACCCTTTACGGTTCCGTGGAGAACACCATGGATAAGACCGTTGCTGGAGTGCGGGCGAGTCAGATTCCGGGCGCCTTCAGCGTAGAAAACAAGCTGGTAGTGGAGAAGGATTCGGGACAATCCGGGATGTAATGTGGTCGGGGGGTGAGAGAGGCGCGGCGGGGGCCGCGCCTCTTTTATTCACAGCCGGTTGATCAGGGACGCGACGTAGCCGGCGCCGAATCCGTTATCTATATTCACCACGCTCACGTTGGAGGCGCAGGAGTTCAGCATGCCGAGCAGTGCGGTCAAGCCTTTGAATGACGCGCCGTAGCCGACGCTGGTGGGGACGGCGATGACCGGAACGCCGACGAGGCCTCCGACCACGCTCGGCAAAGCGCCTTCCATGCCGGCGCAGACAATCACTACGCGGGCTTTCGTCAGGGCTTCACGATTGGCGAGAAGACGGTGGATTCCTGCCACGCCGACGTCGTAGAAGTGCTCGACTTCGTTGCCCATGAGTTCAGCGGTCACCACGGCTTCCTCGGCAATGGGGATGTCGCTGGTTCCGGCCGAGACCACGGCGATGGTTCCCTTACCGTAGACGTGCGGGTCCCGCTGCAGCACGATCGCGCGCGCCAGTTCGCGATACTCCGCGGCTCTTACTTTTTTCCTTACCGCAGCAAACTGTTTCTTATCAGCGTGCGTGGCCAGGACGTTGCCATCGTGCCTGGCCAACCGCGCGAAAATCTCGGCCACCTGCGATGGAGTTTTCCGCTCACCGAAGATCACTTCGGGCATGCCCACGCGCAAGGAACGATGATGATCGACTTTGGCAAAACCCAGGTCTTCGAAGGGGAGGTGGCGCAAACGATCTACAGCGTCGTCGGGCATGAGTTTGCCGCGGCGGACTTGTTCGAAAAGTTTGCGGATGGATTCGGGGTTCACGGGAACAATCGGATCAGTTAACGAGCTCTAGATTAGCATTCGCGGGCGATTTGAAGAGCCGCCGGGACGGCGGCGTTACGAGACGGCGCGGATTTTCGCAATCACGGCAGTGCAAACTTTGCGGGCCGCGCCTGGCTGGTCGAGATGAGCCAGGAAGAGGCGGCGCAGACCGCTCTGCTTCACCTTGCCGGCAAGGTAGACATCGTAGATCTGGCTTCCCAGGCGGTATCCCCAATCCTCGGCAATCGCTTCAAACTTGTCGGCATCGGCGCGGATGGCTGCTTGTGCGGCTTTCTCACACGCGGCACGCGACAGCGCAGGCGCATCATCCGTTTCTGGCGCTGGCCGGGAAGGATACAGCACTCGCGAACCGAAGTAGGCGACGGCATGTTCGATGACTCGCGTGTAGAAGACGTCGGTGGGCAGCGCTGTGCCGTTGCTTCCTGCCAGATCGATTGTGTTTGCGCCGTGTCCATTCAGGCGCCGGGGCAAGCCCCGGCAGGCGTGGTGCAGAAAGCGGGTCGCATCTTCGGCGGCGTGCATCATTTGAAATTCGCGGATGTGGAACGCATTCACCTGCGGCAAATAAGCGCTGCCGCGCTCTTCCACGCTGGCCAGCATGGTTTCGAGTTGCTGTTGGCTGATGCCTTTACGCGAGAGCAGGCGGCGCAACATGGCGTCTGACGAGTTGCCGTGTACCTCTGGCAGCATATCGACCAGAAACTTGGGTTGCGTGCCGTTGTGAGGCGAATAACGATTGATCGCGAGAAAGCTGGCCAGGCTGTCGATCAGGTTATAGATGGTAGGAGCGAAGTCGGGACCGCTGTCGCAGCGGCTCCACTGGTCGAGAAACAGGCGGTAGCTTTCATATTTTTCGAGCGGCGTGGCGTTGAAGACGCACAGGACATCGTCATTGACGCGGACGGCATCGACTTTGTCGACGCGCTCACCCGCGGCGCGCCAGTAAAGTGCGTCCACGTTCTGCAACACAGTGAGGACTCTGGCGCCGGGCAGTTCCTTGTGCACTACGCGCGGGAGATGCCCGGGAGCGAGGTGTGACTCACCGAACAGCACAAAGATAACCGCGTCGGGGTGGCGCTCACGAATGTCGGCAATCTTGGCCGCAGCATGACGATCGCGTGCGCCGATCTTTCTCAAGTTTTCGCGTGGCATGCAATCGAGGCCATAGATGGCCTCGCCGTGATCGCGGGCAGCGACCAGCAGTTCGTGGAACGGTGTCCAGTCGTAGCCCCAGTCGAGATCGAAGCGGATACGCTGGCGCAGTTCGCTCTCGTCGATTTCGCGGCGCCACCATTCTTCAAGGATGTGCTGATCGCGGGCAAAGATGGTTTCGACTCCGAGCACGACCGGGCGATCTCCGGCTAACGCGCGCTGCTCAAGGAGCGATGCGGCGTAGCGCTGGGCAACGGGCAGGGCATGGTAGTCGCCGATCAGGACCACGTCGGCGACGTGCAGAGCATTCTGGAGCTGCTGCGAGTCGAGAAGAGAATCGTAGTTGCGGAACGCCTGATTGAATTCGCGGAGATACTTGCGACGGCTGTGCGAATCCTGGGCGCGGATTTCGCGCTCGACTCCGGCCAGCGCCTGGAGTTGAGCGGCGCTGCGGCGGGATCGCAGGTTGACGGTAGATGCCATAAAAGCTGCTTCTAGCTCCTAGCTTTTAGCTACTAGCTTTCTCTCTTCGCCTTGACTTCCCATTCGGCTACTGCCTATGCTCCAAACTTCGGGGCGCTCCCGCCTCGCCGGAGCCACCTTGCCGAATCAGCCGCCGCAAAATCTGACCGTCGCGACCACTGGCGCAAGCGGATCGATATTTCTGCGGCAATTGCTGCTCGCGGTCCAGCGTGATACTCGCGTTCGGACCGTGAACTTCATTCCTTCGGACTCCGGCCTGCGCGTGCTGGCCGAAGAACTCGGCATCAAGGGCCGTTCGAATCTTCTCCGCCGGATCCTGGGCAGCAAGACAACGAAAACCTCGGCCCGCAGCGCTTCGAGTAACCCGTCCAAGATTCGAGAACAATCGAACGCCGACATCGGGGCGAATGTGGCCAGCGGGTCTTATCCCGCCGACGCCATGATCGTGATCCCCTGCAGCGTGGGCACGTTGGCCCGCATCGCTAACGGCATTGCTTCGCACCTGATCGAGCGTGCGGCTGACGTCAGCCTGAAAGAAAAGCGTCCGCTGGTGCTGTGCGTGCGCGAAACTCCGCTCAACAAGATCCACATCCGCAACATGTATCGGGCCGCCGATGCCGGGGCCACTATCTTTCCGCTCATTCCGGCCTTCTATTACCAGCCTACGAATTTAGATGACATGGCCCGCGAGTTTGCCTATCGCGTGCTGGCCCATGTGGGCCTGCCCCAGTCCGATGCCTACCGTTGGAAAGCCTGACCTATCAGTGATTTACGCGCCTACATTCAAAAAGTCTTTAACCTAGGGCAAGATCGGACCCTGGTGGGGGGATCTCAAGTGTAGAGATCCAAGAGTGCACGTCACAGATGCCCGGCGGACATGTACTGAGGGGGGAAGCCTTGGCGTACGGAAACAGGAAAGAGTCCCGGTAGGGTGGCGATATATCATTCAGGCGCAACTAACCAGACGACCATGAACAGTGCGATCCAGACCCGATGCTGCATCGTTGGCGGAGGGCCGGCCGGGATGATGCTCGGTTTTTTGCTGGCTCGCGCGGACGTGGATGTCGTCGTACTTGAGAAGCACGCCGACTTCCTGCGCGATTTTCGGGGCGACACGATCCACCCCTCCACCTTGGAGCTGATGTACGAGCTGGGCATGCTGGAGGAGTTCCTGAAGCGCCCTCATCAAGAGGTGCGCGAGTTGGCTGGCCAGATTGGCAAAGACGTGGTCAAGATCGCCGATTTCACTCATCTTCCAACGCAATGCAAGTTCGTGGCATCCATGCCGCAATGGGATTTTCTCAACTTCATAGTTGAGCAGGGCAGACGTTATCCGCGCTTTCAAGTCAAGATGCAGGCCGAAGCGACTGATCTTATCGAGCAGGATGGCCGCATCGTTGGTGTGAGTGCGAAAACTCCCGACGGCGTGATGGAGATTCGCGCCAGTCTTACCATAGGAGCTGACGGCCGGCATTCCGTGCTGCGCGAACGGGCTGGTTTGGAAGTAATGGATTTGGGCGCGCCGATGGATGTCTTGTGGATGCGGATCAGCCGGCGCCCCAGCGATCCCGGCCAAAGCCTTGGGCATGTTGAAGCCGGTAAGATGCTGGTGATGATCAACCGCGAGGATTACTGGCAGTGCGGCTTTATCATCCCGAAGGGTGGGATGGACGAGATTCGGAAGCGGGGGATCGAACAGTTTCGCGAAGAAATCGCGGCGTTGCAGCCTTTCTTGCGCGATCGCGTCAGCGAACTACGGGACTGGAACGACGTGAGCCTTCTGACGGTGAAAGTGGACCGCCTGCAGCAATGGTCGCGGCCAGGGCTTCTTTGCATTGGGGACGCGGCGCACGCGATGTCGCCAGTCGGAGGGGTGGGAATCAATCTCGCGATTCAGGACGCGGTGGCCGCCGCTAATGTCCTTGCAGCGAAGCTGGCCGCAGGCGGGTTGCGCGAGCAGGACCTGCACGCGGTCCAGCGGCGAAGAGAATTTCCTACGCGAGCTACGCAGAGGCTGCAAATCCTGATGCAGAACAGGGTAATACGGCGCGTTCTGGCGAGCGAGCAGCCACTCACGGTTCCATGGCCGTTAAAGCTGATGGATCGATGGCCGTTCCTCCGCCGCATTCCTGCTCGGCTGATCGGGATGGGATTCCGGCCCGAGCATGTGCGGTAGGTGCCCGCGTCAGAACCGTGCAACAACGCCAGCCGAGAGTCGCCAATTGTCCTGGTGAACTGCGAGGCTTTGGAACAATCCGATGCCAAAAGCGCTGTTGTAATACTTATTCAGATTGAGCGTGGTGCGGTAGAAGTCCGCCTGTGCCACCCGAATCGCGAAGCGGCGCGTTAACTTGTAATCGACGCCGCCGCCCAGCGCAACGGCGAAATCATAGTCGGTGGTTGGGGCGGCTGTCACCGGGACCGGCAGACCGGTGATCGTGCTCCCACTCAGGCTGGATCGATCTATGCCGAACAAAGCATGCGCAAAGGGAGTCACTCTTGATTTCGTCCTATAGGTGATCACCGGTCCAGCCAGGAAGGAATATCCAGTCCCGTTAGGGACCCCGGAGACTCCGCTTGACCTAAAGACTCCGATTGGCGAACCGTAGCGGCCGCCGAAGTCGGCTGCGATTCCAACCCAGCGGTTGGCGTTGTACTGCGCTTCCGCATTCCATCCGTTGAAGTTCGTCGGTACTCCGAACGCGGCGGTAGCCGGGCGGAGAGCAAGGTCCAGGACAGTGTCATTCAGTCCGCCAGTGTCCGCGTGGAACAGGGAATATCCGGCAAACACCTGCACCTTTGGCGTTGAGTCTTGAGCAAAAGCTAACGAACAAATCATTGCAGCCAGAATAATTGTCGCGGCAGCGAAGCGAGTCATTCCACGTTCTCCCTGTTGAGAATAGCGCATCCGGGGTCTACATCCCAACTTGCTTCCATGAATCAAACTAAGAACCAGAGCACAGTCGAGCGAGTTGCCCGAACGCGTTAAAGATAGGTAAAGGTTTGCAAAAAGTCCGGGATTGGCACGTGCAGGGTCATGCCGGTTTGAGATATGGGTCAGGGTTGCCGTTCAGGGTCGATGGCCTGGTCGAGGTAGATCCAGAGGACGCGGGCAAAGAGTGTGATCGTGGGTGCGAACGGGAGGAACAGCACGACTGCCCAGATCGTATCTTTCGTGATCCACCAGCCGGTGATGGACCACAGAAGTGCAGCGAGGAGCGCCACGATCACGATTCCCAAGCCGTAGCTGACATACATGGCTCCGAGGAAGTAGCCCGGCTCGCGGTCGAACCTGAGATCGCAGACGGGACAACGGTCGTGCATCCTGGGGAATCCTCGGAAGATGGAGTAGCAAAAAATGTTTCCCGCGCGGCAGCGGGGACAGCGCTGGCGAAGAATGTCGCCCACGGTGCCAAGCTTTGTGGCTGGTCGCGTCATCGTTCATCATTCCGTATTCATCTTCTTTCGTTCCGTAGTCCGAGACCTCCAGCAGACTGAGGGACAACTCGTGCCGCGGGTGAAAGCTGACCTCAGGTGCTTAAGCGCAGACCCATCCGGGCGACCTACCGGCACGACTGAACGTCGTGCCCTTCCCGAGCCCGCTTGAATCATAGTTATTCCGCAGCCTGTTAGGCTAACAGATGGAGGGAGTGGCGCTCTGGGCACCCACTTTCGTGCCGGTTGACGCACACGCGGACTTCGTACTAATCTGCGATTACACCGGAAAGGAGGTGGTCGAATGACAAGTTCTGAATGTGGTAATTGTTGTGGGAGTCTAAGACCAGGTGAGGTGGCTGAGACTTAGAGCTGGTTGCTCTAAGCGGGGCTTTCGGACGCAGATCAGATCGCGCCGGGAGCTACAGCCCGCACACTAGCCGGTGAGTAGGGATGGAGGCATCGCGTAGGTCGCGCGAAGGCTTTCGTTCTCGGGACTTCGGCGCTGAGCTTTAGTCCCTGACCCGGGAGTTGCCGTGAGAGGCCACGTAGAGTGACCACCTCTTGGTCAATCCCAAACAGTCCACCGGACGGCCCGCAGGCTCGTAAGAGCTGGCGGGCCGTTTGTTTTTTGGGGAGGTTGGCCGATTGCTGGCAGTAGCAGTATGCTTGGCGGGTGTCATATCTCGACGGATCTGATCTGAACGAACATCAGGAGCGACGGCGGCTGGCGGATAACTATGCCAGCATGACCGACGGCGAGTTGCAGCGGCTGGCGCGGAGTGCGGAGTCGCTGACTGAGTTGGCCTGCGATGCGCTCGAAGATGAGATGGACCGCAGGCATCTGGAGTTTCCAGACGGCGCAGCGCCGGAGCCGCGTCAGGAAATGGAAATGCGGGAA
>DATHMS010000102.1:0-34698 GCA_035486795.1 Candidatus Sulfotelmatobacter sp. | reverse complement strand
CACACCCATGCCGCCGCCGCCCACCTTCTCGACGATCCGGTAATGCGAGATGGTTTGGCCCATCACTGGGGCGAATCCTACGTCTGTCAAGCGAGGCAAGTCAATGAAAACCGTGGGGTTGGCCGCGCGGTCACGTTGCCCAGGCTGTCGATGCCCCAGGAAATAACTTCGAGACCGCCGCTATTCGCCTTGTCCGCCAGAATCAAAAGAATAGGGGTAGCAGCTACTATCTATTGCTGTGCCTTCCGCGCGGTCGTGGCAGACACTCCTTTGGCTCCCCCTCTAGTCTCGCGACGCGATCGCGAATCTGGCTGTCTGTCTTACCCGCGACTCCTGCCGCGATGATCGCAGTGATCGTTTCAGCAGAGTTCGGAATCAATCTTAAGAAATTGCGGAGAATTCGAGGCAAACTCCGGCAAGCCTGAATTGGAATTTTGGAACAGAATGGAACAGACTTAAGATTTTCGGCAGAGCTAAATGATTGAAAAGATGGTGGCCAGGGACGGAGTTGAACCGCCGACGCCAGCCTTTTCAGGGCTGCGCTCTACCACCTGAGCTACCTGGCCACGTTTCGAAACCCGCTCACCCACCGCGGGCCGCGAGGATTGTTCACTTCACGCTGATGATTGCGGGATTGCCTACCGGGTGAAACACTTCACTGGAACGCGTGCGGAACGTTTTCGATTATAGCAATGGCCGCGAGTTCACTCAACATAGACGGCCGCTCGGGTTATGCTACCGTACCATTCATGGTCGTCATCGCACACCGGTTGGCTCCGAACCAGTAAGGAATCTCGCGGTAGTCCTCGACCGCGAACACTGCCAGGTCGGCATCTTTGCCGGTTTCGATGCTTCCCTTCCGGCTGGCGACTCTCAGCGCCCACGCTCCGTTGATTGTGCCCGCGGCGATTGCTTCGGCTGGTGACATCTTCATGTGCGTGCAGGCTAGCGACATCGCCATCGGCATGCTCAGGGTCGGCGACGTGCCCGGGTTGTAATCCGTCGCCAGCGCCACGGGCACGCCTGCGTCAATCAACCTGCGCGCCTGAGGATATTCCTTCAGCCCCAGGAAATAATTCGCTCCCGGCACCAGCGTGGCAACAGTGTCGCGCCCGGCCAACAGGTTCACGTCTTCTTCACTCACGTGGTCCATGTGATCAAATGACACTGGATTGAAGCGCAGGAGTGGCCGCAGTTCCGTTTCCGTAAGCTGGCACATATGGGCCCTCACACTGAGACCATGCTGTCGGGCAGCTTCAAAAATCTGCTCGGTCTCGGCCGCGGTAAAAGCTCCCTGATCACAGAAAACATCGACGAACTGAGCTAGCTTCCGCTTCGCTGCCTGCGGAATCATCTCCTTACAGATAACCTCAACATACTTCTGTGACCGCCCTTGAAATTCCTTTGGGACGACGTGCGCCCCGAGCAGAGTTGCAGCCACCGTGCCCGGCCAGCGCGAGGCAGCCTCGCGGATCGCTTCGAGCGATTTCAGTTCCGACTCAACCGTCAGCCCGTAGCCCGACTTGGCTTCAACCGTGGTCGTGCCGTGCAATGCCATGTCGCCCAAAACGGCCAGAACTTTTGCCGCCAGAACCCGCTTCCCTGCCTTGCGGACGCCCTCCAGACTCGACCGGATTCCGCCAGCGGCCGCAGCGATCTCCTCATAAGAAGCACCCTCGATACGCTTCTCGAAATCCACCAGCCGCGGGCTGACAAAAACCGGATGGGTGTGTGAGTCCACAAAACCGGGGACGACGACTTTGCCTACGCAGTCGATCTCGAGAACTTTCTTGCGATTCTTTTTCAGCCAGGGATCTCGGAGAGCTTCCTTAGTCGTGCCCACGGAAACAATCTTCCCGCCAAGGCACAGGACAGCACCGTTCTCAATGATGCCGAGTTCTTTCAGTTCGGAACCGCGCCGTGGGCTGGGATTACTGGAAGAAGACCGAACCGTCACAAGTTGACCAATGTCCACGAGTAGCAGCGGCAGCCCGGCATTTGATGGGAGCTTATTCTTGGGTTTCAATCAGCAGATAGTCTAGCAGGCCACGCCACGGCAGATTCCGAGCCCGAGCACGCTGGCGAATGACCGCTAACGATTACTTCCCCATCGGCACCTTAACGCCACTCTTCTTAGCAAACTCCTTAGCCTCGTCGTATCCCGCGTCCACATGCCGAATCACGCCCATCCCCGGGTCCGTCGTAAGCACGCGCTCAATACGCTTAGCCATCTCGTCACTGCCGTCGGCAACCGTAACCTGCCCTGCATGCAGCGAGTAGCCAATCCCCACGCCGCCGCCGTTATGAATCGACACCCACGACGCGCCCGCTGCCGTGTTCAGCAAAGCGTTTAAGAGCGGCCAGTCCGCGACTGCGTCCGATCCGTCTTTCATGCTCTCGGTCTCGCGGAATGGAGACGCCACCGAGCCGCAGTCGAGGTGGTCGCGCCCAATTACGATCGGTGCCTTGATCTTGCCTTTCTTCACGAGATCATTCATCGCCAGGCCGAACTCCGCGCGCTCCCCATAGCCCAGCCAGCAGATGCGCGCCGGCAGGCCCTGAAACTTGATGCGCTTGCGCGCCAGATCAATCCAGCGCCGCAGGATCCGGTTCTCGGGAAACAACTCCAAAACCAGATCGTCCGTGACATGAATGTCCGAAGCCTCGCCCGACAGCGCTACCCAACGGAACGGCCCGCGCCCCTCGCAAAATAGCGGGCGAATATACTCGGGCACAAACCCGGGAAAATCGTAAGCATTCTTAACGCCGCGCTGAAATGCAAAGGTACGAATGTTGTTGCCATAATCAAACGTCACCGACCCCATCTTCTGCAGCTGCAGCATGCCTGCGACGTGCCGCGCCATCGCATCGAGCGACTTCTCTTGATAAGCCTTGGGATCGTTCTTCCGTAGCTCGACAGCCTCGGCGAGCGTCATGCCGTTCGGCACATATCCATTCAGCGGATCATGCGCTGAAGTCTGATCAGTGAGAATGTCTGGCACCACGCCGCGCGCCGCTAGCTCCGGAATCACGTCCGCGCAATTCCCCACCAGCCCCACCGATACATTCTCTTTCTTGCGCACCGCATTCTTCAGGATGCGCAGAGCTTCATCGAGCGTGGTGACCATGAAATCGCAATAGCCGGTCTTCAGCCGCTTCTTGATGCGCTCAGGGTCAACGTCGATCCCGAGGAACGCCGCGCCCGTCATGGTAGCCGCCAGCGGCTGAGCTCCACCCATCCCGCCCATGCCGCCGGAGACGATCAGTTTCCCCGCAAGCTCGCCGCCGAAATGTTTTTCGCCCGCTGCCGAGAACGTTTCGAATGTCCCCTGCACAATTCCCTGCGAGCCAATGTAGATCCACGAACCCGCCGTCATCTGCCCGTACATCATCAGCCCGGCTCGCTCCAGTTCGTTGAACTTCTCCCAGTTCGACCAGTGACCAACCAGATTGGAATTCGCGATGAGCACGCGCGGCGCATGATCGTGCGTCTTGAACACCCCGACGGGCTTGCCCGACTGCACCAGCAGAGTCTCGTCGTTCCCCAGCTTCTTCAGAGTTGCGATGATGGCGTGGTAAGCCTCCCAACTGCGCGCTGCGCGCCCCGTTCCGCCGTAGACGACCAGATCCTGGGGGCGCTCGGCAACTTCCTCGTCGAGGTTATTCATGAGCATCCGCATCGCAGCTTCCTGCTGCCAGCCTTTGCATGTGATTTGATTGCCGCGCGCCGCGCGAATCGAGACAGGAGCCTGAATTTCAGTTTCGACGGGCATAAACAGATATTACTTGTTGCGCACAGAAGTCTTCAACGTCGAAAGGAAGGTAAACTCGCTACCACGTGTTATAGGCTGATGTCCCGTCGCTCGAAAGCGCGGTCGACGCTGAATGCACGTCGTCGATCCCGGGATCCTGCTGGTCCACGGTTAGAAGTGTGTCTTCTTCCTGCTGCGGTTCCCAGTTCGCTTCACCCGTCATCGGATCCTTCGGAATGCTCTTGATGTAGCCCGCCTGCACCAGATCGTCCAGCGACTGCGGCGCCTTTTGTTTGTCGAGCGTGTACTGGGAGATCAGCTTGCGCAGCTCGAATAAGTCGTTGCGTAGCACGGCCTCCCGCGAACGCACGATCGACTGGTTATAAATGGGGAGCGCAATCGACAGCAGGACCGCCATAATGATGATCACAATCATCATTTCAAGCAATGTGAACCCTAAGCTCCGCCCCGTTCTCAACCTTCTTACCATTTACCAGTCCTTATACTTCGTGCCGTCCAGCCCCGTGCCTTGCGATTTGGTGTACACGTCGAACACGCTTTGCCCGCCCCAGGAGTCGGAATCCGGATCATCCTGCATCGAGCGCAGCCCCCAATCTGTTGTGCCGGTCATGGGATCGATAGGAATCCGCCGCAGGAAGCGTACCTTCTTGCCATTCACATCTTCGCCTTTCACCAACGTTTCCAGATCAGGGGGATAGTTCTGACTGTCCACCTTGGTCCGGAACCCGCCCCGGTCGGCCGCGTCTTTGTAGCGGTCAATGGCATCGCGCATCTCCCACAGATCATTTCGCAGCATCCGCTCCTTCTCCCGCGTGATGGTCAACCGCGCCAGCGGTATCACCATGGTCGAGAGCGTTACCAGAATGGCTGTGGCAATGATCAACTCCAGGAGGGTAAAACCCAGCTCGGGTCTCGTACTCCGCCCGCGATGGAATCGGTGTGGCTTCATCTTAAGAGTCCCGAATTGTGCGGACCGCGCGACGATCCTATTGCACGGTCACTGACGCTTGCGCTCCATTCACCGTGATGGCCTGCTGCCCGGGATCGCGCGCTCCACCCCGGGTAATGGCCAGAGGAGTCTGGCCGCTCGCCTTCGCTTGAAATGTCAACGTGACCACCGCACCCTGACCGGAAACTCCTCCCGCACCCGGCGGCCGTGTGGCCGTAATCTGCAAAGTTCCTGTGGTCTCATCTTCGCGGTGCACCAGGGCCACGGCCTGCCCATCCTGCGAAAGGAACCCGCCATTAGAAACGTTTACCAACTGCAGCTTAGCCGGATCGTAATTCATCTGCACTGGCACGGAATAAACGTTCTGCGCCCCGGAAATCATGAGGTTCACGACAAACGTGTTGCCTTTCACGGCCGTGATCTGCGCCGGATCAAACAGGAAGTTCGTAACCCCTGGCGTCGCAGTCGCTGCCTGGTTTGGAGCCGGATTCGCCGGCTGATTGGCCGGAGCCTGACTCGCCGGAGCCTGGGGCTGCGCCGCGGGAGCAACTGGCCCTGCCGCCCGGCTGACATGCCGCAACGCAATCGTGTTCGCGGTTCCAATCTCGATTTGCCGCTGGTTCAGTTCGCTGATTGTGCTTCCGCGAATGATGTGCGGAGTAATAGCGAAGACCGTTTCGTCCTGCGACTTGTCCTGCGTCACCTGACCAAAGAGGTATCTCAAGATCGGAATCTGCGCCAACCCCGGAATGCCGCTCAACGACCTGGTCTGCGAATCATCGAAGATACCTCCAATAAGGCTCGATTCACCGTCCTTCAGCCGGATTTCGTGCTCAATCTTCTTCTGCCCGATGATGGGCTGGCTGATGCCGCCGATACTCGACTGGCCCACCACCGAAGAGATTTCCATCGTGATCTTCAAAGTCACTTCCCGATCCGCGTGTACGTGCGGTGTAACGTCGATGTTCACACCCACATCGAGGTATTGAAACTGCGTGTTCACCAGCGGGTTAATACCCACGCCGCCGATTCCGGGCTGGAACGATCCCGTGGCCACCGGCACGCGTTCGCCGATCTTAAGCGACGCCTTCTGGTTATCGAGTGCCCGAACCTGTGGATTCTGCAACATCTTGGTGTCGCTATCGCCCATCACCGCGGACAGGTTGGCGGAAGGGATCGTCACCTGAAAATCCGTCGCGTTCAGGCTGCCAAGGGTATTCAACTCCAGTCCGCCGGTGCTTGAGGCGCTGCTTACTCCGGTAGTCGTGGTCGTAGGAGTCGTGGCCGTGTTGATATTGCTTTGCAGAGCAACCGTGGCACTGGTTGGCCAGTTCATTCCCAGCGTGCGTGACTTGTCTTTGCTCACCTGCAGCACGGCGATGTCGACGATTATTTCCGGCCGCGCCTTATCCAGGTCATCCACCAGCTTTTCCGCCAGCGCGATCTGGTCGGGCGTGCCCCGCACCACCAGCGCATTCTGTGAGAGCAACTGCTGCACGCGCTGCACATCCAGCACGGCGCGAATCGCGTTCACCACATCCTGCAACTCCGTGGGCTGCGAAAGATTCGAAAGGTAGAAAGTCTTTAGGACGCTCTGTTCCAGTTCCTTGCGCTTGGCCGGATTATCTTGTGCCACAAAGATCGTGTTCCCCGTCACCGGCCGCCAGAACGTTTTCGATTCCAGCGCCGTAATCTCCAGCGCCTCTTCCAGCGTCACTCCATTCAGCTCGACTTTGATGCGTCGCGATGTGTAGTCAGGATCGAACAGTACGTTGATCCCAGCCAGTTGTCCGACCGTCTGATAAATCACTTTGGAATCTTCGGTGAGCTTAACTGTGATGGGGACGGTCGAAATGGGGGCAAGTTCCACGGGTCCAGGCGCGTCCCGGATCTTCCGTTCCAGGTTGTTGGGAGGACCCGCAGCCTGGGGCGGAGGATTGTTGGCGTCACTAATCATCTGCAGCGTGCGCTTCAACTCCTGCTGCGCGCTGAAAAGCGACGGATCGATCTGTGCCGCCTTTTGGAACTCCGCCAGCGCATCCTGCAGCTTTCCCTCATCCCGAAGTCCCTGACCGTGATGGACGATCACCATCGCAGCCTTTGAGCGCATCCGCTCGAACGACGTGCGGTAGCGCAAGTCTTTCGGTTTCAGGTCGTAAGCCTGCTTATAGAAGTCGTAAGCGGCCTGGTAATTCTGCCGAGCCTCGGCGTCCTGGCCCTTGTCGTACATACTTTTGGCCTTATCGGCGATGGCGGGCAGAATGGCAAGCACAACCAGCAGCAATACTGCCGCAGGCATCAGACGTCTCATTCGTCATTCCTCGTCTTAAAAGTCGTCGCCGGAAAAGCAGTCTTTACCCCGTCGCCAGCGAACCTGGGATTAACCTGAACGCTGCGCCCGATCGCTACACTCGATTGCTACAAAAGAGCGCTTTGAAGCGATTATAACATCGCGTTCAGCGTCTCCCCATGTGATTGCACCCACGGCAGTTACATTCTTTGGTCCTAGTCCTGTCGGTCTTCCGACGGACCCCTCACCCGAGCAAAGCCGAAGGCGCTCTCCGAGGTCGGCAAGCCAGTTACTGCTGTCAGCCCAGGGTTTCGCCCCAAGCCCGACCGCCGAAGCCCAGCCCTCTGCTGCTAAGATTGACTCTGATCTGAATCCATGCCCCGCCAGTCCACACACCAGACCAAGCCCAGCCCGGAGAAATCCCCCCGCCGCGAACCCACAGCCTCCGGCCAGCGCGACGCTGCCGTTAATAGGATCGCTTCACACAACTACTTCTTGCTGGAAAAATTTGAGTGCGGAGTCGTTCTTACCGGTACTGAGGCCAAATCGGTCCGCGGCGGCCTCGCCAACCTCAAGGACGCCTACGGCCTCGTCAAAGACGGCGAGCTCTGGCTGCTCAACGCCCACATCGGCCCTTACGAGCACGGCAACATCCATAACCACGCTCCCTTGCGCACCCGTAAACTGCTCATGCACAAGGAGGAAATCCGCAAACTGATCGGCAAGACCCAGCAGAAGGGACTAACCCTCATTCCCGTCCGCATGTACTTCAAGAACGGAAAGGTAAAGGTGGAGCTAGCCTTGGCCAAAGGCAAGCAGCTCTGGGACAAACGCGAAACCGAGCGTCGCCGGACCGCAGACAAAGAGGCCAGAGAAGCCATCCGAAGCCGGAAGAAGTAGAAGAAGAAGTAAAAGGGGGACAGCCCCGAGGGCGGAAAGGGCGGTCGTAAGGGTCGGAATGTCAGTCAACTGCTGACGCTAACCCATGACCGCCCCGAAGTGAAGTCACTGGATGATCCTAAGCGATCCAATTGTCTTCAGCAATACGGCAAACGCTGTAGAAGCAGAACCCTCTCAACATCCTCGTCTCGAACTGTTCCGACGGAGCATTGGTCGGGCCGTGACACAACACTAGTCATGCAGCTTGTGCGTATCGGCTATCGGCACAAGCCAGCAGAGCCATCATCTCGTCTAGCGTAGCTATGTCGAAATCTCGCATCGAACTGGCGTGCTCCAGCCTGTCCCGCACAGACGGGCGGGGGTTGAACAGCTTCAGTCGAATGTCGTGGTCGTGAGTCCATTGCTGCAGAAAGACGAGCATGCCCAGTCCTCCGCCTTCGATGGCGGTGACTTCCGAGAGATCGAGCACGATGATTCTGGCATCACTTTGTAAATTGACCGCTTTGCGCAATTCGAAAGCGGCTTCGCTCCGCACAATTCGGCCTTCGCACTCAATTACCGCCATTTCGCCGATGTTTTCAATATGGACATTCAGCATATTCTTCTCCACTCCTAGGCGGTTGTGGTGACTGCACGCGGCGAGCCATTCTTTTGCGTCTTGTATTTTGTGCGGATAAGCAGCTGATCAGTTGCTGATCAGTTGAACTACCGAGAGTTTTTGTCGAGGGACCAAGAACTTTTGCGTTACAGCAAATGCTGTAGGAGCTGGCAAAGAAGTCCTGGATTCGGAGCTGGCTTCGTGCCCGGCACCTTAACTAACTGAGCTGCCCAGCTTCGTGGGTTTTGCAAAGCTGCAGCCTCTTCCTGCTGGCGCAGGCAGGCAACATTAAAAAATGAGCCAGCCCCTTATTCTTCGCCCATTTTTCTGATGAGCACTTCCATCCCAAAGCGCCAATTCTTCTCTAAGCCCTCCGCTGCGGCTTCTATGCGATGTTCCTTCAAGTCATTGATGATCGCATTGTGCTGAGCCACTGACTCCGGGAGCAGTCGAGTGTCTGCCATGTAAACCGTTTCATAACGGCGTATACCAAGCCGCAATGCCGAAATTGTTTCCAGCAATCGCCGATTTTGTGATTGGCTTGTTAGCTGCTCATGCCATCGCGTATCCAAATCAAGAGCTCGGCGCAGATTGCGCGATTTGGCAAATTCGACGTTGATGCGTGCCAGTTCCGGTACAAGCAAATGAGCGCAAACGGCGCCGGAACGGAGCGCAAGCCCCTCCAAGGTCCAAATCATAGGATAGATTTCCCGAACCTCGCGGGCAGACAAGCGCTCAACCGAGAATCCGCGTCGTTCGTCCGAACGAATCAGGCCGTCCTGTTCCAATTGCAGTAATGCTTCACGCAGAGGTGTGCGGCTCACTTTCAACTGTTTGGCCAGTTGGGACTCGTTGACAGGTTTTCCGGCCTCCAATCTGCCCGCAACAATCATCTGCATCAGAGTTGTGCGGAGACTCTGTCGTAGACGGCTAGATTTTGTCGATGGAGCAACTGTTGAAAATGATTTCATTGAATTTGGGCAATCCACGCCAGCAGTTGGTCTCGGGTCGCGTTGCCTCCGGTAATGGGAGTACAGACTACACCCTGGGCAAGCGTGGAATGGCTAATCAAGGCAGCTATGCCTGCCGCACCTGCCGGTTCAGCAATCAAGCCCAGATGCTTATAGATGAGACGAAGAGCCTGTTTCATTGCATCGTCGCTGACAAGAACGATGTCATCAACAACCCCTTCAAGGTCCGCGAGTGCTTCCCGAACCGGTACGCGAACTGCTATGCCGTCGGCAATTGTGTCAACGCTCGGCGTGCTGATTGCGGTGTGAGCTTGCCACGATTGTGCCATTGCAGGCGCGCCCTCAGCGCAAACGCCCACAACGCGAGTGTGAGGAGAGTGTGCTCGAAACCAACAACCAACGCCGGCGAGTAGCGCCCCATTCCCTAGCGGAACCAGCATGCTGCTGATCGGGCTTGCCCACCGCGTGATCTCCATTGCCATGGTTCCAGCGCCGGCGGCAATCGCTGGCTCTCGACCATCCTCAACATACATAACGTTCATTCGTTCTGCGGCCAACCGCGCGTGGTTCTTGGCCTCATCAAAGTCCCGTCCAATCAGCTTCACTGCACCACCTGCGGACTGAATACGTTCGATTTTGCCTGGACTCGCCGTTTCTGCAGCGTAGACGGTCACCGCGATTCCGCGCTGTTTCCCCGCGTAAGCTAGAGCCAGCCCAAAGTTGCCCGCGGAGGCGGTTACCAGCGCCTTCACACCCGCAGGCAGCGAGTTGATAAACGACTCGGCACCGCGTCCTTTGAAAGAGCCAACAACGTTCTCGCTCTCGATTTTGCAAACCAGTTGAACGCCCACCGCTCCTGACAGCTCTTTGTGCTCCAGTTGCCGCGAGTCGAGAAATTCAGCACCGACGCGGCGGCGGGCTTCTTCGATCGTTCTTGCAGATATGCGTGGTGCTGCAGTCGACTTCAACATAAATATCTATATTTCTTTTTCACATTGTATACAAGTAATATAATTCTGTATACAATCATTGAACTTATCTACTGATGGAGCTTCTATGATTAAACGCTATAAGTTAGTTGCATTCGCCGCCACTGTGCTGCTTTTTTATCCAACTTTTGTGGCCTGCGCTGCGGATAAGAAACCCTCGGTTGAAAAAGAGGCGCCCCAGCATGGCTATGATTACGAACACCCGGCGCTCCAACCATTGACCGAAAATCTTGACCTGGCCATGTATTCGCGCATCCGCGAGGAGGGCTTGAATCACTCGCGCATCATGGAGTATGCCAGCGGCCTGTTTGACGGCATCGGGCAGCGCCTGACTGGTTCGCCCAATATGGCAAAAGCGAATGCCTGGACGCGCGATCAACTTACCGCCATGGGCTGCTCGAATGCGCATCTGGAAAGCTGGGGCGAATTCGGCATGGGATGGCGGCAGATAGGCACCTTCGTCGACCTGGCCTCGCCTGACACCGCGGTCTTTATCGCTCAGGCTACTCCGTGGTCGCCGCCCACATCCGGAGAAGTCACGGCGGAAGTCATAGCTGTGCCAACTCTGAGGGAAGAGAAAGATTTCGAGAAGTGGAAGGGCAAACTAGCGGGGAAGATCGTACTGTATGGTGAACCGCCAAAGATTAACCCCGATCCTGCTCCGCTCTTGGAGCATTACGATGCCGCCAAACTTCAGCAAATCTATGAATTCCCGCTCGACGGCGATCTGAAGGATCAGCACATATTTTCCGGAGGACCGGAGCACTGGGAGGACGTTTTCAAGAGAGTTAATTTTAGGGAGAAGGTGTCGAAATTCTTCGCCGATGAGCACGCAGTCGCTGTTCTACGTTCGAGCTATGCGGGCGATGGCGGAATCATGCGCGATGACAATGGCGAATCCATGGGCCTGTTTGTCTACTTGCCCGATCACAAACAGCCGATTCCTTCCGCAGTCATGGCCAATGAAGGATTTGGGCGAATCTCTCGCCTTCTGCAACACGAGGTGCCGGTTACAGTCAGCCTCAATATCAAAACGGAGTTCACTGGCGATCACGAGCAGGGCTACAACACAATCGCCGAGATCCCCGGTACCGATCCTGAGTTGAAGGACCAGGTAGTCATGGTTGGCGGCCACCTGGATAGTTGGATTGCAGGCACCGGAGCTACTGATGACGGTGCGGGCGCAATCATCGCCATGGAAGCCATGCGAATCCTCGCCGCCGTCCATGCGCATCCCCGCCGCACGATCCGAATTGGCTTGTGGAGCGGTGAAGAACAAGGTGAAATCGGTTCGCTTGGTTATGTCCGCAACCATTTCGCCACAATCGGGCTTTCCACCAAGCCTGAAGAATTGGCCATCCCGGACTTTCTACGCGAACAAGTGGGTCCGCTGACTCTGAAGCCGGAGCACTCACTGATTTCCGGTTACTTCAATCTCGATAATGGCGGCGGCAAGCTTCTGGGAATTTTTGCCGAAAACAATGCGGCGACTGTTCCAATCTTTGAGCAGTGGATCGCGCCGCTCAAAGACCTGGGTGTAACGACTGTGAGCATGCGCCCGACCGGCTCAACCGACCATGAGAGCTTCGATCAGGCGGGTATTCCCGGGTTTCAGTTCATTCAGGATCCTCGCGACTATGAGACTCGAAGCGCTCACACCAACCAGGATGTCTACGAGCGGCTTTCCGCCGGAGACTTGAAGCAGGCTGCCGTAGTTGAGGCCATCTTCCTCTACAACGCTGCCATGCGCGATCAGATGTTGCCACGCAAGCCCTTGCCACATCCCGAACTGTTCGAAGAGCAACGCAAACCCCTACAAACGGTTATGCCGGGAGGGAAAACGCCCCTATAATTGCTTTTCTGGTTGTATACAGCCATGGATCAGCCGTATGCAATCACTTTCCCGGAGGTCATCGTGTTCAAAAGGATTATGAAGCAAGTCGGACGACTAGACGCGGTCCGCACATTTCTGTGGTGCCCAATGAAGATGCGCCGCCCGGCTTTGCTCCTTGCCCTGGTGACTGCGTTTCTTCCCACCCTTGCGACCGCCGCAGATACAGCTGGCGACTGCCGGATCGGCGCTTACCGCCTGACCGACGGGAGCGTCGTCGACATTGGTGCGTCTGACGAAGACGCCCTGCGGTGGCGCCGTTTCGATGGGACCACCGGAAAGCTCCATAAGAACGCCGACGGAAGCTGGTATAGCACTCTGGGTTTTGCTGACAAACCGGACGGCAAGACGGTAACCTTTTCCGACTGCGCGAAAGGCGACATCTCCTTCAACGGTATCAACGGCCGCCGCATCGCCTTCGACGTGACCGAAAGCACGTTCGAAGGCGACGGTGTCAAACTTGTCGGCCGGCTCGTGCTGCCTAAGAGCGCCGGCCAGACGCCGATCGTGGTGCTGATCCATGGTTCCGAAACTGACTCCGCCCGCGACTTCTACCCGCT
Organism: Candidatus Sulfotelmatobacter sp.; assembly: GCA_035486795.1. GTDB lineage: Bacteria > Acidobacteriota > Terriglobia > Terriglobales > Acidobacteriaceae > Sulfotelmatobacter. The sequence continues at coordinate 21,777 of DATHMS010000102.1, read as the reverse complement.
GCAGCGGCTGCTTCCCGCCGAAGGGGTTGGCGCTTTTGTCTACGACAAGCGCGGCACCGGCGCCTCGGGCGGCAAGTACACCCAGGATTTTAATCTGCTGGCCAACGACGCAGTGGCGGCGATGCGCGAGGCCCGGCGGCTGGCCGGCGCCCGCGCGGGCCGGGTCGGTTATCTGGGGACCAGCGAAGGCGGATGGGTCGCACCGTTGGCCGAAACGCGCGCTCCCGTCGATTTCGTCATCGTCGGATACGGCTTAGCCTTTTCAGTAATCGACGAGGATCAGCAGGAGGTGGCGCTGGAGATGCGCTTGAAAGGTCACAGCCTCCAAGAGATCGCCAAGGCGCAGGAAGTAGCCGCCGCTGCCGAAGCCGTGTTCGAGAGCGGCTTCACCAAAGGCTTCGAACGCTTCAATGCCGTACGAGCGAAGTACCGCAGCGAACCCTGGTACAAAGATGTCCATGGCAATTTCACATACTTCATATTGCCCTACACCACCGAGGCCGAACTGCGTGAGAAGGCGAAGGAACTCAATTTCGCTGAAATGGGCACGCCTTTCCGCTACGACCCCATGCCAACGCTTCGCGCAGTCAAAGCTCCGCAGCTATGGATACTGGGGCAAGACGATCTTGAAGCGCCCAGCGCCCCGACCGCCCGTCGACTCAAAGCGCTGGCCGCGCAGGGCCATCCGATTACCCTGGCAATCTTTCCCCATGCCGAACACGGCATTTACGAATTCGTGACCGAGCCGGATGGCGAGCGGAACGATACCCGCAACTCCGACGGCTATTTCGCGATGCTCCGCGACTACGCTCGCGACGGCCGGCTCAAGGGACGCTACGGCGCAAGCGTCGTGACCCCGCCCAAGCCCCTGGGCCAGTGACCGAAAGGCGATGTCTGATCTTGGCTGCGGCATCCTGACCGCAGCCGTTCTGCGCGAGGAGCGAATGACCTCCCGCGCCTCGGCGGTGTCGCGCCAGCGGCTCCTTTCTCGCCGCATGGCTTCCAGCGAATTTCCACAAGCCTGATGTGACATCCATCCTTGTCCACAGCCCATCGCCTGCGCGATCATGGTCGAGGCCGTGACGGTTGGCACAAGCGCAACTCGTCGCCCGCGAAGTCCTTTGTTTCAAGGATTTTAGTATCTAAGTTCTTTGACATCCGGATTTTGCGGGGAATTTCCTGCTAACGTGATGATTCTAGTGATAGGAGGGGGGAGGGGGGTACCCCGATTTTCAGCCAAGAGGCAAGCCGTCCAATGCCAGCCACAACGAGGCCCCAACTTTATTTTCAATCCGGAATCCACAGCGAGGAGTGGTAAGCAGCCGTTGATCGGCAGTCAATACAAATTCAGGACTGGTCACTGCCCACTGACCACTTTCTTACATGAAAACCGCGAACCTCAAATCCGACATGCCGCAGGTTCACGAGGGCCTCCAACGTATGGAACGCGAGTTGGCTTTGGCGCGCCAGGAAAAAGCTACTCTGCTGAAGCTGGTCCACGGCTACGGCTCTACTGGCGTGGGCGGCGACATTCGCATCGCCGTGCAGAAGCGTTTGCTGGAGATGACGCAAAATGGCCAGATTCGCGGCTGCATCTTTGGCGAAAATTGGTCTAAGTCTGACGACGCCACGTGGAAACTCCTGCAATCGCACCCCGAACTCAAAAGCGACTCCGATCTTGGCCGCCGCAATCGGGGTATCACGATCGTCTTACTGTAATGGGGGTAACCACGCTTCCTCGGCGTATAATGTTGCGACTTTGCGGCTGATTCAGCCCGCATAGGAGGCCGTTTGCGCCTATCGCTCGACACTCGTGATATCGGACGCGTTACCATCGTCCACTGTAACGGTCGGATTGTTGCGGGCAGCGAAAGCGAGTCTCTGCGCGCCCACGTAGCCTGGTTGTTGCGCGACCGCCGCTCAATCGTCCTGCACCTCGGCGAGGTCGGATTCATCGACAGCAGCGGACTCGGCACTATCGTTCGCACCCTCACAAGCACTCGTCAGGTGCACGGAGATCTGAAGCTGTGCAACGTCCCCGCACATGTGAACAAGATTCTGGAGCTGTCGCATCTGGCGAAACTATTCGACACGCACGAATCAGAGGAGAACGCGGTTGCCGCATTTTACCGCCCCCGAGCCAGCGCTGAGGCGCCTGCTTCCACTGGCCGCAGCGTTCTGTGCCTCGACAGCAATGCCGATGTGCTCGCCTACTTGCGAGAATTGCTGCGCCGCGAAGGATATGACGTTCACACCAGCAGTCAGCTGCGCGATGCCATGATCCTGATGCGCATCACGCACTTCGATCTTCTGCTCGTAGGCCCTGACATCGCCGCGTCTCCAGCCACGCGGCAAGCATTCGACTCCGCTTGCGCCAAGCTGTCGGTCATCGAACTCGGCAGCGAGTTCTCGACTCGCGATGCCGGAGAAGCGGTCGCAGGATTGCTGGAGAAGATCGGGACTGTGATCAAATCGAAAACCGCATGACTGGAGAGCCGCGTTCCGCTTGCGCAATCCCCTCTTCGCCGACGATACTGGAGGGTTCACCGATAACATCCAGACGAAATCATGAAAACAATAATATCCGTCTCCACACCCGCTCAACTCGAAACCGAATCTCTGGTCGCCATCGTGCTCGACCAGTCTGATCCAGCGCAAAAGGAAAAGAACAAGGATGCAAAACCTCAGCTTAAGCTCGCGACCGCCGACGCGGCCGTATCGTCGGCCGCCGCTGATTTGCTCGTCAGCGGTGAACTGACTGGCAAGCCGTTTGAAATCAATTTGCTGCACAAGCCTGCGGGAGTGAAAGCAAAGCGTCTGCTGCTCATCGGCGGCGGAGCGGCGAAAAAGTTTGCCGCCTACGATCTGCGCCGCGTGGCCGGAGCAGCCGTACGCACCCTCAAGTCGCGCGGAATCCGCAGTTTCGCCTTCATCGCGCCGCCGAGCATTTCCGCAGAAGAAGCGGTGAGCGCGATTGTAGAGGGCGCCTTGGTCGGCAACTTCGATCCCGACTACTATCGCAGCGACCGCAAGGATCAGAAGATTGACGCGCTTACGATTCTCGCGGCGGGCGACAAAGCCGCTCTCGAAAAAGCCGCGAACGAAGCGCAGGTCATCGGCGAATCCCAGAATTTCACGCGCGATCTGGTGAATGAGCCCTCGAACCGCATGACTCCGACCATGCTGGCCGACCGCGCGAAAAAGATGTGTCAGGAAGTTGGTTTGAAATGTGAAGTGTACGGCGCCGACAAGATCAAGGAATTGAAGATGGGCGCATTCTGGGGCGTCGCGCAAGGTTCTGACGAGCCGCCGGCGCTGATCGTGATGAAGTACGAGCCCGCGGGCGCGCCGGAAAAACCCGTCTTAGGACTTGTGGGCAAAGGCATTACGTTCGACACCGGCGGTATTTCGATCAAACCCGCCGATGGCATGGAGAAGATGAAGTACGACATGGCCGGTGGCGCGACCATGATCGGTGCCATGCGTGCTATCGCGCTGTTGAAGCCGAAGGTGAAGGTCATCGGCATCGTGTGCGCCACCGAGAACATGCCTTCCGGCAAGGCGCAGAAACCGGGCGACGTGCAGATTGCCATGTCCGGGAAAAGCATCGAGATCATCAACACGGACGCCGAAGGCCGCCTGGTTCTCGCGGACGGTCTGTTCTACGCGCGCCAACTCGGCTGCACGCATCTGGTGGATGCGGCTACGCTTACTGGAGCAGTCGTGGTCGCGCTCGGCTATGCCAACGCGGGGGTCTTCGCCAACGACGATGCCATGTACGAACGCTTCCACAAAGCGAATGAAGAAGCTGGAGAAAAGATGTGGCGGCTGCCGCTCGATGACGAATACAAAGACAATATCAAGTCGAGCATCGCTGACATCGTAAACTCTGGGGGACGCTGGGGCGGCGCCATCAACGCGGCCATGTTCCTGAAAGAGTTCGCCGAAGACACTCCGTGGATTCATCTCGACATCGCGGGCACGGCCTGGATGGAGGATCAAAAGCCCTGGATCGCCAAAGGTCCATCGGGAATCGCGCTGCGTAGCCTGGTTGAGTTCGTGAAGAGTTTTGCGAATTAAGTGAACCGAATTAGAGCTTTTCGCGGAAAGGTACGCTTTCTTCGCAGCCATTTCGCTACGGTCGGCATCCTATGCGCTCGGAACGGCTAGTCCGTTTCCGGCAATTCTGATTCTGGAGGCATTCCTTGAAACCTCTGATGCTGGTTGGGGTAGTAGTGCTGGTGCTGGGCGTGCTTTCCTTCTTTGTGCCTTTCCCGCATTCCGAACATCACGGCGTCAGCGTCGGCGACGCGCATGTGGGCATCACGACGCACGACGACCAGAAGGTTCCGCCGGTCATGAGCATTGTCTTGGTAGTTGTCGGGGCAGGATTAATGATCGCCGGCGGGAAGAATTAGCTGCTAGAAAGAAAATCAGCCACGGATCGGTTAAAATCCGTGGCCCGCTTTGTTTTTACTTTGCTGTTGCCTGCTCGAACGACTTTTCCAGATCCGTGATCAGCGGAGATTCGCTGGGCTGCAAGCCACTGCGGCCGGTCATGCGCCACAGGTACTGATTTTGCGGCCAGCCGTGCGCGTCGTAAACCGCCAGGACGTCTTCGGACGGGCGGCTCATGACCATCAGAATGATATCGGCCTGTTGCGGCTCATACACCAGGATGAACTTGCCCCACTTCTGCACTGCGTCCTGCACCGTGCCGATGGCCTGCCGGTCATCAGGGAACAGGTTGGGGTTGAACTGGTCACCGTCGTAGCTGGTGACGTATACGAAACGAGCGTTCACCAGCGTTCCGGGAAATGCCGGAATATTTGGAGAAGAGCTAACTTTCGGTGATTTGGGTGCGGCAATGGCCAGCGTCGCCGTCAACAACACGAGGGCGAGTACTGCGCCCTTGGTTTTTGTAGCCGTCGTTTTCATGTTCATAACGTTCACCGGATCGATGCCTTTCCAATGACTTAGATGGTCGAAACCTCAGGAGCGTTGCACGCCTCGAAGACAATTCTGCCTAAGTCATTGAATTTATTGTAGCTAGAAGATATTGAAGGAAAAGAGCACAAGAGGAGCAGCACTGGCGGTTTTGAACATCGCCTGGAATGCCCTTTTCCAAGGAGGAATTTGGCCCAATGAAGAGATCGCGTAGTGTCTCAGAGTTCTCGAGAGAAAGCGCATGGGTCCTGGGTATCCGGCGAGGAAGTGTTTGCGCGCTATAGCTGCGAGATAATACCACCAACTCACGTCCGTTTCAACAACTGACACGAACCGTCATCGGCTAACGGGAATTGATCGCCTCACGCACCGAATCTCTCCGCGGCGCGAGCTCTCGCCTTAGCTGCTTCGTCCTCGCGATTTTTCGGCGGCGCGTTGGTTTCAAGTGAATGGAGAAGGCGAGCCGAGACGGCCGCGACTTCATCGACCGCAGCGAGGAACGAGGCTTCATTGGCTTTCGACGGCTTGTTGAAACCGCTGATCTTTCTGACGAACTGCAGCGAAGCAGCTCGAATCTCGTCGGCATTCACGGGCGGATCGAAGTTGAAGAGAGTTTTGATATTCCTGCACATTCAGAATGACCTCACCAGAATCAGGATCAGGATCAACGTTCCCTGAGGGAAAGTAGAGGCCCTCAGGGGCTGAAGCCCGCGTGTCTACGGGCTCTGTGCGGCACGACTAAAGCCGTGCCCTTCCCGAGCATCTCTCGACTGGCTCTATTCTGACATACAGCCCGAACTTTACCAGAACAACCTTCCAGATAATGGGTGGCTGGAGCCTGTCCCGAACGATAACAAGGAGGGTTACTCTGAGTGTTTCGCGGCAGCTCGCCTCGGGAGTTCGCGCTCCAGTTTCCGCAGCCAGCGCAGTTCGCCACGGAACTGCTCGATGACTAGGCTGACCATCCACACGGCTTCATGAAACCTGTGGCCTACTTCTTTCTTGATGGATAGTAGCGTCGCTTCTTCCCGTGACAATTCGTTCTCCAGGAATTTCTGGCGGCGCTTGATCTGCCGGCGAAACACTCCGGGCCTCGCCTGCCAGGAGAGAGCGATCCAGGTGAGAAATGGTGGCCGCTCACGATGCGTCGTCCATTCCTTGCGTTCCAGGGCATGGGCCAGGGCCACGCGGCCTTGGGCACTTGTCTGGAAGACCCTGCGTTCAGGACCTGCTGCCGGCGACTCAGGCTCGGATGCTCGAACCTCGTATGCTCGGAGCAGCCCGAACCGCGCGAGCTTCTCGATCGAGTAGTACACCTGTGGCCGCGAAATGCCCGCCCAATCGCGTACTTGACGCCGTTCCAGCTCTGCGTTGGCCTGGTAGCCGTGCAGTGGCCGCTCCGCCAGCAAGCTAAGAAGCACTAGGTCGGGAGTGGTGAGCTCGCGCTTTCTAGTGGCTGGCATGGCTGGCCTTGCGCTTGCGGCTCCACTGCCACCACAGACGCTGCTCGCTCGGCAGATTCGGATCCTTCGCCTGAGCTACCGCCGCGCGAAACACATCCAGGCAACAGATGTCCTGCGCTTGGCCGGTGACTTGGCAGAGCTTGTCGTACATTTTCTTCGGATTACGCCGCGCCAACTGCGCCATGGTGCGAACACCGAGGAGTTCGAAATCGCGCAGCATCGCCGGGCCAATCGAGACCAGGTCGCTCAACTGCCGGTCTTCGCTAATCATAAAACCTCCTTGACGAAGTTCGGAATCTCTTATACCGTAACTAGTCTAAATAAGACTAGCGGCTCCTGGCAAGGAGGAATTGAGGCTGCCCTACTCTTCTGACGTCGACACTTAGCAAAGGAGAAATCTGATGACGGTTAAGAAAATCACGGCCGTACTGCTGGTAGATGACATCGAGCCCTGCGTTCGATTCTGGAAAGAGCGATTGGGCTTCGAAGTGGCAATAGAAGTTCCCGAGGGCAACAAGATCGGTTTCGTTTCGCTGCAAAAGGCGGGAGTCGAGTTGATGTATCAGAGCTATGCCAGCGTCGAGAAAGATAATTCATTCTCAGCCCAGGGTTATGCCAAGGGGCCTACGTTCCTGTACATCGAGGTCGATAGCCTGGATGACGTGATCGCGGCCACGAAAGGCACCAAGGTGGTCATGCCGGAGCGAAAGGCTTTCTACGGCGCCCGCGAGATCGGGGTGAAAGATCCAGCCGGGCACGTCCTGACCTTTGCACAGTTTGGGGCCTAAGGCCGTCTGCTGAGAACAGAGCGGGTTGGCCCAACTTGAAGTGCTGCGCGGCGCAAAATCAAGTGCAACATCGAGTATCTCCGCAGCTTGCTAGAACAACCGTCCTATGGAAAAGTTCACGCGCGACTCTCCAGTGGGGCTTACGCTGCCCGCCAAAGCGATGGGCCCCACGATAGTTTCTGCGATGACTCCAAGGTTAAAGGTGCCGCGGACGACAATCGTGTTGGGATCGTTGAACGCGCTGCCCGCCTCGTACCATCCGCCCCAGTAGATTTTTCCACCGACGAGCTGCGGCAAGTGGTAGAACTCACGGCGGAATCCGAGCGAGGAGTAGGCATAGTGGTTGCCGACGAATTCCTGGGGAAGATAGGCGCCCAGGTGGAACGCTCCGCCCAGAGTGAAGACCTGGAATGGACCCGCGGCGCCGTGGAAGGTGGTTCCACCCGAGGCAACAAGAAAGAGCGAAGTCTTGGGGCCCGTGGGGATGAAAGTTGATGTTTGCACGTCGAGCTGGTCGATGGGATGGATAAGACCCGGGCTCTGCAGTACCCGCGACAGGCTGGCAACGAGGCGCGTTCCCCGACTGGGGACGGCGGGACTGTCCTGGCCATCCCACACGTAGCGGGTACGGAATTCTCCGGTGCTGCCACTCACCGACGAGAGTCCTGCGCTCCCGATCAGGGGCGCGAGTTTTCCGCTGAAGATTTCGTATCCGAAGCGAAGTTCGCTGCGGCGGCCGGTGTTATAGCCGAGATCGAAACCGCCGCCGGCACGCTCGTCGCCGAAAACGGCGACGCGGGTCTCGCCGGTGAACTCGTTGCGGGGAAGCTTGGAAGCGAAAGCATAGGGCGCGACAAAGAGATGGGTGTTGCCCAGAGGCTGGTAAAACTCGGAGGCAGCCAGGTTGCTGGAGCCGAGCAGCAGGTCGTTACGCCACTCTCCGCTGTGATGCTCGACATCCATGAACGTAACGCGGGCGCCGGCGGAAAAATCGAAGGCAGCCACTCCGGAGCCGTCGACGTTGACCGCCAGATCGACGAAGGGTGGGCCGTAGTTTTTCTGGGTAGCCGCGACGCGCAATCCGGGAACGCCGTTCTGCACGAAGCCTTCGTAGCCCAGGCTCTCGAACTGGCCGTCGCCGGTGATGCGGGTCAGGCGCGTATCGAGTTGATCCAGATTGAGGGGCTGATGGAGAAAGCGCTGAAGCCGCCGTTGCAGGTGCTTCTGCTCGTCGCCGCTCACGCCGGAGACTTGAAGAAGGTCCGCAGAGACTTCGGGCTTGCGTTTTCGGGCTTCGCGCTGCGCAAGGTACTGCTGCCATTGGTCATCCGGCAGGGCGTACTTTTGCAACTCAGCGGCATTCTTGGCTGCGCCTTGATATCCCAGGCGGATGATCTCGTCGGCGTGCGAGAAGTCGAGGACGGTGAATGCACCCAGGTCGGGTGCGATCTGGGCGTTAGCGAGACGCAGGGCACGGCGGTCGTTTCCCAGGGTCATGATGTCGACTGCCTGAGTAAGAAAACTCGTTATGCTTTCGAGATTCTTGCGTCCGACCAAAGGCGTACCTATGTTCACAGCGATTACGATGTCGGCGTTCATCTGGCGCGCAACATCGGTTGGAATGTTATCGACCAGGCCTCCGTCGGCGAGAACCTGGCCGTTGAGCTCAACGGGCGTGAACAGGCCAGGAATGGCCAGGGTCGCGCGCAAGGACTGGGCCAGGGAGCCGTCCTTGAGGACGACAGCATCTCCGCTGAGCATGTCGGTAGCAACGCAGCGAAAAGGGATGGGCAGATCGTCGAAGCTGGTGACCGTGGAATAGGGGAACGCGATGCGATCCAGAAGCAAGCCGACGCCCTGGCCTGCGGTAAAGCCGAGGGGACCGCTCAGTCCGTTCTTGAGACCGAGTTGGGCTGGAATCTGGTCAGTGCGGCGGTCCTCTTTGCGGCGATAGGAAAGTTGGGGATAGCTGGGCTCGCTGGCCACGGCTTCATCCCAATGAATGGCTTCGACAAATTGGCGCATCTGGGCGGGTGAGCGGCCTGTGGCGTACAAGGCGCCGACCAGACCGCCCATGCTGGTGCCCGCGATGGAATCAACGGGGATGTGATTTTCCTCCATCCACTGCAAGACACCGATGTGTGCCAGGCCGCGAGCGCCGCCGCCGCTGAGAGCGAGCCCGATGCGGGGACGAGGAACGGGCTGGGATCGGGCAGGCTGCTGGCCGGGCGGTTGACTCGGCGAATCCTGTGCCCAGATCAGCGTGTTCGACAGTGCCAGCAGCAAGAAACAGAGCCGCGCGGCACGGCCGCGGCAATTGTAGAGCGAAGACATGTTCAGCCTCCAGGGCAGGACAGGTGGAACTGGCTGGGGAAAAAGCTCACATTAACAGGTTTGGTTGCTGATCGTTTCCTAACGCTTGGGTGCGGGCGCAGGCTGCGTCTGACGGGCCTGGTCAACGATATTGCGGACGGCTTCGATCGCGATGTCTGGGCGATCGAGCTGAATGTAATGTCCGCTGTTTTTCGCAATCACCTGCTTACCTGTGGTCGAGAGATGGGTTAGCTCCTGCTGCATCTGTTGCCAGACGTCATTGGTTGGCTTGACCAGGTCTTCGGGGAGATCGGGCTGGGGCGTGTCGGGATCGTGTGAGAGAACGATTAGAGGCATGTCGCCGAGAGAGCCAGTGGCAGCGGTTTGGGCGGCGCTTTCAGAAATTGCTTTCAACTCGGCAACGCTTTCACGCGCGCTGTGGAAGTTGCACTCGACGGCGCGGATGGCATCGTCGTTGCCGCAGAATCCCAGGAGACGAGGGACTCCGAAGGGCATGGTGAATTCGAAAAACTCCTGCTCCCGGAGCCAGGTTGAGTCCAGATCGTTTATCGCAGGGGGAAGGCGATGTTGCTGGTCGGGGTGGGAAGAGTCTACGAGAACCATGCCCGCTACTTCGCCGCCGACCTCGTGACGATAAAGGCTGGCGTAGAGACGAATGTCGAATCCGCCCATGGAGTGGCCGACGAGAATGACCGGGCCAACGATAGCAGCGTGTTCTAGAAGCCTGTGCAGTTCGTCGACGAACACTCTGCTGGTGCGGGGATGTGGACTGGAGTCGCTGTAGCCGAGACCGGCGCGATCGTAGGAACAGACGCGAGTGAACTTTGCGATCTCAGGTTGCACCTTCTGCCAAGAGAGGAAGGAATCGCCCAGGCCAGCATCGAGGATGACTGTGGGAGATCCCTGGCCGGTGCAGTAGATGTGCATCTTGTAGCCGCCGATGTCGAGAAGCTGTCCGGGCATGGGATGGAAGCGACGCTCGCGGGTCTCGGAGATGTTTTCATAGATGAAACCGACGACGAGGACAGCAATGATCAGAGTGATGAGCACGCGAACAGCGGTATGAAACAACGATTGGGAAACGGTGGAGGGATTCTGCGTCTCGGGCATGCGCGTCTGCCGGGCAAGAGTACGCGGGCGGCGGCGGCCGCGCCACGCCTTGCGGATTTTACATGACCGGCGGCACGGTGATGCCCATAACCGCCAGCGTGCGAATCAGTTCACGACGGACTACCGCTACTGTGGCCAGCAGGAAATGCTTTCGCTTTTCATCCGGCTCGCTCAGGATGGGATTACGATGATAAAAAGTGTTGAAAAGTTGTGCCAGTTGGAAAACATGCTTGGCCAAGTGGGCCGGCTCCGTGGTGGCGATGCATTGGTCGACTACATATGAAGTCTTCGATGCGGTTAGCCACAGCGCCCAGAATTCATTGAAGGTTTCGCCGGAGAGGTTGGCCGCATAATCAACTTCACTCGCCCATCTATTCTTGATGTCAGTGAATGACTGTGGCGCGAGTTCTTGACCCACGACGTTCTGGTTCAGGTCGACCTGCGACCCGAAATTCACCACCTCAAGCGGAAAGCTGTCTGGATCTAGTCCGGCTTTCCTGAAGATGCTAGTGGCTCGTACTACCGCGTATTGTGCATAGGGGCCGGTTTCGCCTTCGAAGCTGAGGGCCTCTTTGAAATCGAAAGCAATAACTGACTGCTTGGTGAACTTCAGCATGAAGTAACGCAGCGCACCGATGGCGATTTGCGTCGCGATGGACAGGCGCTCGGCGTCGGCGAGTTCAGGATGGCGGGAGTCGACTTCGTTTTTGGCTGAGGTGATCAGCCGGTCGAGCAGATCGTCGGCTTTCACGCCGAAGCCTTTGCGTCCAGAGACTTCGATGTAGGAGCGGGTCTTATCTTCTTCGCTGAGCGTGTATCCGAGTTCGGCGGCGCACCGCGGGGTGAGCGCTACCATCTCGTAGGAGAAATGCGTGTAGTGGTCGGCAGCCTCGTTGTGACCTAATCCACGCAGGGCTTCGATGACCGTGTTTTGTGCTTCGGACTGGCGGGCATCGATCACGTTGTAGATTTCGGCAACGTCGCCGAAGTGAGGATGATTTTTCTCGCCATGCGTGGCGGAAATCCAGCACTCGTGCTGATTGGGATAGCGGTAGAACTTTCGATAAGCGAAGTCGCGGCCGAGTAAGCCGAACTTCCACATGTGGTATGCGATGTCTTTGCCGACGTAACCAACGGTGCCGTTGGAACGGACGATTACTTTCTGGTCTTCTTCGGAAATATCCCCTGGGCCCGAATTCGTCCCAATTTGCGTTAGCAAAGCGTTCAATTCGTCAATCTGGTTTGTCGGCGAGTCGGAAGTAGTTCGTGAGGTCCCCGCACGTCGCATGATCCAGCAGCCTTTGTTCTTGCCTTCATTCTCGTAAAGGAGCACACCTGCACTCTTCAGTTTGATGAAGGCCGCATCCCAGAAGTGCAGGTGCAGGATTTCGCTTTCGCGGGGAAGGAAGTCGTATTCGATGTCTAGGCGGTCCATGGTTTCGAGGTGGCGGCGCAGGACGGCAGTCGAGATCAGCTCGGCGATGGCTGCAGTTTCGCTGGTGGCGTCCTCAATGCCGTGCAGGGTCTGGGCGCGGACTTTCAGGTTTTGCTTGTCCTGCTCGTACCACTGCGAGACCCGGGCGTAGAGATCCCAGCAGTAGTAATCGAAGCGCGGCTGGCGGGCGAGGGCTTCGATTTCCACGCGCGATTTCTTCTCGATCTGCGTGAAACCTACGACGACATCTGCGACTTGAACGCCGGTGTTGTCGATGTAGTTCTGAACATCTACTTCCCGCGCCGCATAACGCAGCAGGCGGACAAATGTGTCACCCAGAATGGCGTTGCGAAGATGGCCGATGTGGGCAGCCTTGTTGGGATTAATGCTGGTGTGCTCGACCAGAATCTTTCCCGCGGGAATTTGGGCCGGCGGCTTGTGGTCGGAGGCCACCGCAGCGGCCATCCAAACACGATCAATTCTTACGTTCAGGTACCCGGGAGGAGCGACCTGCATGCCGGCAATGCCTTCGATAGGTCCGATGTCAGCACGGATGGCTTCGGCAATCTTAAGCGGAGCCGTGCGCAGCGGCTTGGCAAAAGGAAAAAGAGGGATGGCGAAATCGCCCAGCTCGACCTTAGGAGGTTGCTCGATGACCACTTTTGGCAGATTTGCTTCAGGATAGCGAAGCTGGAGGAACTCTAGGATGCGCCGGGCTAGACGGTGTTCGAGATAACGATACAAGGCTTTCCTCTGAGCTGTTTAAGGAGACAGTGATTTTAGCAGAGCGCGTGGTGGAAGCTGGTTTGACGCAGGATGCACGCTTCCCTATGATGAAAAATCAGTCTTTGATTTCCATGCGCATTGCTTACCTAGAGTGCTTTTCAGGCATGAGCGGCGATATGTTTCTGGGCGCACTGGTGGATGCCGGCGTTCCGTCCCGGGTGTTGGAAGAAACCGTGGCAGCACTTGGGGTGGGGGCGAAGTTGGAGATTTCGCGCGTGGTGCGCAGCGGGATTTCCGCGACCAAGGTGGATGTTCGCGTCGATGGAGAGAAGGAGTTGCCGCGCGAGGAATGGGAACAGCACGAGCAACATCAGCATTCCCAGGAGCCTCATCGGCATTCACATTCCCTTCCTGGTGAGAGTTCGCCGGCGGGAGCGCCCGTGCCACATTCACACTCCCATGAGCATGGACGTGGGCTGAGTGAGATTCGGGAGATCATTTCTGCGGCTTCGATTCCAGAAGGGGCAAAGAAAACTGCTATCGCCATCTTCGAGGCGCTGGGACGAGCAGAGGCCAAGATTCATAATACTTCCATTGAACGCATCCATTTCCATGAAGTGGGCGCGGTGGATGCGATGGTAGACATCGTCTGCGCCGCGGTGGGGGCTGACGCACTGGGAGTGGATGAGATTGTGTGTTCGTCCTTGAACGTGGGCGGCGGGATGGTGAAGTGTGCGCATGGGACGTTTCCGGTGCCGGCTCCAGCGACTGTGGAGCTCTTGGCAGACGCGCCTGTGTATTCATCCGGCTTGCAGGCAGAGTTGGTGACGCCGACGGGCGCAGCGATCGTGAAGACGCTGGCTTCGCGCTTCGCGGCATTTCCGGAGATGAAGATTGAGAGGTCGGGTTATGGTGCTGGGTCACGGGATTTTCCCGGGCATCCGAATGTGGTGCGGCTGACCATTGGAGAAGCCGCCTCGACTCTGGCCGCGAAGACAGCTTCTGAGACGATCACGGTGCTGGAAGCGAATCTCGACGACTTGAATCCGCAGGTCTTTGGATACGTGATGGACCGATTGCTCGAAGAAGGCGCATTGGATGCATTTGGCATGCCGGTGCAGATGAAGAAAAACCGTCCGGGAATGTTGTTGACGGTTTTGTGCAGGCCCGAACAAGCGGGCAGGCTGGCGCAGCTGATCTTCACGGAAACGACTACGCTCGGCGTGCGGCGGCGCGATGAAATACGGCAGACCCTGGCGCGACGGTGGGAGAGCGTCGGGACACGGTGGGGCGAGGTCCGGATCAAGGTCGCGAGCATGAATGGGACGATCACCAACTACGCTCCGGAATATGAGGATTGCCGGCGCATCGCGGCGGAGCATCATGTGCCTCTGAAAACAGTGATGGGTGAGGCAGTCGAAGGCTACCTGCGATTTCGCAGCAAGGAAGCGGGTTCCTCACCAGGTTAGCGCTGGTGAGGAAAGACAACATTCTTTCGTGACTGAGGCTTTGCGAACGAATCCCTGAAAGACCAAGAATGACCAGGAAGTTCTACATCACGACGCCGATTTACTACGTGAATGCGCACCCGCATATCGGGCACGCGTACACCACTATTGCTTGCGACACGATTGCGCGGCGGCAGCGACTGCTGGGCGCGGAAACCTTCTTTCTCACCGGAACGGACGAGCATGGGCAGAAGATCGAACGAGCAGCGCAGGCTGCGGGAAAAACTCCACAGCAGTATGCTGACACGATTTCGGCCGAGTTCCGCCAGCTGTGGAAGCGGATGGGCATATCGAACGACGACTTCATACGCACCACCGAAGACCGGCACAAGAAGCGGGTGCAGGCACTTTTCCGGAAGCTTCGCGACGATGGATACATCTACAAGGGCACCTATACGGGACAGTATTGCGTTTCTTGCGAGGCTTATGTCGATGGCGCACAGCCCGGCGACCCTTGTCCAACGTGCGGGCGCATCACCGAGACCGTGAAGGAGGATAACTACTTCTTCAAGCTCTCGACGTTTCAGGAGAGGCTGCTGGCGCTCTATGCGAATCCGGAGTTCATTCGTCCCGAGGCGCGACGGAACGAAGTGATCTCGTTTGTGCGCTCGGGGCTGCGCGACCTGTCGATCAGCCGGTCGACATTTACATGGGGCATTCCGGTGCCGGACGATCCCAAGCACGTGATTTACGTGTGGCTGGATGCGCTGGCGAACTACATCACGGCGATTGGCTATGGATCCTCACACCCGGGTGCGCAGGAGGCTTTCAAGAAATTCTGGCCGGCGGATGTACAGATGATCGGGAAGGAAATTGTGCGCTTCCATTGTGTGTACTGGCCGGCGTTTCTGATGGCGGCTGGTCTGGAGGTGCCGAAAACGATTGTGGCCCACGGGTGGTTGCTGTTTGAAGAGAGCAAGATGTCGAAGTCGCGTGGCAACATCGTGCGCACGGAGACGATTCTCGACGTCCTGGGCGCTGATGCCTTGCGGTACTTTCTGCTACGCGAGGTCGTGTTCGGGCAGGATGGATCGTTTTCCTTTGATGCTTTGGTGCAGCGCTATAACTCTGATCTGGCAAACGGGCTAGGAAATCTGGCCAGCCGCACCCTGACCATGATCAACCGCTATTTCAGGGGCGAGGTGCCGTATCCGTCGCGCGGGGCGTCGAAAACCGGCGCGGACGATGCCGTCGCCGAGGCGGCACGGAAGACGATCCGCGAGTTTGGGGCGCTGTTTGATCAGTTCCAATTTTCACGGGCGCTTGAAACAGCGTGGGCGCTGGTGGCGGCGGTCGATAAGTACATTGTTGAGAATGAGCCTTGGGCACTGGGTGAACGACAGGATGAAGACAGCAGGTCGCGCTTGGCGACGGTGCTCTATACGGCGGCCGAAGCGCTGCGCATTGTTACCGCGCTGGCGCATCCGGTAATGCCGGAAGCGACAGCGAAGATTTGGTGGCAGCTGGGGTTGGGAGACATCAAGAAACTGGCTCTGAGCGAACTGGCTTGGGGACAGCTACCGTTGGGCACGAAGCTGGGCGAGGTGCAACCCGTGTTTCCGCGCGCCGACAAGAGCGCGATTGAAAGGATGCAGAAGATGGAAGAGGAACAGAAAGGAGCAATGCTGACCGAGGCTCCGGCGGCGGCGCCAGTTTTGACGAGTGTGCCGCAGACAGCTCCGGCAGCGGTTCCGGCAGTTTCAGCGGCCGGCGAAAAGATTTCGATCGACGACTTCGCCAAGATCGAGCTGCGCGTGGGGCTGGTAAAAGTCGCTGAGAGAGTGCCAAAGGCGGACAAACTCTTGCGCCTCGAGGTTGATATTGGAACCGAAACGCGGCAGGTGCTGGCCGGAATCGCCGAAGCGTATGCGCCGGAAACTTTGATTGGTCGGAAGGTCGTGATCGTCGCCAATCTTGCGCCACGCAAGCTGCGGGGGATGGAATCGAATGGGATGATCGTGGCGGCGTCGCTTGAAGATGGGAAGCCGGTGCTGGCCGGCTTTTTGGAAGATGTGCCGGTTGGGGCGAGGTTGAAGTAGGCGCCTACGTCAGTTCTCCTGGAGTAGACGTCAAAACCGAGCCGAGCTTTCGCTCAGCATGGATGGGCAAGAGTGCCCGTCCCAACACGCGCTGTGACATAAACCATGTTTGTTGATTCTCACGCTCATCTTGATAGCAAGCAGTTCGACTCCGATCGCGAGCAGGTAATTGCACGCGCGCGCGAGGCTGGGGTGCAGACGATCGTCGCCATCGGCAATGGCGATGGCCCTGAGGACGTGGATTGCGGAATCCGGCTGGCGGAGAAATACGATTTCATTTATGCGACCTTGGGCATTCATCCTCACGAAGCCAGACTTGCGAATGAAGACGCATATCAGAACATGGAGCGGCTAGCGAAGCATCCCAAAGTGATCGCCTGGGGTGAGATCGGCCTGGATTATTACTACGATCACTCGCCGCGCGAGGTGCAAAAGGAAGTCTTTACACGTCAGATGGAGCTGGCAGCAACCGCGAAGCTACCGATTGTGATTCATTGCCGCCCGTCGGAAGAGAGCGACAATGCGTGGGACGATTGCCTCGGGCTGATTCGCGAGCATTGGGCGGCGAAAGGGCTGGGTGGAATTCTGCACTGCTTCACGGGAAACTGGACGCAGGGAAAAAGCGCGCTTGACATGGGGTTCATGATTTCGTTCGCGGGCAACGTGACCTTCCCCAAGGCGCAACAGATTCGCGATGTAGCGCTTCAAGTTCCACTGGAGCGCTTGCTGATAGAGACGGACTCGCCGTATCTGGCTCCGGTGCCGCATCGCGGCAAGCGCAACGAGCCGGCATTCGTGAAGGAAACGGCGCGGAAACTGGGCGAGTTGCTCGGGCGGTCGGCGGAAGAAGTTGGCCAGCAGACGTCCCGCAATTTCTACAATTTTTTCAAATTGGCTGAAACCGCTGAAAGCAAAGTTTCTACAGGTTAACCCTCCTCGGGAAGGGCTTCTTCTGGTACCCTCAAGAGTCAGATTCCATTATTTCAGAAAGAAATGAAATCCGATGCCCGAAAACACTTTTGACATCGTGAGCAAGATCGACCTGCAGGAGGTGTCAAACGCCATCCAGCAGGCTTTGAAGGAAGTTCACACGCGCTTCGATCTGAAGGATTCAAAGTCGAACATCGAACTGGAGAAGGACGCGATCGTACTGCACTCCGCCGACGAGTACAAACTGAAGGCGGTCAACGATATCCTGCAACAGAAGCTGGTCAAGCGCGGCGTGTCGCTGAAGGGATTGACCTATGGCGCGGTGGAATCGGCGGCGGGCGGCACAGCCAAGCGCAAAGTCACGATGCAACAGGGCATCGCCATCGAAAAGGCGCGGGAGATCGTGAAGCTGGTAAAGGATTCCAAGAAAAAGGCGCAAGCCTCGATCCAGGGGGACCTGGTGCGGATCAGCAGCAAGGACCGCGACACGCTGCAGGAAGTAATCGCGATGCTGCGAGGGCACGACTTCGGGATTGATTTGCAGTTTACGAATTACCGGACGAATTAAGCACAAACCTTCAACGCAGAGAACGCAGACGGCTGCCGCGGAGGACGCAAGGGAAGGCAGACGAAGGCCCATCATTGAGCGCACCCGCCGTCATTAACGGGAAGGAAGTTTTCGACCTGCTGCGGGATGACCTCGCGGCGCTAGAGGGCGAGTTCGGGCACGATACGATTTCGGAAGTGCAAGCGATCACGGAGATTGGCGAGTATCTGCGCGCCGGCGGCGGCAAGCGGATTCGTCCGGCGCTGCTTTTTCTCTCTTCCAAACTATTCCATTATGAAGGAACTGGCGCGGTGCGGCTGGGCGCCGTGGTCGAGATCATTCATACCGCTACGCTGGTGCACGACGACATTATCGACGAAGCCAAGACGCGCCGGGGACGGCCCGCCGCTAATACCCAATGGGGTAATTCAAAGTGCGTTTTGGCGGGCGACTGGCTCTACATGCAGGCTTTCAAGGTAGCGGTGCAGGAGCGGAATTTCCGCATTCTCGACACGCTGATCGAGCTGACGCAGCAGATGGTCGAAGGCGAATTGCTGCAGATGGAAAAACTGGGGCAGTTGATTACGCTCGACGAGCATTTCGATCTGATCTATCGCAAGACTGCTTGCCTGTTTTCGGTGTGCATGCGGCTCGGAGCCATTCTGGCTGGGGCAACGGCAGCGCAGGAAGAAGCTGTGGGTCAGTATGGGCACGATCTCGGGATGGCCTTTCAGATCGTCGATGATGTGCTCGACCTGACGGCATCCGAAGATGTTCTGGGCAAGCCGGTGGCGAGCGATCTACGCGAAGGCAAGGTCACGATGGCGGTGATCCACGCGCTGGAGCGTTGCACGCCTGAGGAGCGCGGCAAGATTGAGAAAATTCTAGGCGAACGCGCCTTCAACGGCGTGACTCACACCCAAGTCATGGAGATTCTGCTGCGTTACGGATCGCTGGAAGCCGCTAATGCTCGCGCGGCCCGCTATGCGGAGTCGGCGCGGAAGGCGATCTGCAGCTTTCCGGATTCCGAGATCAAACGTGCGCTGCTGTGGGCGCCGGAGTTTGTAGTGGCCAGAGAGAAGTAAACGTGTTCGCTCGTTTATCCTGAACCCTTTCCTGACTTTTCTTATCCAAGAGTGTTTATGGATCTGTATTTGCTGATGGCGGGACACGGATACGCCTTGACCTTCTGTCTATTGCTGGCGGAAGCGATCGGGCTTCCCTTCCCGGCCGCGATCGCTCTGGTGGCAGCGGGCGCTTCGGTGGCGGCGCACGCGCTGTGGGGTCCGTATGTGCTGCTTGCCGCGATTGTGGCTTTGCTGCTAGGGGACACCGTGCAGTTCTGGCTGGGACGATACATGGGTTGGCTTCTGTTGGGATTTCTGTGCCGCGTGTCGATCAATCCGGAGACCTGCATTCTGCGCTCTGCGGAGTCCTTCTACAAGCGCGGCAAAGCCACTCTGGTGATTGCGAAGTTCATTCCCGGGGTCAACACCATGGCGGCACCGCTGGCGGGCAGCATGAAGATGCGCTTCTCGCAGTTCCTGCGGTTGGACTTTGCTGGATCCCTGTTATATTCCATCACTTATCTTTCGGTGGGATATCTTTCCCGCGATTTCCTGGCAGCCCTCTTACGCGGGTTTCACGCAGCCGGGCTGGCGGTGGAAGGCGTGGTGCTCGCCGCTCTCGTCGCTTATGCGATCTACCGTGCAGTGCAATTCCGCAAACACAAGATGTATCGAGTGGTGCCGCGGATTCAAGTGCAGGAACTGGCGGCGATCCTGGCTTCGGAGGAGGGAAACAAGGTGCTCATCGTCGACGTCCGCAGCCACGGCTACTACGACGGAGGGTCGGCGCGGATCAAGGGCTCAATCCGAATTGAACCCAACAATCTTGAGCAAGAGGTCAAAAACCTTCCCAAGGACAAGGACATCTATCTTTACTGCACTTGAGCACGCGAAGCGACCAGCGCCCGGGTGGCGCTTCTGCTGCGGGAAAAAGGATTCAACACGTTCGTGATCGTCGGTGGATTAACTGCCTGGCGCAAAGCCGGCGAGCCGCTGGAATCGGTGCCGCAGGACGATCTGGTGAAGCTGCCGACATTTAGCTAGCTGGAAGTCTCCGAGCTTGGCTCTGCACGACTCTGCTACGCACCGAATTGTCGCAAGTGATGATCGAGGTGCTTGTACATCCCAATAGCCCACTCCCGCGGGGTGAATTCGCCAAAGAAGGGATGCGGATACCTTGTGCACTGCGCTTCACCTCCCTCGTGAAACTGCCGAACGCGCGCCTTGAGCTGTTCCTGCTCCCGAGCGAAATCTCTCTTATCGGCGATCACAAATTTTTTGTCCGTCGGAGCGTTCTTGGAAAGAGGTTTGTCGTTCGTAAATACGGGGCGGACGAACGGGCCAAGTATCCTGCCAATGAACAACCGAGGCAAAACGACGCGCCCGGAAGCCATGTCGAGCCCGACGGAACAATGGGCCATCATCTGGGCCACATCCATTTTGCCCCACTGGTGTTGGGTGGTGGGTTGGAGCTTGTCGATACGCGAGATCACTTCCGCCGCAGCTTCGGGCTGAAACAGATTTTGCATTTCTAAAGGCCTTCCCTTTGGACTGAAGCTGAAGATCATAGCATCAGCGCCGAGCAGGCTGAAGTGGATAAGTTCCGAAGAACCGACAAGGATGATGTAGCATTTGTCGGGCTTGCCACGATGAGCGACAACGTCACCCACGATGCATCGCGCTCCGATGGGATGAACCGGGTCGTCTTCCTGCTGGCTCTTTCGGTTTTTATCAACTACATCGACCGCAGTAATCTTTCGATTGCAGCGCCCCTGCTACAAGATGAGCTTGGCCTCTCGAATTGGCAACTGGGCAAGCTGCTGTCAGTATTTTTCTGGACCTATGGCTGCATGCAGATTCCCGCCGGCTGGCTGGTGGATCGCTTCGAAGTGAAATGGGTGTTTGCCGCCGGATTCTTCGTCTGGTCGGCGGCGACAGCAACAACTGCAATATTGCATGGATTTGCCGCCTGGATCGTCATTCGCGTGATTCTGGGGATAGGCGAATCGATCGCTTTTCCAGCGTACTCGAAGATTTTAGGCAGCGACTGCTTCACTGAGAGTCGCCGCGGCTTTGGAAATGCGGCGATCATGGCTGGGCTTGCTTTGGGACCGGCGGTCGGCATGCTGGTAGGGGGAACCGTAGTGGGCCGCTTTGGCTGGCGGCCATTTTTTCTGGTGCTGGGCTTGGGAAGCCTGTTGTGGCTCATCCCATGGCTGGCGTGGATGCCGAGCGGCACAACCTCTCCTGCGCCAGCCTCTGAGCATAAAGTCCACATTCTCGATATTTTCCGCGAGCGCTCGGCGTGGGGCACTTGCCTGGGACAGATCTGCATCAACTACGGCCTGTACTTTCTGGTGGCATGGCTGCCTAGTTATCTGGTCCGCGGCCGGCATCTCTCAATGAACCAGATGGGGAGAGTCGGGGGATTGATCTTTTTCCTGGCGGCGGTTTCGGCGATCGTTGCGGGGAAGCTTTCAGATCGGTGGATCGCCGCGGGCTCCTCCGCGACACAGGTGCGTAAGGCATCGCTCGGCCTGGGCATGACAGCCTTGGGAGCTTCTCTCGCCGCGGCTGCGGTCGCACCCGACATTGCGTTCATCTGGGCGCTGGCACTGGCTGGTGTCTGCCTGGGGATAAACGGAGCCCATTGCTGGGCCGTCACTCAAACCCTTGCTGGACCGCTGGTCTCAGGGCGCTGGACCGGAGTGCAGAATTTTATAGGGAACTTTGCCGGTGCTTTTGCTCCCGCGCTAACAGGACACCTGCTGGGCCGGACCGGCCAGTTCTATTGGCCTTTCTTAGTCGCCTCGATCATCTCTTGGGTCGGCGCCCTGAGCTGGGTTTTTGCGGTGGGCCCGATCGAGCCAGTCGATTGGGAAA